>CANCMG010000021.1 GCA_947378965.1 Alcaligenaceae bacterium | reverse complement strand
GTACGTGCACGCCTGCAGCGGATCAAGCTCATGGTGTTCGATGTCGACGGGGTGCTCACTGACGGAGGGCTCTGGTATACCGAGCAGGGCGAAACTCTGAAACGCTTTCATGCCTTAGACGGCCATGGCTTAAAAATGCTCGCAGTCAGCGGGATTCAAGTTGCCTTAGTGACTGGTCGCGAGAGCCCGATCATCGCCCGGCGCGCTGCCGAGTTAGGCTTAGGTGCCGTGATGCAAAACGTCCGCGATAAGGGGGCGGTACTAACCGAGCTCCTCACGCGATTTGGCGTCGCGCTTGAGCAAACGGGGTTTATGGGCGACGATCTGATTGATTTGCCCGCGATGCAGCGCGCTGGGTTTTCAGCCTCAGTGCCTAATGCACCGACCTACATCACGCAGGCGGCGCACTGGGTCTCAGAGCGGCACGGTGGCCACGGGGCCGCTCGAGAGTGCTGCGATCTCATCTTGGCTGCCCAACAGCGCCTTGGCGCCTTCTTCCAACCCGGGCTGTTAGGCACGGGCCCGGTGCAGTGATGGTCGCCCCATGAAAGAACGCTTTGCGATTATCGTCTCGCTGGTAATCCTCACCTCTTTGGTGCTCGGCACCTGGTGGGCCTCCGATTATTCTCAACGCGCGGTTGAGATTGACCCCCCTGTCAGACTGACACACGAGCGTGACCACTGGGCCACACAAATTGTATTGGTGCGCACCGACGATAAAGGCTTGGTGATTCATCGCCTTGAAGGCGATCTGATGGAACACTTTCCAGACGATCAATCTTATGACGTGATCCGCCCGCGCGCGTTTGGCCTAAAAGCGGATAACCCGCTCACCATCGCCACCTCACGCACCGCCACGGTATTTGACGAGGGCGATCGCATCGTGATGAAGGGCGATGCGATATTGCTCAGGCTCGCTGACGCCGAGCGCCAGCCACTAAACTTTCGCAGCGATGAGGTCACCCTGTTGATCAAAAAAGACCTTGCCTATACAGACCTGCCTGCGATTGCAACCAGTGGGCGCTCGCGTATGAGCGGAACGGGTATGCGCTATAACAATGCCACCCAGCAACTAGACGTGTTTAAATCAACCGACGTTGAAATTGCACCAAAAGATAAAACCGATGCCACTGAACCCGCTGCTACACGGCCCAAACGATGATGATTGACCTTTACTCTCACCGCGTGATTCGCTTGTTGCTAGCGCTTGGCCTGTGCACCCTGCTAGGCGTGGCGCAGGCTCAAAAAAAACCCTCTTCAACCGCTACCTTAGCGCCAAAAGAAGAGCCCACGACCACGATCTTGTCAGACACTTTACATTTTGACGACACCAAGCGCGAAAGCACCTTTACCGGCAACGTGGTGATGACGCGCGGGCTCATGTCCATGAATGCAGATGCCCTGCATCTGCGCGAAGACGCTGAAGGTTTTCAATACGGCACCGGGACGGTAAAACCTGGCAAACGAGTATTGATACGGCAGGCACGCCCCGAAGTCTACGAAGTCCTTGAAGGGGTCGGCGTACGCGCAGAATACAACAGCAAGACCGAAACCTTTGACTTGATCGGTCAGGCTGTTGTGACGCGTTACATTTGTGGTCAGCACTTTGACACCGTCAGTGGCGAACGCGTGCGCTACAGCCAAAAAACCGATGTCTACGAGGCGTTTTCTGGCCCAGACTCGGCCAATAGCGGTGGACGCGTGCGTTCGGTCGCGCAACCTCGCGCACGGGCCGATGCCGCCGTTGCAGAGTGCAAGGCAAAAGAGGCTGGCCTACCTGTGGCCGACCCAAGCTCCCCAGCGGCTACACCAGCAGCGCCTGCTGCGAGCACGCGACGTCAACCCGCCCCTGCTCGCCCTTAAATTCTGGCCTCATGCACACAACAAACGAAGTCGGTTCGACAACCCCCTCCGAACAACTCACTCCGGGGCGCCTGAGCGCGACCGGTTTACGCAAGTCGTATGGCGGACGGATGGTCGTGCAAGACGTATCGCTCTCGGTTAATAGTGGCGAAGTGGTTGGTCTGCTTGGCCCAAACGGTGCTGGCAAAACTACCAGTTTTTATATGATCGTCGGCCTGGTCGCAGCAGACGCTGGCCGCATCGAGATCGACGACACACCCATCAGCAGCATGCCGATTCATCAGCGTGCGCGCCGTGGCGTGTCTTACCTTCCACAAGACGCCTCTGTATTCAGACGCCTGACCGTCGAAGAAAACATTCGTGCCGTGCTCGAGCTTCAAATTAATCATGAAGGCAAAAAGTTTTCGAAGATGATGATCGAACAGCAGCTCGACTCGCTGCTCGAAGAGCTACAAATTACACACATCCGGCGTAACAGTGCACTCTCGCTTTCTGGGGGCGAACGACGCCGGGTTGAGATCTCGCGCGCACTGGCCACACGCCCACGCTTTATTTTGCTCGACGAACCGTTTGCCGGCGTTGACCCAATCGCTGTGATCGAAATCCAGCGAATCGTACGCTTTCTGAAAAGCCGAGGAATCGGCGTCTTGATTACCGACCATAACGTACGCGAAACCTTGGGCATTTGTGACCGCGCTTATATTATCAGCGAAGGTAAAGTTCTGACCACTGGCAAGCCCGAGGACATCATCAACGACGCCTCGGTGCGCAAGGTTTACTTAGGCGAGCATTTCAAGATGTAACAGCCTTTTTAGGCCAGAGCTTGCGCGAGCACAACTATGCTCAAAATATTTGCCTTCAACGTGACATAAAAGTGTCTTTTCCGCTTGATTTTCGGCGCGATCTGACTAAACTTAAACTGTTATCCACTCAAAAACGAGGTCCGCCTAGACGTCCTTTTCGCGCATCCGCGCACCCCAGCACTTTTTTGGAGAGTACGCTATGAACCTAAGCATTATTGGTCACCATTTAGACGTTACCCCTGCAATACGTGAATACATCCACAGCAAAACGGCACGTGTTTTGCGTCATTTTGACCACGTCATTGACATCCAAGTCATGCTCTCGGTCGAGCCTTTAAAACACCGAGCCGAAATCACACTGCATGTCCGCGGCAAAGACATTCACTGCGAAGCCTTGGCTGATAATCTTTATGCCGCAATCGACTTACTCGTCGATAAAATTGATCGCAAGATTATTCAACATAAAGATCGCACTCAAAACCACCACCACATCGCCGCCAAGCGTCAGCTATTTGAAACGGTATAAGTTCTAACTTCTAGCGGTGCCAAGCTAAACGGCCCCCAAGTCAATGCCTTGCAACTTGGGGGCAAGCTTTTTCAGCGCCCCAACATCCCCAAAAAATCGACTGGTTGCAAATAGACTTGGTTGAACAAGCCTGCCAGACCGTCGCTCGCACTTCAAATACCGCGTCATATAATCAATTCATGAAACTTTTGTCACGCATCTTGCCGGTCGAAAATATTGTGCTTGAACTGGCGGTTACCAGTAAAAAGCGGGTGTTCGAACAAGCCGGTCTGTTGTTTGAAAACCAGCACGGGCTTGAGCGAGCTGCCGTCTACGAAAGTTTGTTCGCGCGCGAACGCCTGGGCTCGACAGGGCTGGGGGCCGGCATTGCCGTGCCACACGGACGCGTCAAAGGGCTCAAACACTCGTTAGCCGCTTTTTTTAGGCTGGCCAACCCAATCGCCTTTGAAGCGCCTGACGGACTACCCGTCAATCAACTTCTCTTTCTGCTGGCGCCAGAAAGCGCAGCGCAACAACATCTAGATATACTAGCTGAGGTCGCACAGTTGTTTTCAGACGACGGCTTTCGTCTGGCCTTAGCGCGCGAAACCGACACCACTGTGGTGCACCGACTACTCACGACAGGTTTGGTCTAAACACCGACAGGTACACTCGCTTAACCCCACGGAGCCGCTATGCTGACGGTGCAAGATCTAGTACACGACAATCTTGAAGACATCCCGTTCAATTGGGTTGCCGGTCAGTCAGCCGCAGATCGTCGCATCCCAGACAATGGCATGGCCGCGGCAGACCTGATCGGTCACTTAAACTTGATTCACCCTTCACGCATTCAAGTGTTCGGGCGCGAAGAAATGGCTTACTACACGCGCTTTGATTCGCGCCGGCGCGTGCATCACCTCGAAGAGCTCTTGGCGGGTGGTGTCCCTGCGATTCTGATTGCGGATGGCTTAACTGCAACCGATGACCTCATCCACGAGTGCGAACGCAACCATGTACCACTGCTCACGACGACGGTACCCGCCGCACAACTCATCGACTTGTTGCGGATTTACCTCAGTCGTCGTTTGGCGCCCGTCACCACCGTGCATGGTGTGTTTATGGACGTACTCGGTTTAGGTGTGCTGATTACCGGCGAATCTGGCTTGGGTAAAAGCGAGTTAGCCCTTGAGTTGATTTCGCGCGGCCATGGCCTAGTCGCCGATGATGCCGTCGAGCTCTCACGCACCTCGCCCCATGTGATCGACGGACACTGCCCTGCACTGCTCCAAAACATGCTCGAGGTGCGGGGGCTAGGGTTGCTCAATATCCGTACGATTTTTGGCGAAACCTCGGTGCGTCGAAAAATGAAACTCAAACTGATCGTGCATCTTGTGCGCGCAACAGCCCAAGACAAGTTTGAACGCTTGCCGCTGCAAGACATGACCCAAGAGCTGCTCGGCTGTCCAATTCGTAAGGTGATGCTGCAGGTCGCTGCAGGGCGTAACTTAGCCGTGCTCGTCGAGGCGGCAGTGCGCAACACCATCCTGAAATTGCGCGGGATTGATACCCTGACCGAGTTCATGGAACGTCAAGCCGCAGCCATTGCACAGGGCAACACTTAAATGGGCGCGCTCAACGTCGTCTTAATTACCGGCATCTCTGGCTCGGGAAAATCGGTGGCGCTGCGCATGCTTGAAGATGCTGACTACACCTGTGTCGACAATCTACCGGTGCGCTTTCTGCACGAATTTATTACCTCCCGTCGCGACAATGCTGGCGAGCGCATTGCCGTTGCGATTGACGCACGTTCAGCCGATGAGCTCGGCGACCTGCCCGACATTATCGCGGCACTGCGCGCCGGCGCCACACAATTGCGCGTCGTCTTTCTTGAGGCGACCGATGAGACCCTACTGCAGCGCTACGCTGAATCACGGCGCCGCCACCCTCTTTCAGATCGCATGCGCAAAAAGGGTAAAGTGCTCTCACTCGAAGACTGTATCGCGCAAGAGCGCGAGCTCTTAGATCCTCTGCGCAGCCAGGGGCAAGTGATCGACACCTCGGGGCTCACCCCTGGTCAACTGCGTGCCTGGGTGCGTGACTTAGTACAAGCTGATCGCAGCCCTTTAGTACTCACCTTTGAGTCTTTCGCCTTCAAACACGGCGTTCCACGCGATGCTGACATGGTGTTCGATGTGCGTTGTTTACCCAATCCACACTACGATCCAGTCTTACGCCCACTCACAGGCCGCGACCAACCTGTCGCCAACTGGCTGGCTGCCTCTGACGATGTGCAGCAGATGGTCGCCGATATTGAAGGTTTCATCCGTAAGTGGCTACCGCGCTACACAGAGGACACCCGCAGCTACTTGACAGTGGCCATCGGCTGTACAGGTGGCAAACATCGCTCAGTCTACGTGGTCGAGGCGCTTGCGCGTCATTTCGCTGAACACTCGCAATTGCTGGTGCGACATCGCAACCAGCCTGGACTAAGCTAATGCACGACGCCGTCTCCCGCATTGGGCGGCTGGCGGGTGTATGTCTTGTTGTGGTTTTTCTTGTGGCCTGTTCAGGAGGGGGTAGACGCGCCGGCGGCTATTACTTAGATGACGGCCCCGATGCCAACCCCCCTGCAAACCTCGATGCCATCCCCGATGCGGTACCAAAGATAGAGCCCTTCACGCCTAGCACCAGCAAGCCCTACGTTGTGTTTGGCAAAACGTACACGCCGGACGTCAGTGGCGGGCCATACAAGGTTCAAGGGCGCGCCTCTTGGTACGGCAAAAAGTTTCATGGCAACCCGACCGCTAATGGCGAGCGCTACAACATGTATGGCATGACCGCCGCACACCCAACCTTACCCTTGCCCAGCTACGCCCGCATCACGCGAGTCGCCAATGGCAAAAGCGTCGTCGTCAGAGTCAACGACCGAGGGCCCTTTCTAAATGACCGTGTGATTGATTTGTCGTATGTCGCCGCCTACAAACTAGGCATGCTTAGCCCGGGCAGTGCCGAGGTCGTCGTCGAGCGACTTACGCCTGACCAAATCCGCAACTGGCAATCGGCTCCTGCAACGCTCGAGGTTGCTGCCGCAACCACCCGGTCTACACCGTTGCCACCTCCCGCCGAAATACCACCCCGATTAGCGTTACCAGGAAGCATGTATTTACAGCTGGGTGCCTTTTCTGATGAGGGCAAGGCTCAGGCGCTCGCCGCACGTGTTTTGAATCAAATCCCGGCTGAATTAGGCGCCTCGGTCAGGGTCGAACAAACCACGAATAACCTGCACCGAGTCAGAATCGGTCCCTTTGCAAGCCGAGAGGCTGCGGTGCAAGCGGTCAATCCTGTACAAGCTTCGACTGGTGTGGCGCCAAGCTTATCGCCACCTTAAGAAGGCTTGCGCGAGAGCGCGCGGGCGTAAAGCGTATCGCGAGGTAAGCCGGTGGCCTTGGCAGCGATCCGTGCCGCGTCGCGCACCGAGACAGACTCAAGCAAGGCATCGAGCCAAGCGTCTATCGCCGCACCCCCCTCAAGCTCGAGTTCGGCACTGGTCTGTACCTCGGGCGCAGAAACGATCACCACGTATTCGCCCTGCTCACGATGAGCGTCTGCAGCGAGCCACCCGGGCGCCTGAGCCAGTGGCATGCTCGCAATCTCTTCAAAGCGCTTAGTCAGTTCGCGTGCAAAAGCGACCTGACGTTCGGGCCCCAAGACCTCGAGCAAGTCTTGCACACTGGCAACAATGCGGTGAGGTGCCTCGTAAAACACCGTGGCAGCCGGCAGTTGCGTCCAAGTCCGAATCCAGCGCTGACGCGCCATGGATTTGGTCGGCGCGAAGCCCGCAAACACAAAGCCTGGATGCGCATCCGTGGTGACGCCGGTCGCCATCAGTGCGGCAATCACCGCGCTGGGCCCCGGCAGGGGTACGACCTTTAGGCCTGCTGCGTGCACCGCTTGAACGACACGCCCCCCCGGATCACTGACCGCGGGTGACCCCGCGTCAGACACCAACGCCACCCGCTGACCCGCCTCTAACCGCTCGACAATCGTTGCCGCCGCGCTCGCTTCGTTGTGCCGATGAACCGCAATCAATGGCGTAGAGATTCCCCAGGCGTCCATCAACGTACGACTTGCGCGGGTATCTTCGGCCGCGATTACATCTGCACGGTCGAGCGCCTGCCAGCCACGCAAGGTCAGATCGCCCAGGTTGCCGATCGGCGTGGCAACAACATAGAGCGCATGGGTGGGCCAAGACTGTGCGTCTACGCGCTCTGCGATGCGTTGCCAAGCGCCGGGTAAATCTTCGGGTAGGACAGATTCGCTCATGATGCAACACGAAAGACATGAATTGTGTCAGTGTAGTCCGCCTGTCGGCACGGTGCCCGACTGACCGCTTACAACGGACCGCCCTCCCTGAACCCATACCCCAATGGCCACCACGCAGTCGCCTATGACGTCCGATCAGTCCCCTCTTGAGGCCTTGTTTTTGCGCGCGCAACAGGCACAACGCAAAGCCCTGCAAGCCCGTAGGCGCAAGCTTGCCAGGCAAGCGCGTGCCAAGCCTGTTCCCGAGGCCATTGGCCATGAACCACGCCGCACGGCACGTCAGCAAACCGGCGATCACTACGAGCGGGAGGCTTGGCATCTGGTGCAGCAAGCCGGCTGCCAGCTGCTGGGGCGACAACTGACCTGCCCGTTGGGCGAACTTGACTTGGTGGTGCGCGAAGGCGCCACCCTCGTGTTTATTGAGGTACGGCAGCGCGCCTCGAGGCGCTTTGGCGGAGCTGCGGCAAGCGTATCAACGACCAAGCAACGACGCTTTTTGCGGGCTGCCCAATGGTGGCTACCGACACTCGTACGCCGTCATTTTGATCGGCAAATGCCAACGTATCGGCTTGACGTCATCGCCTTCGAGCCAGACGGGGCTGTCTGGCATCGCGATGCGGTTCGCCTGCCTCAGGATAAGTGAGATAATTCAGTATTCGTAGCTTTCGCGTACATCATGGATCTCGCAGCCAAACTGACCGCTCATTTCGAAGACAACATGGCCGCCACTCAGCGCAGCATGCAAGTCCTTTCGGCTCCGCTCTTGCGCGCCATTGACCTGTGCTTTGGCTGCGTCACCAACAACGCCAAAATGCTCGCTTGCGGTAACGGCGGCTCAGCAGCCGATGCACAGCACTTCATTGCAGAATTGGTTGGTCGCTTCGAGCGCGACCGCTTGCCACTCGCTGGCGTGGCCCTGAACACTGACACTTCTATTTTGACCGCGGTGGGTAACGACTATGGCTTTGATCAGATCTTTGCGCGCCAAATCACCGCGCTGGGTCAGCCAGGCGATGTACTTGTCGCAATCTCGACTAGCGGCAACTCAGTCAACGTGCAACTCGCCATTGAGGCAGCGCACGCGCGCGACATGAAAGTGATTGCCCTGACAGGCAAAGGTGGCGGCACGCTCGGCAACTTACTGTTGCCGAGCGATATTCATCTGTGTGTCCCACACGAGCGCACCATGCGCATCCAAGAAGTTCATATTCTGCTGCTACACCTGCTATGCGACGGCATTGACACGCTATTACTCGGAGACCCCGCATGAGACTGCTTGCCCCTTTTGTCCGCCCCCTCATACTCTGTTTTGCCTTAGTCGGCACGAGCACGCTATTGCAAGGCTGTGTCCCGCTGTTGGTGGGCGGCGCCGCCGCCACCACCGGCATTGTGGTTGTAGATCGCCGCACGGTTGGGCAGCAGGTCGAAGACAAAACCATCGAAATCAAGGTCGCGGGCTCAATTCGCTCAAGTTTCGGGGACAGCGTGCGCGTCAACATCACCAGTTACGATGGTGTTGTGCTCATCACAGGCGATTCGCTAGGCAACGACCGGAAAGCTGAAATGACTGAAATTGCGCGCAAAACACAAAGCGTGAAGTCCGTCTCCAATCAAGTCAATGTCGTTAAAGAAACCGCCTCCTTTGGTGAACTCAGCAACGACACTTGGATCACTTCTAAAGTGATGACAACGCTTGCAACCACCAACGAGATCCCTTCGCGAACAATTATTGTCGTGACAGACCGCAGCGTGGTGTATTTGATGGGCCTAGTCACCCAGCGTGAGGGTGACCTCGCCGCAGCAGCGACGGCGCAAGTCAGCGGTGTCAAACGCGTTGACAAGCTTTTTCAAGTGGTCTCGGCTGCCGAAGCGAACAAGCTCGACGACTCCAATCGCGTGTTTAACAAAAGCGCAAGCAGCGATACAACGCCCTTAGGCGAGGCCCCAGCCGCTGCGGCGCCAACCAGTGGCGCCGGCGTCGAAGTCATGCCGATAAAATGAAAAAATTATTCGCCGCGACAATCTTGGTTGCGCTAGGTGGGCTGGGCGTCTGGCTCTTTGCGACACCGCTCGCGCAGGCACCCGAGGTCACGTTTTCGACGCTCTCGGGCAAGCAGTTAAAAATGTCCGAACTGCGTGGTAAGGTCGTGCTGGTAAAGTTTTGGGCGACCAGCTGTGTCACCTGTGTTGCGCAAATGCCTGATAACATCGAAAACTACACCAAGTACCAGGCACAGGGCTTTGAAGTCGTCGCAGTGGCGATGCAGTACGACCCCGCCAACTACGTCATCAATTTTGTTGAGACGCGCAAGCTCCCTTTTACCGTCGCGCTCGATACGGTTGGACAGGTCGCTCAAGCGTTCGGTGATGTCAAACTGACACCAACCGCCTTTCTGATTGATAAAAATGGTCGAATTATCAAGCGCTATTTAGGCGAGTACAACAAAGCCGAATTTCGCGGTACGCTCGAAAAAGCACTCGCAGGCTAATGCGTTCGCCGCATACTACAATTATTCAGATCTTACTCACGCCTCTCTCCCCTCAACACGCCTTCACTGTCGCAGACGCCCTATGACTAGTCAGCCCCAATCTTCACAGATGCCTCCTGAAGTTGTTGCAAAAGTTTTGTCCGAAAGCTTGCCTTACATTAAGCGTTTTCATGGCAAAACCATCGTCATCAAATATGGCGGTAACGCCATGACCGAAGAGGTCTTACAACGCAGTTTTGCCCACGATGTGGTGCTGCTCAAGTTGATCGGCTTGAACCCGATTGTGGTCCACGGTGGCGGGCCCCAAATTGACGAGGCTCTGCGCCGTATCGGCAAAAAAGGTAACTTTGTACAGGGTATGCGCGTCACCGATGCCGACACCATGGAAGTCGTCGAATGGGTGTTGGGCGGCCAAGTGCAGCAAGACATCGTGCTCATGATCAACGAGGCGGGCGGAAAGGCCGTTGGCTTAACGGGCAAAGACGGCTGTTTGATTCAAGCAAAAAAATTGCTGATGCCAAACAAAGAAGATCCCTCCAAGCCGCTCGATATTGGTTTTGTGGGTGACATCGAGCACGTTGAGCCCGCGGTGGTTAAAGCCCTCCAAGACGATCAGTTTATTCCGGTGATCTCACCAATCGGCTACGGCGAAGATGGCTTGGCCTACAACATTAATGCCGATGTCGTCGCTGGCAAAATGGCCGAGGTCTTGGGCGCCGAAAAGCTGCTGATGATGACCAATACTCCAGGCGTTCTCGACAAAGACGGTAAGCTGATGCGCTCACTTTCGGCCAAGACAATTGACGCCTTGTTTGCTGACGGTACGATTTCAGGCGGCATGCTGCCAAAAATTTCATCGGCGCTTGACGCGGCGCGCAACGGCGTGAAATCCGTTCACATCGTAGACGGTCGCGTTCCACACTGTCTGTTGCTTGAAATCTTGACCGACCGCGGCGTTGGCACCATGATTTCATCGAACTAAGCAGCAGGTGCCTCGGCTGCGGTTTCCTCAACATCCCCCGGTGCGCTCGCGCCGGGCGGGTGTGCATCGGCCCTTAGCAGGAGGCGCGCCTGCGCTTGCAGGCTCGACGCCAAAAGCGCAACAATCGCCGGTTTGGCTGTTTGACCTCGACAATACGCTGCACGACACGTCACACAAAATTTTTCGCGAAATCAACCTCGGCATGACTGCCTCTGTCATGGAAAGCCTTAATCTGGATGAGGCAGCAGCAAGCGAGTTGCGCACCCGTTACTATCGACGCTATGGCGCCACACTACTCGGCTTGGTGCGGCATCACAACATCGACCCTCACGCGTTTTTACAGCGCAGTCACGCTTTTGATGTCGCCCCGCTCGTCAAAGCCGAGCGAGGGTTGCGCGATAAGCTCAATCGCCTGCCTGGCCGCAAAGTCTTGGTCACCAATGCGCCATTGCATTACGCACGGGCAGTCCTCAAGCATCTGGGGATTCTTCGCTGCTTTGACCACCTCTGGGGCATTGAACAAATGCAGTTTCTGGGGCGCTTTCGACCCAAGCCCTCGGTCGCCTTAATGCGTCACATCCTGGCCCACGAGGGCGTTCACCCCAGACGCGCGGTGCTTGTCGAAGATACGGTCGAAAACCTGCGAGGCGCGCGCAAAGCGGGCCTGCGAACAGTTCACGTCTTTCATCCGGGTTCGTCCTTTGGCCGTTTCAAACACGGACGCCCCGATTTTGTCGACTTGCGGGTAAACTGCGTTGGCGACTTATTGTTGCAAAAACGCCCCCTACGAAGCGTATAAGCCACACCCGATTGTTTAATCCTTCATGTTGCGCGAGATGACCATGTCAGCCAAAACAGGCGAACGCAAACATCAGATTCTGCAGATGCTGGCAGAAATGCTCGAGCAACCTAGGGCAGCTCGCATTACCACGGCCGCCTTAGCGGCTCGCCTGCAATGCTCAGAGGCAGCCCTCTACCGACACTTTGCCAGTAAAGCGCAAATGTTTGAAGGCCTGTTTGAGTTTATTGAAACCACCATTTTCACCTTGGTCAATCAAATCGTTGCCAGTGAACCCAATGGTGTCGAGCAAGCGCGAAAAATAGCAGTGATGCTAGTGACCTTTGCCGAACGCAATCGTGGCATGACACGCGTACTGAGCGGCGATGCGCTTGTCACTGAAGACGAGCGACTACAAGCCCGCGTCAGTCAGATTACCGAGCGCATTGAATCGACCTTCAAACAATCGCTGCGTAGCGCCCTCACCAGCGGCACACTTGCTGCGACCACTGAAATCACGCCGATGGCGGCGCTGTTGACACACTGCGTGTTAGGTAGCTGGCTGCGCTTTGCGCAGAGTCGCTGGCAGGCGACTCCGACCACGCATATCGACGCGCAACTGAGACTGATTTTGGGGTAACGGTCAACAAGCCCCATGACGCGTGTTTGCGCGATTTTCTTGGCAACCTCAGCCTTTGCGCTCACCCTAAGTCGCTCCGCTCTAGTCGCGGGCCCTTCAGCCGCCAGCGACACGCACGGCACACACCGGGCAGCCAGGATCGCGCTGCACTTTCACGCGATGCCAGTCCATCTCGAAGGCATCAAGAATCAATAGCTGACCCTTTAAAGATTGCCCGACCTGCGCTAACACTTTAATCGCCTCGGCTGCTTGCATACTGCCAATGATGCCGACCAGCGGGGCAAATACACCCGTCGAGGCACAGGTAATCGCCTCGACATCTTCGGTCTCAGGAAACAAACAGTGATAGCAAGGTGCCGCCGGATCGCGCGGATCGAATACGCTAATTTGACCTTCAAACCGAATGGCTGCGCCCGAGACCAGCGGCTTGTTGTGTTTGACACAAGCACGATTGATTGCGTGACGCGTCGCAAAATTATCGGTGCAATCTAAAACCACATCCACTTGAGCGATCTGCGCATCAAGCGACTCGGCATCCATGCGTGTAGTCAATGTCTGAACGACGATATCTGGGTTGAGTGCGAGCATCGTCTCGCGCCCTGATTCGGCTTTTAAATCGCCGAGACGGCTCGTATTGTGCAAAATCTGACGCTGTAAATTGCTGATCTCAACCGTGTCGTGATCAGCCAAAATAATAGTGCCCACACCGGCCGAGGCCAAATACATCGCTGCAGGCGAGCCCAACCCCCCAGCACCGACGACCAAAGCCTTGCCTGCTAGAAGTTTTTCTTGTCCCTCAATGCCAAACTCATCAAGCAAAATGTGTCTGGCATAGCGAAGCAATTGCGCATCGTTCATTTGGTCGTCTTAGCGCCCTCGCTCGTCTGAGCAGCGCTCGCAGCGGTGGGTGAGGCCACTGCTTTTTGCAACGGCTTACCATCTAAGAAATTGATCGCTTGCTGCAACTGGAAATCTTCAGGCGAGCCAAACGTGAACATTTTGGTGGTATCGGCCAAAGGAGGCTGGTCGGCAGTCCCTTTCACTTCAGCTTCGTTTTGGCGGTTACTGAGGTGACGCTGCAAATCAGCTTCGCGCGGCACTCTGAATAAATCGCCCTCAGCTGTATCGGCCACGACTTCATCAGGGACAATCCCAGTGGCCTGAATCGAGCGGCCCTTTGGCGTGTAGTAGCGCGAAGTGGTCAGCTTGATTGCTGTGTTTTCAGAGATCGGCAAAATCACCTGTACCGAACCTTTACCAAAGGTACGGTTGCCCATGATCGTCGCACGCTTATGGTCTTGCAGAGCACCGGCCACAATTTCAGACGCCGACGCAGAGCCCACATTGACCAACACGACCATCGGCACCGTTTTTACCCAGGCGGGCAAACCAGACAGATAATCCGACTCGCCGCGCGCATAATCTGACGCCACCGCTAAATACTTATGCTTTGAATCGGGCGCACGGCCATCGGTAGACACTACAAGCGCATTCGGCTCGAGAAACGCCGCCGACACGCCAATCGCGCTATTCAATAAGCCGCCCGGATCATTGCGCAGGTCAAGAATCAACGCTCGTGGCGCACCTTTCACGCTGAGATCCTTGAGATGACGTACCAGATCTGAACCGGTCTTTTCTTGAAACTGTGCAATGCGCACGTAACCAATATTGTTGTCGAGCAATTTGCTGCGTACGCTGCGCACGCGAATGGTATCGCGAATAATTTTGATGACGAGAGGTTGCGCCTGCCCCTGCCGAATGATCGACAGCGTGATCGGCGTTTTCACGGGGCCACGCATCATTTTGACCGCGTCCGTCAGCGACAAGCCTTTGGTTGACGTGTCGTTAATCTTTGAAATCAAATCACCCGCCCGAATGCCGGCACGCGCAGCAGGCGTATCTTCGATCGGCGAAATCACTTTGATCATGCCATCTTCGGTACCGACTTCAATCCCGAGGCCACCAAACTCTCCCTGCGTCGCGGTTTGCATCTCTTTAAACGCATCGGCATCCAGATACGCCGAGTGCGGATCAAGATCGGACAGCATCCCGGCGATCGCACCATCAATCAGTTTTTTATCGGTGACGGGTTCGACATAATTATTTTTAATCGCAGACAACACATTTGAAAATTGTCTTAACTCGTCAAGCGGCAGAGGTGCGCCGCGCTGCGCCAGCGCGGTGATGCCCATGCTGAGCAGGATGCCGGCCACCACACCAACCGAGACCAGACCAAAACCATGTATTTTGCGAGTGCCCATGCACGTTCCTGAGTTAAAAACTGTTGAAGCCAACCTCTTGCAGCCGCGCCGCGCACCTTAGCGCGCCAAAAGCTGAACCGGGTCAACAGCTGACCCGTGATGCCGTATCTCGAAGTATAGGGCCGAATCCACCTGTCCACCGGTACTTCCTGCAAGGGCAATGGTCTCTCCGGTTTGAACCGTATCGCCGACTTGCTTAAGCAAACTTTGGTTATACGCGTAGACGCTCAGATATTGCTCGCCGTGATCAATAATGATTAGATTACCAAAACCTCGCAACCAGTTTGCGTAGACCACCGTACCCGAGGCCACAACCTGTACCGAGGCGCCCTCAGTGGCGCGCAGCAACACGCCGCGCCACACACCGCCTTCGGGGCGATCGGTGCCGAAGCGGGCCATCACCTGCCCCTTGACCGGCCAACGCAAGCCTGGTTTCAGGCCAACCCCAACGGCACCCGCGGCAGCTTGACTCTCAGGTGCGCGCGCAGGCGCCACCTCGGCGGCCCGTGCTTGCGCGTCTTGGCGTTCTTTGGCCCTGCTTGCTTCTTGCGCCTGCCGCCGCGCCTGCTCTTCTTGGCGAGCTTGCTCGGCCTGGCGTTCGACCTCGGCTTTACGAGCGCTTTCAGCGGCCTCGCGTGCGGCCTGCAGTTGCCCGGCAAGGTCATCGACCAAGTCAGACAAGCGTTTGTCGTCACGGCCAAGCATCGCGGCCTCGGCACGCTGAGCCTGTAACTGCCCTTCAAGGCGAGCCAAGACCGTGGCTCGCTCTTTCTTTTGCGCGTCAAGCAAGGTTTTTTGCTCAGTGGTTTCTTGCACCAAACGAACCACATCCTGCCTGCGCAACTCAGTTTTTGCCTCGAGTTCGGCCAAACGGTCGATTTCTTGCTTGACCGCGGTGACCGCCGCTGACCGCGCCCGAGAGATGTAATCCAGGTAGGTCAGATCGCGACCAATCTGCTGAGGGTCATCGCCTGATAACAGGGCCGTCCAGGGCGATAGCCCGCTTGAATACTGCTTGCGCAATTGGTTAGACAATTCGTCGCGCCGCATGACCAGAATACCGAACTGTCGCTTGAATTGAATTTGCAATTCGTCGAGGTCAGCTTGCGCCTGACGCAACTGGGTGGCTAACTCGCCCAACCGCCGCGTCATCACCGAAATTGCAGCCTCTGAGGCTTGCAGCGCGTCGGATGCCTCTTTGCGTTTGGCTTCACGCTCGTCGAGTTCTTTTTGCAAGCTTGCAATTCGAGCACGTAACTCGACGCGCTCACGTTCAGCCTGAGCCTGTTTTGCAGCAATTTCAGCGGTCGTGGCGCAAACAGCAGCACCACAGACCGCTAACCCACTGAGCGCCCCACACAGCCACCGCGTGAGTTGGCGCATGGATTTAAGCCTTTTTTGCCTTGCCCTGCGCCGCAACGGCCGCCATCGCGGCCTCGATTTCAGCGGGGTCGCCCAGGTAGTAATGCTTAATCGGCTTTAAGTCTTGATCGAGTTCATACACAAGGGGCTGCCCGGTGGGAATGTTCAGATGAACGATCTCGTCGTCTGAGACGCCATCAAGATGTTTAATCAAGGCTCGCAAGCTGTTGCCATGGGCGGCCACTAGCACGCGCCGACCCGCACGAATGGCGGGGGCGATGCTTTCGCTCCAGAAGGGTAACACCCGTGCCACGGTGTCTTTCAAGCACTCGGTCGCAGGCAGCTGCTCGGGAGTGAGCTTGCCGTACCGCGGATCAAACCGTGGGTGACGCTGATCGTCTAAGGCGATTGGATTAGGCGCGATCGCGTAAGCGCGACGCCAAATTAATACTTGTTCGTCGCCGTATTGGGCTGCCATTTCGGCTTTATTTAAACCTTGAAGGTCTCCGTAATGCCTTTCGTTCAGGCGCCAGCTATTGTGCACAGGTACATACATCGTCCCCATGGCGTCAAGCGCCAGCCAAAGCGTACGAATCGCACGCGTGAGCACCGAGGTGTATGCCAAATCGAAGCCATAACCCTTTTCTTTGAGCAATTCGCCCGCCTTGCGCGCCTGCTCACGCCCGGCTTCGGTTAAATCGACATCGGTCCAGCCGGTAAAGCGGTTTTCGAGATTCCATTGGCTTTCGCCGTGACGCATTAAGACTAATTTATACATGGCTAACACAGGTTAAAGTGTGAAGGAAGACGTCATTTTATAATTGTCTGGCGCGTCACGCGCACCCTCCCCGATAATTTAGGGGTTAACCGTACTTATTTGGACACACCGTGGATTTTTTCTTCAATCAAAACAACCTGCTTTTGCTAGCTGTTGCGCTGGGCTCGGGGCTGGCGTTAACTTGGCCCATGATCTTGCGCAGCCGCGCCGGCGCGGCCATTTCAAGCGCCCAAGCTGTACAAATGATGAACCATCAGCATGCGGTGTTAATCGATGTGCGCCCCTCTGAGGCCTTTCAAGCCGGCCACGTGCCCCAAGCCCGCAGCCTGCCCTTAGCCGACTTCGAAAAGAAGGCCGCAGCCCTACCCAAAAATAAACCCATTATTGTGATTTGTGATGTCGGCCGTAGCGCGATCGGCGCCGCCACGCGCTTACGCAAACTTGGCTTTACTGAAGTTGTCACCCTCGATGGGGGCCTGAAAGCCTGGTTAACCGCCGGGCTGCCTGTCACTGCTAATAAAACCGGAGCCTGACCATGTCTAAAGTTGTGATGTACACCACCGGCTATTGCCCGTATTGCTCGCGTGCTGAAATGCTCTTGACCCAACGCGGCGTCACCGAAATCGAAAAAATTCGTATCGATGTTGACACTGAACAACGTGCCCTGATGATGGAGCGCACCGGTAGACGCACCGTGCCGCAAATCTATATTGGTGACACCCATGTGGGCGGCTTTGATGACTTGTCTGCGCTTGACCGCGAAGGCAAGCTGATGCCTTTGCTCAACGGCTAACTGTCGTGCGCAAATCGCGAAGCAAACTTGCCGCGCGATTTGCTCTGTTTCTACCGTCGCCACACACGCTAGCCGTGCGATCATTTCACCCCTCCTGAATTAGAGAGTTATTTATGTCTGACCAAAACACCCCAGCCGATCAAGCACAAAACCCAAACGCCCCTGTGTTCAACATGCAGCGTGTCTACCTCAAAGATCTCTCGCTTGAGATGCCCCATGCACCGAATATTTTTCTTGAACAAGAGGGCCCAAAGGTCGAAGTCGCGATCAATGTTGGCGGCCAGGCGCTTGCAGAAACCGTCTTTGAATCGACCATCACCGTCACCGTCACCACTCGCATCGGCGATAAGGTTCTGTACCTCGTCGAAGCCACACAGGGCGGCGTCTTTGAAATTGCAAACGTCCCCGCAGAACAACTTGATCCGCTAATGGGCATTGTGTGCCCGACCATGCTCTACCCTTACCTGCGCGCCAACATCGCCGATGCCATCACACGCACCTCGTTGCCGCCTTTGCACTTAGCCGAAGTCAACTTCCAGGCGCTCTTTGAGCAACGTATGGCAGAAGCGGCGCAGGCAGCCCCAGCGTCAAATGGTGCCAGCGACTCCGGGCTGATCCTGCCCCCTGGCATGACGCGACAGTAGTTTGAACAACCCCAACTCGCCTGCGCCTGAACTTGGGGCGTTAGCACCCTCACCGACACAACAACACGTAGCGGTGCTGGGAGCAGGGGCTTGGGGCACCGCTTTGGCGTGCGCAGCAACCAGGCTGGCTCCAACGCTGCTTTGGGCGCGTGATGCCACGCTAGCGCACACGATCAACACTGAGCACCTGAGTGCGCGCTATCTTCCTGCGATCAAGCTGACCCCTTTACTCACCTGCACCGCTAGTTTGTCGCAGGCCCTGACGCATGCCCAACTTGGAACTGAGCCAGGGTTACTGATTTTGGGTGTTCCTCTGGCTGGGCTGCGCGCGCTCTGCGAACAGTTGGCCGAGCAACTCGCGCTGCAGACACCTCGACTCGCTGGCATCGTCTACACCTGCAAAGGCCTTGAAGCCGATAGTGGTCAGCTCCCCAGCGAGGTGGCCTTGTCAGCACTTGCCGCCGTGAGCCACGTTCCCACTGGCGTCTTATCAGGGCCCTCGTTCGCGCTTGAAGTCGCGCACGGGCTACCGGTCGCACTCACCGTGGCCAGTCAAAGTGCTCGCTTGCGCGAGGCTACGATTCGAGCGCTGCATGGCGGTAATATTCGCGTCTATACCAGTCACGACGTCTTGGGCGTTGAGGTGGGCGGCGCGCTAAAAAATATAATGGCCATTGCCTGCGGCGTAGGGGATGGCTTAGGCCTAGGCACCAATGCGCGAGCCGCACTCATTACGCGCGGACTCGCCGAAATGACTCGCTTCGGTGAAGCCCTTGGTGCACAGGCGGCAACCTTTGCTGGCCTCACGGGCTTGGGTGACCTCGTCTTAACCGCAACCGGTGAGCTTTCACGCAACCGACAGGTTGGGCTCGCGATCGGGCAAGGTCAAGCTCTCGAGGCGCTGCTTGCTTCGGGTCTCACTGCAGAGGGTGCGCGCTGCGCGCGCGCAGTGCGTGAGCGAGCGCGCAGGCTCAAGGTTGAGATGCCAATTACCGAGGCGGTATGTAACGTTTTATTTGAAGGCGTCAAACCTATTGATGCCGTCACCCGCCTGTTGTCGCGTGTTGCGACTACAGAATAGATACCCGCTTAGGTCTCGATGATTCACCCTGTCCTAAAACGCCTGCTGCACCGGCTAAAGATGCCAACGCACAACCCCAACCAACGCCCAACGCTGAATTCGGCGTGCGCAAAAGCGCTACGTCCGCTCTTGATCCTTCTAGTCTGCTTGCTAACACACAACGCGTGGGCTGCATGGCCTGCGGATCGTCCGATTCATTTGGTCGTGCCGTTTCCGGCGGGCTCGTCACCCGATTTGCTCGCTCGCCAGGTCGCTGAACCTTTAAGCAAAGCCCTCAACCAAAATATCGTGATCGAAAATAAAGCAGGGGCCGGTGGCAATTTAGGCACACGCTTGGTCGCGCGCGCACCTAACGATGGCTACACGCTGCTCTACACCATCAACGGCCCCTTGGTCACTGCACCCACCCTTTATAAAAAAACGTTGGGCTACGACCCCACCTCAGATCTTGCCCCCATTACCTTGGTTGCCACCAGCCCAAACGTCTTAGTCCTCAGTGCGGCGCTTCAGGTCAACAGCACGGCAGAGTTTGTTGAACGGGCGCGCGCTCGGCCAAATGCCTTGAACTACGGCTCGGTCGGCGCCGGTAGCGCAGCGCACTTGGCGATGGAATTGTTTAAAACACAAGCAGGGATTGAGCTACTGCACGTGCCCTACGCAAGCTTTCCGCAGATTACGACTGCCATGCTTGCAGGCGACATTCAAGCCGCGTTTATGGTGCCGGCAATCGCCATGCCGCAGGCCAAAGAGGGCAAGCTCAAGGTGCTTGGTGTGACCAGTCTGCTTGCCGAAGAGTCTTTACCTGGGGTGGTTCCGTTAGCCGCCCAAGGGTTTGAAGGCTTTGAGGCGGTCTCCTGGCATGCCATGCTCGCACCTGCGGGTACAGACCCTGCAATTTTGCTTAGACTACAGCAAACGCTGACTGCGATTTTGGCAACGCCACAAATCAAAGACAAATTTTCGGCTCAGTATTTTTCTGCAGTAGGTTCAACTGCACAAGCGCTGCAAGCGTTGATGCAAACTGAAAAAAAGCGCTGGGATACAGTGATGACGCGCTTAAATTTATCTTTAGATTAGATCAATCTATCTTTGAATGCAGACAAGCGGACCAATGCCTGCGCGGCTTAGTGGCGCGAGCGCTGAACCGCCTAGCTTGCGCTACACGCCCCCACTAAAGCCCTGTTGTCGCCACGCCTCGAACACAACAATTGCCACGGCATTTGATAGATTCAAACTGCGTTGTGCGGGCAGCATCGGCAGGCGTATGGTTTGCTCAGGCCGAAACAACGCCCGTTGCTGCGGCGTGAGACCAGCTGTTTCACAGCCAAAGACAAACACATCATCAGCCTGCAAGGCAATTTGCCCCACCAGTTGGGTTGCCTTCGTTGTGATGGCAAAGACTCGTTCGCGTGGCGCACCGGTTGCTGCAATTGCCAATTCAAGCGAGTCGTGCACCTTGACAGGCTGCCACTCGTGGTAATCGAGGCCAGCACGCTTGAGGCGTTTGTCGTCGATCTCAAAGCCGAGCGGTCGCACCAAATGCAGGCGCGCACCGGTGTTGGCACAGAGGCGGATCACGTTACCCGTATTGGGGGGGATTTCGGGCTGCACAAGGATGACATCAATCATGGGTGTCATTTTGCCACGTACGCGGCGTATGCGCGGCAGCCAGCCCAATGACACCTGCTGCACCCGCACTGAGCAAGGCCATTGCCGCAGTGTGCATCGTGCTGCCCGTCGTGACGACGTCGTCCACCACGCCCACCCACACGTTGGGCACTGCGTGTGGGCACGCGTATAGGCCCGCGACACTTGTGCGCCGCGCAAGGGCGTCAAGCGTCTTTTGTGTGCAGGCCTCGCGGGTGCGGCTCAACCACTCTTGCTGCAAGGGATAGCCGCTCAAGCGGGCAAGTTCGCGAGCCAGTTCACTTGCGGGGTTAAAGCCGCGACGCTTGAGTGCGCTTTGGCTAGATGGGATCGGCACAAGTGCGCTGAGCGGCGCCTTGGCTTGGCAACCCCTTGAGCGAATGTGCAGACGACTCCATAGCAGCCGTGCAAACAAACCCGCATAGGTCAGACGAGCACCCTCTTTAAAACGCTGAATCAGCATCTCCCCGGGGTAGGTGTATTCGATCGCCGCCACAAGGCGAGAGTAAGCGGGCGGCTGGCGCAAGCACCGAGCGCATCGTACCGCTGGCGCAAGCCCAGCAATCTCGCCTGCCGCGAGCCACTCTGGTGTGCCTGAAGCCTCTAGAATCTTGGCTTGCTCGTCGCCCTCGGCTGAAGCGTGCGATTCTGCGGCCCCAGGCACCGCCTCTAAGCAAACGTGACAACGTGCACGCACATTGAAAGGGAGCTCAAGATCGTGCGCGCAGCCCATGCATAAGTCGCCGCCACGCGCACCCATGCCACATAATGGGCAAGCCGCCGGTAGACTTCGTAAAAATTTCTGAGAGATAGAGTACATTTTGGTACCTTTGATTCACGGCGTATCCGACATTTTCTCGCCGAGATCTCTTTTTTTGCCATCACTACGCTCACAATGTCCACCCCAAATACACTGCCGCTCAACTCTGCTCATGTCGCGCTACAGTTCGGCCGACGCGGCGACTTATCGGCGGCGCAGTTTTTATACGGCGAGGTCGCGCGGCGCATGGATGAGCGGCTTCGACTTGTCCGCCTGCAGCCCACGCAAATTCTTGATGCCGGTTGTGGCGCAGGGCAGCAAATTGCACTGCTACATCAGCGCTATCCCACCGCCCACTATATTGGGCAAGATCACACTCCGAGTCTCTTAGGCCGGGCGCAACAAGAGTCCAAAAAATATTTTTCAACAGGTTGGCGGCAAAGGCTCGCGCAATGGCGTGGCGCCCCCGCCAACGCACAATGGCTAACAACCGATCTGGCGCACACGGGCTTAGCGCCTGAATCCCTTGAGCTCGTATGGTCGAACCTGGCCTTGCACTGGCACGCCGCACCCCACGACGTCTTGCAAGAGTGGGGGCGTATTCTGCGGGTCAATGGTCTGGTGTTTTTTTCATGCTTCGGGCCCGCCACGTTGCAAGAGGTGCGCGCTGCTGCGCAACAAGCCGGCCTCAAGACGGTCACGCCAAGCTTTGTCGATATGCACGACTTTGGCGATCTACTGATTGAAAAAGGCTTTGCTGACCCTGTCATGGACCAAGAGGTTCTGACCCTGACTTACGCCACACCCGAAAAACTTTTGGCGGACGTCAAAGCGCTAGGCGGCAACCCAAGTATTGGGCGGCGCCCCGGCCTCTTGGGGCGCGACCGGTATCAAGCGTTGCTGGCGGCTCTTGACACACAACGCAAAGCCGACGGCCGCCTGCACTTAACGGTTGAAGTCGCCTATGGGCACGCCTGGCGCAGCAGCCTGCTGCGCACAACACCGGGCGAGACCCGCATTAGTGTGAGTGCAATTACGCGAACACCCCCGGCGCGTTAGCCGAAAAATGACAGGTAGGCCTTAACGCCCATGTAAATCGCTAAGCCAAACAAGAGGTAAGCAAAGATTCGCTTTAAGGTTTTGACCGGCAGGTTATGCGCCGCGCGCGCACCAATCGGCGCAAGGAAGACACTGAACAGCGCCAACACAATCAGCGCAGGCCAAAAAATATAGCCCACCATTGTTGGCGGCAAGCCGCTTTGACCCCAGCCCGACCATACATACCCAATGGTGTTAGCCAGCGCGATCGGAAAGCCCAGGGCTGCCGAAGTGCCGACCGCCTGATGCAAAGGCACATTGCACCACAACATAAACGGTACTGAAATAAAACCACCCCCAGCACCCACCAAACCTGAAATAAAGCCGATCGCACCACCCGACGCGGCCGTGCCAACCGGGCCCGGCATGTGACGTGAAGGCTTAGGTTTTTTGTCTAACAGCATTTGAAACGCAGAATAGGCGACAAATACTGCAAAAAATAATGCTAACCAACCAGTTTTAAGTAACGAAAATAGCGCGCCGCCCGAGATCAGACCGCCCACCACAATACCCGGCGTCAAAGCCGCCACAAGATCCCAACGCACTGCACCTTTTTTATTATGTGCCCGCACGCTTGAAACAGAGGTAAATAAGATCGTTGCCATCGAAGTCGCAATCGCTGCGTGCACCGTCAACTCAAACGGCAAGCCTTGCCAAGTGAACAACAGTGTCAAAAACGGCACCAGAATCATTCCGCCCCCGATACCCAAGAGCCCAGCGGCAAAGCCCGTGACACAGCCCAAAACCGCCAAAGCCAACGCAAATATCGGATCCATATGATTTGTCTCAATTTCTTAGTGCGCAAAGGGGCTTAGTATACTGATATGACCACCAGCGATCGGGCCGATCACCTCCTCTGGTGTACTGGGCGCCTCGGCGCGGATCTCACAACGACACGAATGCTATGGATTCTCTTGATACTGAAGTACTGAAACAAGCCCACCAATGGCTAGCAGACGGGCATACCGTTCATCTCGCAACCGTTGTCAAAACCTGGGGCTCGGCACCACGACAGGCAGGCGCGATGCTTGCCGTTCGCAAAGATGGTCGCCTGGTGGGTTCGGTATCAGGCGGCTGTATCGAAGATGACCTGATCGCGCGTGCACAGGCAGGCCAACTACCGGCGAGGCCTGAATGGGCTACCTACGGCGTGTCGCAAGAAGAGGCTGCTCGTTTTGGTTTGCCTTGCGGGGGCACACTTAAACTGGTCATTGAGCCGCTCACCGCAGACGGCTGGCTCAATCGCGTCATTGAGGTGACCTCGGCGCAACGACTGATCGGACGCTGGTTAGACCTGAGCACGGGTGAATCAACGCTCACTGAAGCGAAGCCAGGCCAGCTCACCGAAGTCAAAGAACAAGGCTGTTACTTTGTGTATGGCCCGCATTGGCGCTTGTTGATTATTGGCGCCAACCAAACTGCGAAAGCCCTTGCACAGATCGCCACGATGCTTGAGTTTCAGGTGTTAGTCTGCGACCCCCGTGAAGAATTCACGGCCGACTGGAACATGCCTGACGTCACCTTGCAACCTGGCATGCCCGACGATGCCGTGTTGGATATTCAAACCGACGCACGCACGGCCATTGTCGCCATTACCCACGACCCCAAGCTTGACGACATGGCGTTGCTTGAAGCGCTGCGCTCTAAGGCGTTTTATGTTGGGGCGCTGGGCTCATCGCGCAATCAAACAAAACGTCGCGAGCGTTTGCTAAGTTTTGACCTGACTGAAGCAGACGTCGATCGACTGCACGGCCCGGTGGGGCTACAGATTGGCAGCCGCACTCCGGCAGAGATTGCAGTGGCCGTTGCAGCCCAGCTGGTGCAAGAGCGTCGAGTGTTTGAAGATGCTCGCGTAGGCGGGCTCGATACTCCGCCCTCGGGCGCTGCGGCAGCTTAACCGGAAGCAGCCCCTCGACTCTGTGCACCATGCAAGCTTCGCGCGCTCGTGGACAGCGGCCTTGGAGCTACAAGCGTAGAACGGGCGAGCTGATCACGTCTGTTATTTGCCGCTACGCTTAACTACTACGTTTACGCGCTTCGATGCCAAGCTGTTTAAGCTTGCGATACAGGTGGGTACGCTCGAGGCCTGTTTTATCAGACACGCGTGTCATGCTGTTGTTTTCGCGGGCCAGATGATATTCAAAATACACGCGTTCAAACTCATCGCGCGCCTCGCGTAGCGGTTGGTCAAGCGAGATGTCGCCGAGCAACCCTTGGTCGGTCGGCGCCACTGTTGCGGCAATCGGCGCAGGCATTACAGCAATCGGTGCAGCAGTCGCCACCGCAACGGTGACATGTTGGTTGACGGGCGCAAACGTACCAGAGGCCGATTTTGCAACCGTTGAGCGACCACGCGCCAAGCCGGTTGAAATCGTTTTTAACAAGCGTTGTAGCGTGATCGGCTTTTCAAGAAAATCAATCGCACCGATTTTGGTGGCCTCGACCGCAGTATCAATCGTCGCATGACCGCTCATCATGATGACCGGCATATCGAGCAAACCTGCTGCGTTCCATTCTTTCAGTAACGTGACGCCATCAGTATCTGGCATCCAAATATCAAGCAGTACAAGATCGGGGCGCCCGCGCAAGCGCGCCGCCCGCGCCTGCGCCGCGTTCTCGGCCAACTCGATCGTATGCCCTTCATCGTAGAGAATTTCGGAAAGCAACTCGCGGATTCCGACTTCATCGTCGACCACTAAAATTCTGGCCATAAACTTTTAATCACCTATTGCAAGCTTGCATTATCGTTATCTTGTGACGTTGCGTCTACTTGTTCTGCTAACTGCGTCAGCAGAATCGACACTCGGGCGCCCCCTTCTTTGCGATTGGAGACATCAATTCGCCCGTGATGCTCTTCGATGATTTTACGAACAATCGCCAAACCTAATCCAGTGCCCTGCGTTTTTGTCGTGACGTACGGCTCGAACGCTCTTTGTAACACTTGTGCCGAAAAACCGGCACCATTATCGGAAACGGTAAAGCGCACCGCCGCCCGCTCCGCCGTTTCGACGGCTCCGGGAGGAATCATTTGCGTGCTCACTCGGATCACCCCAGGATGTGACACCTCAGCCAGCGCATCTCGCGCATTGGCCAACAGATTATGTACCACCTGCCGCAGTTGGGTTGGGTCACCCAAAATGACCGGCAGCGCGGGGTCAAGTAAAACTTCGAGCCGCCATGGCTGGGCCGCATCCTCTTGCACCTGCCCACTCAGTGGATCCCAGCCATACAAGCCTAGCACCTCATCCACTAACCCGTTGAAATCGACTGGCACCAAGACTAACGGTGGCTTGCGCGCGTATTCACGAAAATCATCGACCATGTGTTTCAGTGAGTTCACTTGGTTCACAATCGTGTTGGTTGCCCGCTCGAGCAATTGTGCATCAAGCGGTTCAAGTTTATGCGCCAGCTTCATTGCAAGGCGTTCGGCCGAGAGCTGAATCGGTGTGAGCGGGTTTTTAATTTCGTGCGCTAATCGACGCGCAACCTCACCCCACGCCACGCTGCGACTCGCCGAGATCACTTCAGTGATGTCATCGAACACCACCATGTAACCATTTTCACGACCATCGACATGTAATTGCGTACCTCGCGCCAGCAAAGTCAGGGTGAATGCCTTAGCCTCTGGCCCAGGCTCGTGCAACGTCAGTTCAAACTGCTCTTGCCAGTGCGTGCGCTCTGAGCCCATTGCCGTATGCTCAGAAAACGCCTGCCGAATCCGCTGCGAGAATTCACCCATCCCTTCTACTGTCTGCAACAGTCGCCCAGGCGCTGTGCGCAGGTCAACTTTTAAAATCGATTGGGCGCCCTGGTTAAAAGTCGTCAAGCAAAATCGCTCGTCAAACACCAACACACCAGCCGACAAGTTCGCCAAGACACTTTCAAGATAGACGTTCGAGCGCTGGAGTTGACTTCGATTGGTTTCAACCATTCGCCGGGCCTCGTCGAGTTGACGAGTCATGGTGTTAAATGAACGGGTCAACTGCCCCACTTCGTCATTAGAGGGCGGCTCGGGCAAGGCGCGATAGTCACCCACGCTCACAGCCTGCGTGCCAGATGCTAAGGCCAACAGAGGGCTCACCAATTTTTTAGATAAGTACAGCGCCACCGCGATTGCCGCAAACACAGCCAGCAATAGCGCCAAGGTCAGTGTCACGCCGAACAAGTTACGTAGACTTTGCCTCGATAACGCTAGCTCTTGATAATCACGATTACCCTGCTGCACTTCGCTAGCATTCCGGGCGATTTTTTCGGATACTGGCTGCACCAATTGTAGCCAGCGGGATTCAACGTTGACTCCTAGCAAACTTTCAGTACGTTCGGGTGCCGCCAACGCCACAATCACCCTCAGTTGCAGACCAGGATCCACGGGCCCGCCCGCTAAGCTGTCGCCCGTGTCAGCATTTGAATAGCCGCGCGTGACCCTCAGCTGATTCAGGATGGCTGCAGGAGGGGGCAGAGGCGATAGCGCACCGAGCTTATCGCTCGAAAACGCGATCACACGCCCACTGCCACTAAACACCATCGCATCGACCGGGCCACTTGAATCCCGCAGCCGCGCCAGCACGCCTGCGACGTCTGCATCGGAGGTTGCATTAAGTTCGGGCGTCATGACGCGCGCACGCGACTCAAGTTCGGCGAGCTGAGAGTCAAGCGCTGCGCGCGCCAGCGCGAGGCCTGACTCAAGAGCAGTATCGACACGCACGTTGAACCACGACTCGATTGACCGAGCCATAAACTGCAAAGACACGCCATAAATCAAGGTGCCTGGCAGCACGCCAATTAAAGCAAACGCCAACGCAAAACGCGCAGTCAACCGCGCCCCAAACAGACCGCTACGCAGCTGCCAGAGCAGGCGCACCGTGAGCGCGACGACCCATACAAACAATGCCAGAGCAAGGGCCCCATTCAGCCATAGCAACAAGCCTTGGTACTGAGCCACTCGCGAGGCATTACCCGTTGACCATGCCAGCAAGCCAAACAAGCCTGCGCCACTGCCTACCCCGACAAACAGCGCCAGACGCAGCAATTTGTTCATAGGCGCCCCGCTACCAGCGTTTGAAACGCGGCGCGCACGCCTGCGAGGCGAGATAACCGGTTCATTTGGCAGGCTCCGCTTGCCGAATTGAAAAATCAAACGGCGTCCAGGGGCTTGCCAGCGACCAGGCACTGCGACTGGCCGCCTCAAGCTGCAGGGGCCGGGCAAGCTGAGAGGAATCTAGACGCATCCTGATGCGTCCGTCATAGCGCTGGTTTTTCTCAAATCGATCGGAAGGAGCCACGGGCCAGCCGCGTACTTGCTTCAGCACGGCCAACGCCTCGTTTAATGACTTGACTGGTAAAAACAGGTCGCCCGTTGCTACACGCCATTGCTGCGTGAGTGCGTTGTACGTCAGACGGCGAGTTAAGGTTGCCTCGACCACAGCGCGGTCAAACCACCACCACCTTGGCGAGGTGATTTTTAAATCAAACGTGAAATAAAGCGGCACGCCGCGCTCAGCGGCCTCGGTCACCACTCGACCCAGCTCAAGGGTCAGATCAAGATCCAGCGTGAGTTGCCCCTCGGTAATCAAGGGTTCGATGCGCTCGATGCGCGGCTCGTTCGCTTGGCTCACCGTGGCGGCCAGGCACAACCACGCAGCAAGCACACCCAGAAGGCCTCGCTTACAGCCAAGCAAGAGGATCGCCCGAGCTGTCATGGCGTGATTAACACCTAAACCTGTCTAGAAAACAAAGCATAAAAGAAACCGTCTTGCCCTGCTGGATGCTCGGCATCGGCCAGGCACGGTAACAACTGGCCTGGTGCGGGCAAGCGTACCGCCTGAGCATGACGCTTTAAAAAAGCCTGCGCCTGCAGCTCGCACTCTTGCGGAAAAATCGAACACGTTACCAGTAACAATTTACCCCCGGGTGCAACCAAACTCCAGAGTGAATCCAAGATCTCTCTCTGCAATTTTGCAGTCGGCTTAAGGTCTGTGACGCGGCGCAACCAACGAATGTCGGGATGGCGCCGCACAATCCCTGAGGCCGTGCATGGCACGTCGGCGAGCACGGCATCAAAAGGCTTGCCGTCCCACCACGTATGCGCGCGCATGGCGCTTTCAGCGATCAGCTCAACGTCATCAGTGAGTAAGCCTAAGCGTTCGAGGTTTTGCTCGACACGGGCCATGCGTCCATTGTCGATGTCAAGCGCTGTCAACCTGAGCGCAGCGAGCTCAAGCATATGTGCGGTTTTGCCGCCAGGGGCCGCGCAAGCATCCAGAACACGCATGCCGTCTTTTAACTCAAGCAAGGGTGCGGCAAGCTGCGCCCCCGCGTCTTGCACCGACCACCACCCTTGCGCATAGCCCGGCAACGAAGCAATCGGTCGCGGAACATCAAGCACTAAACCGGCCACACCGAAAGGCGTTGCCGCGATGCCCGCTGCGGCAAAGGCCTGCTCAACAGCCTCTCGCGTGGTCGCCCGCTGGTTGACACGTAGTGTCAGCGGCGGATGCACGTTGGCCGTTTCAAGCAGGCGCTGCCAGTCTTGCGGATACGCCGCTTGCAGCGCTTCAATCCACCACTTGGGGTGGTTGTACTGGGCCTCAAGGTCTTGCGAGAGTTGCGCCAGCAACGCAGCGCGTTCACGCTGAAAACGACGCAAAATAGCGTTGACTAAACCTTTGAAATTCAGCGTATCGCGCTGTCCCTGCGTAGCCTGTACCGCCTGATCCACCAAGGTATGTGCCGTGTAGGTGGGTGCAGTGGCGTCGCGCTCGGCGGGGTCACTCAGCGCGACCTCGAGCAACAACAGGCTCAGGCCCAACAGCGCAAAGACGGTGGGGTTTGGCGGCACGCGATCAAGCAGCAGGCGGCGCAACCCCATCGCCTGGCCCCAGTGTCGCATGGCATAAAAGCTCAAGGACTGCGCTGAGGGGCGTAATTCAGGCCGAACGTCGAGTAAGGCTTCAGTCAAAGACTGGCCGGTTTCAACCGCGCCAATGGCGCGCGCGGCGGCCAATAAACTATCAGAGAGTGCGGGGGCAGCTTGTGTCATGGGGTGATTGTAGGGGCTAGCGTCGATCGCGGGTAAAATCTCGCTCTCTTTCATGTGGGCTGCGGCCTACCAGGTGACGTGCCATGTCCTCTCCAAAAGTCGGTTTTGTTAGTCTCGGTTGCCCCAAAGCACTGGTCGACTCAGAACGCATCCTCACCCAATTGCGTACCGAAGGCTATGTCATTGTTCCTGATTACAACAACGCCGACGTGGTGGTGGTCAATACCTGCGGCTTTATTGATAGTGCCAAAGCCGAGTCCTTAGACGCGATCGGCGAGGCCATCGCCGAAAACGGCCGTGTCATCGTGACCGGCTGTATGGGCGTCGATGAATCGGTGATTCGTGCGGTTCACCCAAGTGTGCTGGCGGTGACGGGGCCCCAGCAATACGAGCAGGTCGTGCGTGCGGTGCACGAAGCTGCGCCGCCTAACCCCTTGCACGATCCGTTTACAGATTTGGTGCCCCCACAAGGGATCAAGCTGACCCCGCGCCACTACGCCTATCTCAAAATTTCTGAAGGCTGTAATCATCGCTGTAGTTTCTGCATCATTCCGTCGATGCGTGGCGATCTCGTCAGCCGCCCCGTGGGGGATGTGCTTGACGAAGCCCAGCGACTGGCGCGCGCCGGCGTCAAAGAGCTGCTGGTGATTTCGCAAGACACCAGCGCCTATGGCGTTGACGTCAAATACCGCAGCGGCTTCTGGAACGGTCGACCCGTTAAAACCCGTATGACCGAGCTTTGCTCGGCCTTGTCCGAATTAGGGATTTGGGTGCGCCTGCATTATGTCTACCCCTACCCCAATGTCGACGAAGTGATCCCGTTGATGGCCGAGGGCAAAATTTTGCCTTACCTCGATATTCCGTTTCAGCACGCCAGCCCGCGTATTTTGAAGGCCATGAAACGCCCCGCCTTTGAAGACCGAACGATGGCGCGGATTCATCGCTGGCGCGAGCAGTGCCCCGACATCACCTTGCGCTCCACCTTTATCGTTGGGTTTCCGGGCGAAACTGAAAGCGAATTTCAGTACCTGCTTAACTGGATGTCAGAGGCCCAACTCGACCGCGTTGGCTGTTTTCAATACTCACCGGTCGAAGGCGCGCCCGCGAATGCGCTTGAAGGCGCCGTGCCCGATGAGGTCAAGCAAGAGCGTTACGATCGTTTTATGGCACATCAGCAGGCAATTTCAACTGAACGTCTGGCGCGCAAAGTGGGTAAAGAATTTGATGTGCTGATCGACGAAGTCGACGAAGACGGCGCGGTCGGCCGCTCAAGCGCTGACGCCCCCGAAATCGATGGCAGCGTGTTTGTGGATAGTGCTACCCCCCTTAAGCCGGGCGACATGGTGCGGGTGCGCGTCACTGACTCTGACGAGTATGACTTGTGGGCCGACAAGATTTAGTGGTGGCACGTCCCCACATTGGCCAACTCTCAAGCCTCATCCTAAATAGCGGCTACTAGCGGCGGATCACTCACCCGTCTCTGAACAGGATTTCGAGCAATATGGCTGCAACAGCACCACCGTCTTCTACGACAATATCGACCCCTTTACGAGTCGGGTTTGCCGGCACGCCTGAGTTTTCGGCCCAGGCCCTGCAGGCGATTCTGACCGCTGGGTTTACGGTGCCGTTAGTACTCACTCAGCCCGATCGCCCCTCTGGACGAGGCCTTAAGCTCACGCCTAGCGCCGTCAAGCAGTTTGCCCTTGAGCACGAAATCGCTGTGGTGCAGCCGCGCAGCTTGCGCCTTGACGGCAAATATCCAGACGAGGCGCGCAGTGCTGCAGCGGCCCTAGCGTTGGCTCAACTCGACGTGTTAGTGGTCGCCGCCTACGGCCTGATCTTGCCAAACTGGGTGCTCACCACGCCTCGCTACGGTTGCCTAAATATTCACGCTAGCTTGCTGCCGCGCTGGCGCGGTGCCGCGCCGATTCAGCGCGCCATCGAAGCCGGTGACACGCAAACTGGTGTCACGATCATGCAGATGGACGAGGGCCTGGATACCGGCGCCATGCTGTTAGTTGAGCCCTTGGCCATCACTGACACTGAGACTGCGACAACACTGCACGACAAGTTAGCCGAACAAGGGGCCCGCCTCATCGTGGCGGCTTTGCAGGCGCTGCCTCTAGGGACCTTAATCGCGCAACCCCAACCGGTCGAGGGTGCGACCTATGCCTCAAAGCTCGACAAAGCCGAGGCCGCGCTTGACTTCACCCAGTCAGCCGCACAACTTGCACGACGGATTCGGGCCTTTAACCCAGCACCAGGTGCCACACTTAAGCTGCTTGAGATTGACGAGCCGGTAAAAGTCTGGAACGCGGTCGCACTCACCGCTACAGGCAAACAAGCTGCACCCGGCACCGTGATCGGCGCCAGCCCCGAAGGGCTAGACATTGCCACGGCTCAAGGCGTTTTACGTTTGACTGAGTTACAACGGGCAGGTGGCAAGCGGCAAAGTGCCGCGGCCTTCATTCAAGGCTGGGCTGGCGCCTCAAAAATTTAGCGCATGCGCCTCAACGACCTAGCGCTCTTTGAGCTTGAGCACCAAAATCGTGCCCGCCATCACAAACGTAATCGTGTTTGCAAAAATCAACGGCAGCGACTCAATCAAAATGCCGTAGGCCAACCACAGAGCAATCCCTAGCGTAAACAGCACATACATCGCCAGAGAAATCGCTTTGGTGTCGCGCGTTTTGATTGTTTGATATGTTTGTGGAAAAAACGCCGCGGTCGTTAAAAAGGCAGCAATGTATCCCATGATTTCGATATGCATGGGTCTGGGTTAAGCCCGCTCGAGTTCACGTTGTTCTTTACGCAAACGGGCTTTGAGCCGTGTTTGTTTCAAATAAGACAAGTGTTGAACAAACACTTTGCCATTTAAATGATCAATCTCGTGCTGTACGCACACCGCCAGCAAGCCTTCGGCGTCAAATTCGTGCGCCTCGCCTTCGAGGTTCAGGGCGCGCACGCGCACCGTCGCAGGCCGCTCTACCTCGTCATACACACCAGGCACCGACAAACAGCCCTCTTCGTGGGTTTTTTTATCGTCACTGCGCGACACGATCTCTGGGTTGATCAGCACCATTAAGTCGTCTTTATCTTCACTGACATCGATCACTACGACGCGCTCATGCACATCAATCTGCGTAGCAGCCAAACCCACACCCGGTGCGTCGTACATCGTTTCGGCCATGTCAGCCGCCAGTTTGCGGATGCGGTCTGTCACTGCAGCCACAGGTTTAGCGACCTTGTGCAGGCGTTTGTCAGGGAAATGCAAGATAGTCAGAAGAGCCATACGCGCTAAGTTCGTTCAATTTGTCACGTTATTAACATTTTAATTTATTACAGGGGCAAATTCCAATAAAACCTTATTTGCATCCTGAGCGCTTGCGCTGGCGGTGCCAGCCCAGCAGTCAGGCTTGCCACACAGCCCCGGCCACCACCTTCCGTTAAACCTTCTACCGCAACGCGACAGACCAAGGCTGCTGACAATCGAGCGATGCATTCGCTTGCCTGCCCGCTGGGCGGTAGCGGACTAAATCACGCTAACCTAGGGCAAACCTAGGGGCTACGGGCTTGACAACGGGTCTGCCTGACCCGAGCATCAGACTTGGCATTTTTGTTCGAAGGCTTGAGAGCGTATGAATCGCATTGGTATTGACGTAGGCGGCACGTTCACGGACATTGTCTTGGTTGACGACGCCACCGGACAAATCTGGTCGGCCAAGGTGCCCACCACCCCTTCAGATCGGGTAGTCGGTGCAATGCACGGCTTTTATCGCATCTTAGCGCTCAGCGGCAAAACCAGTACCGAGATTGGCTTTATCGGGCACGGCACCACCATGGCCACCAACATGATTGTCGAGGGTAAGGGCGCGAAAACTGCCCTCATCACCACCGCCGGTTTTCGCGACATCCTTGAGCTCCGCCGGGTCTCGCGCCACGACCGAGCTGATTTGTATGATTTGCAATTTGAAAATCCTAAGCCGCTTGTAGAACGACGCTGGCGCCTCGAAGTGCCCGAGCGCCTACGCCCCGACGGCTCAATCGAGACACCACTTGACCTCCACGCCCTGGCAAGTTTGGCTGAAAAAATTAAAGCTTCAGATATCGAAGCGGTAGCGATTTGCTTTTTGCACGCCTACGTTAATCCCGCACATGAAAAGCAAGCCTTTGATCTGCTTAAAGAATTATTGCCACAGCACTTCATTACCGCATCACATCAGGTCAACCCTGAAATGCAAGAATACGAGCGCACGAGCTCAACCGTGATGAACGCCCTATTAGGACCCGTCTGCGGACGCTACATTCACCACTTCGACAGTCAACTTCAGGCGGCAGGCTTTCGCGGCGAGCTACTGTTTATGCAATCAAACGGCGGCTTAGCATCAACGGCTGTGGTTGCCGCTAAGCCGATCGTGCTGCTTGAGTCGGGGCCTGCGGGCGGCGTCAGCGCTGCAGTGCGCGCAAGCGAACAGGCCCAACTGCCCGGCGTATTGCTAGGCGACATGGGGGGCACCACCTTTGATGTCTCACTGATTCGAGAGTCGCGCCCCGAGCTGCGCAACAGCAGCCTGCTGCACACCCATGCCGTGCGTGCACCCACCATCGACATTGACTCCATTGGCGCGGGCGGCGGTTCGATCGCCTGGATTGACAGTGGCGGTGGTGTACATATTGGCCCACAAAGCGCGGGGGCTGACCCGGGCCCAGCCTGCTATGGCCGCGGCGGCAAGCGCCCGACGGTCACAGACTGCAACGTGTTATTAGGTTATGTCGACCCGAATTCATTTTTAGGTGGCGAGTTCAAACTCGATGCGCAAGCCGCCGCAGACGCAGTAGAAGAGCATCTGGCCAAACCGCTGGGGGTTTCGGCGCTTGAAGCCGCGTGGACAGTGCGGGTGGTCGCCAACGCCTTAATGGCGCAAGCGATGCGACTGATGACCGTCGAACGCGGCTTTGATCCTCGAGAGTTGTCTTACATGTGCTACGGCGGCGCGGGCCCCGTGCACGCGATTGATCTGGCCGAAGAACTCGAGATCAAAGAGGTGATCGTGCCTCCACTTCCTGGCCTGTTCAGTGCCTTTGGCATGATCGTGGCCGATCGGCAGTTTGATGGGCAAACTGCGGTTGAAACCGAGCTTGAGGCCATTGCTGCACCAGACGTCGCGACACTTTGCGCCGCGCTCAGGCAACAGGCACTCGACACGTTCGGCGCTCAACAAAAATCCCATTCGGTGCAAACCCACTTTCGAGCCGATTGCCGCTACACCGGTCAGCCCGCCTCGATCTCGGTCGACATCCCTGCCAACATGCTTGACGAAGCTGAGCAACACACACTGATTGCGACCATTCGTGCCGGCTTCGAAACCAACCATAAGCGCATGTGGAACTTCACTAAGCCTAACCAACCGATCGTATTGGTGAACTTGCGTGTGCAAGCCAGCGTGCGCACAGGTTGGCGCGGCGTTGTGCAGCAGTCAACCACAAACAGCGCCGCACATGTGACGCAGCGCTCACGTGAAGTCTATATCGACGGCCGTATGCAAGCACTGCCCACCTACCAACGCTCAGACCTTGCTCCGCTCACCGTCTTGGCCGGGCCCGCCATTATCGAAGAACAGAGCAGCTGCCTGATTTTCAAAGCAGGCCAGACCGCGCGGATCGATGCCGTGGGCAATTTGCGTATTTCACTCTAGGGTCAACATGCAAACGATTGTTTATGAAATTCTGCGCAATTCACTTTATGCGATCGCGCGTGAAATGAAGATCGCGATGATGCGCACCGCAGCCAGCCCCATCATGCATTTGGGGGCTGATGCCTCTGCCGCGGTCTTTGACGCACAGATGCAACTGGTCGCACAAGGCAATGACATCCCCACCATGCTGGGCTCAGCCGTCATCTCAACCAAAGTTTCGGTGGAAGCGATTGGTCGCGACAACCTGCGCCCCGGCGATGTCATCATCAGCAACGACGCCTACCTTGGCGGAGGTAATCATCAACCTGATATTCAGATCACGCGCCCAGTGTTTGTTGATCATGAAATCGTCGCCTTTGTGATGACCCGCGGCCACTGGAATGACATCGGCGGTCAAGCCCCAGGCAGCTACGCGCTCAACACCTGGGACATCTATGGCGAAGGCATTCGCATCCCGCCTGTGCTGTTGTTTCGTAACGATGAGATCGTTCGCGACGTACAAAACATGATCGTGAGCAACACACGCGATCCAGAAGGTCGCCTGCTCGATATTCAGGCGCAATATGCCGGCACCTTTGTTGGCGATCAGCGGATTCAATCCTTGGTCAAGAAGTATGGCGCCGACGCCTTGCGCGATGCCATGAAACGCTCGCTCGATCATTCTGAAACCTTGATGCGCGAAGCGATTCGCGGCATCCCTGACGGCGTGTATGAGGCCGAAGATTTTGTCGAGGGCGTGCAGTCGCCCGGTTGGTCTGGCGCTAATATCCCAATCAAAGTCAAAGTCACTGTCGCGGGCGATCAGATTCACTTTGATTACACCGGCACGGGTAAACAAGCCCGCGGTGGCATCAATTGCCCCTTGGCTGTGACGTGTAACAGCACTTGGTTTACGGTCAAGGCCCTCACTGATGTGGCGATACCGATCAATCAAGGCTGCTACCGCCCCGTCACGATCGAAGCACCGTTGGGCAGTATTGTGAACTGTACCTTTCCGGCCTCGGTCGTCAGCGGCAACACTGAAACCTCACCTCGCGTGATCGACCTCTGCTTGAAAGCCTTATCTCAGGCTGTACCCGAACGTGTGATTGGCCAAAGCAACTGCGCAGCCTGTTCAGGCGTCTTCGGTGGACGCGACCCCGACGAGGCACGCGTGCGTCGCACCGGCAAAGAGTTCATCAGCTTGGTCGAACCGCATGGCGGCGGCATGGGCGCTCGCGCCACACGCGATGGCATCAATGGCATTCGTGTCTATGTGGGCAACGCCGGTGCCTTGCCCGTTGAGTTTATCGAACAGACTATGCCTATCACCGTCGAAGCCTGGGCGCTGGTGCCTGACAGCGGCGGCGCCGGTCGTTGGCGCGGGGGCTTAACCTCGCGGCGCACTTACCGCGTTGGCTTCGAAGAGGCCACCGTGACAGCGGCAGGCGAACGCGGCCAAGCGGCCCCAGAGGGCTATTTTGGTGGCCTGGCAGGTGGCCTGTTTGAATGCCGCATCGTGAACCCCGATGGCACCGAGCGCACCATGCCCAGCAAAGGTGCCACTGAGATCGTTCACCTCGGGGATCGAGTGCTTTTGCAACCCGCCGGCAGCGGCGGCTACGGCGACCCGAAAGAGCGCGCTGTTACGTCAATCGAGGCTGATCTGCTAGACGGCTACATCACACTTGACGCTGCCCGTACGCTCTACGGTTATCAAGGAAGTATCGAATGAGTCAGCCACTACCCTTGACTGATGTCTGTGTGATTGAAATCGGCCATAGCATTGCCGCACCGTACGCCGGCCAAATTTTTTCGCAATTAGGCGCACGCGTCATTAAGATCGAAAGCTCAACCGCAGGCGACTACGCCCGCGGGTGGGGTCCACCCTTTATCGAGGGTGCTGCCGCGCTGTTTCATGCCATGAACAACGGCAAACAAAGTATTCGCGCCGACTTCAGTGATAAAGACTGCCTCGCTCGGGTGCGCGCCTTTATCCTTGAGCACGCCGATGTGGTGATTCAAAATCTCAAACCAGGCAACCTCGAGGGCCATGGACTTGGCGCGCAAGCGCTGACCGCTGAAAAACCCTCACTGATCTACTGCAATCTTGGCGCGTTTGGTGCGACCGGCCCGTTACGCGACAAGCCGGGCTACGACCCCTTAGCGCAAGCCTATAGCGGGATGATGAGTATTTTGGGACACGAAGGCGACGCAATGAGTCGAGTGCCCTTATCGCTCAACGATATGGGTACGGGCATGTGGACCGTGATCGGTGTCCTGTCGGCGCTACGCACGCGCGATGCCGACCCGCTGCGACGCGGTCAAATTGTGGATGTCTCGCTTTACGAAACCGCCTTAGCCTGGATGGTGGTGCCCTTGTCTGATGTGCTTGCCGGTGCGGACTTACCCAAGCGTAGCGGCTCAAGCAGCCCAAACATTGTGCCGTATCAAGTGTTTGATTGCGCAGATCGTGCGATATTGGTCGCGGCAGGCAACGACACTCTTTACGCACGGCTCTGTCACGCGATGGAGTTGCCAGCACTAGCTCAAGACCCTCGCTTTATCGTCAACGGTGGTCGCGTCGAAAATCGTGTTGCGCTGATCGAATTGTTACAAGCGCGCTTTAAAGAGTTGCCTGCCCAGACATGGCTTGCCAAACTTGAAGCGGTGTCGATTCCGTGCGGCCCCATTCAAACCGTTGATCGCGTCATCGCCAACGAACAAACACAAGCACTTGATATTTTGCGCACAACCCCGGATGGCAAAGCCACCACGGTTGCCTTACCGCTGTCTTTTAACGGCCAACGTCCGCCCTTGGCGGGCAATACGCCTTCGCTAGGTGAACACGATTATTTGCTGCCTCCAGCTAACCAGCCAACCAACTCGGAGACATGATGTCTGTTGCTACGATTAATCTTGCCACACCCTATCAGACTCTGGCGCTGTCCTCGCCCTTTGAAGGGTTGCTGGTGGTTCAACTGAATCGCCCCAAAGTCGCTAACGCCCTGAACACCACCATGGGCGAAGAGCTCATACAAGTCTTCGGCACGCTCGAGGCGTCCCCCGAGCAATTTCGCTGCGTCGTATTAACAGGCGCTGGCGAAACCATTTTTTGTGGCGGTGCTGATTTGAAAGAACGCGATGGTATGACCGATGCGCAGTTCAACACTCAGCATTATTTATTTGAGCGCATGGCGCGCGCGATTTATGACTGCCCAGTCCCCACGATCGCCTGCGTGAACGGCGCAGCCATCGCAGGCGGACTTGAGCTCGCCTTATCGTGTGACTTTATTGTGGCCTCAGACAATGCGCGCTTTGGCTTTGCTGAAGTCAAACGCGGCATCATGCCGGGTGGCGGTGGCACACAGCAGCTGCCGCGCGCCATTGGCGTTCGACGCGCCAAAGAAGTCATCTTCACGGGTGACCCGTTTGATGCGCAAGAGGCTTTAAATTTTGGCCTGCTCAATCATGTGTATCCCAAAGCAGCGCTATACGACGAAACCATGAAACTCGTGCAACGCATTTTGGCCAATGCCCCCATTGCTGTGCGACAAGCCAAAAAGTCCATCACCTTTGGCCTGCAAATGGATATGCGTACGGGTATGTTTTTTGAAGTCGAGGCTTACAGTCGCCTCGTCGCGACCGAAGATCGCATGGAGGGTATTCGCGCCTTCAACGAGAAACGCCCACCAAAATTTACCGGTAAGTAATCACAAAAAAATCGCTTCACCCCGACCCGAGCAACTCGCTCACATAACAGCAAGGAGACAATATGAAACTCACCCAGCGTGCAAAAAACACTCAGGTAGCACCTGTACAAAAAAAATTGCGTGGCCTGCTTCAAGGCTTAGCCCTGGCCGCCACACTTGGTGCCACACCATTTATCGCAGCCGCCCAAGCGCCCGCAGCCTGGGCACCCAATAAGCCCATCAAGCTGATTGTGCCTTACCCACCCGGCGGCGGTTCGGATACGATCGCACGAATCGTTGTCAACGCCCTCGGCAATAAGCTTGGGCAAACGGTTGTCGTTGAAAATCGCGCAGGTGCAAACGGCGCGGTCGCACACGAGGCCGTGTTTAACGCAGCACCTGATGGCTATACCTTGCTGCTCTCAAGCGCAGATACCTATTCGATGTACCCCGCGCTCTACCCCAACCCAAAATTTATTTCAGCAGAATTTGTGCCGATCGCACCGTCGGCAGTCGTCAATTTTGTGTTGATGGGTCGCCCCAATCTTGAAGCGAAAACAGTTCCTGAGCTCATCGCGTTGGCCAAAAAAGGTAAGCTCAGTTACGCAAGTTGGGGAAATGGCAGCGCAGGTCACATTGCCATGGCACAGTTTCTACAGGCCACACAAACCGACATGCTGCACGTACCTTATCAAGGTGCCGCACCAGCGGCACAAGCAGCAATGGGCGGGCAAGTTGATTTGGCCTTTATCGCCGCCCCGTTGGTTGCTGGCTTTAAAACCAAATTGCTTCCCTTTGGCGTGGCGTCAGATAAGCGGGTAGAGATCATCAATGAAATCCCAACGCTCACCGAAGTCGGAACAGCCGTTGTCGCACCATCGTGGGTCGGGGTCGTGGCACCACCCAAAACACCTAACAACATTATCGCGACACTTGCCAAAGCCTTTATTGATACTTCGGCAGATCCTGAGGTTGGCAAAAAACTCAACGCGGCGGGGTTGGTGCCTTTGTATGGCTCAACCAAAGAGTTTGCTGACTACATCGCCAAAGACTACGCGTTTTGGGGCAAGGCGATTCGCGATGCAGGCATCAAGGTCGAAAACTAAACTCTGCTGCTAGGCTGAGTGTCGTAACAGACCGAGCGCATGACGCGCTCGGTTAAGCGCGGCGGCAAATGAAATGCCATGCATGTTCGGTTGCACTCGACAACTCGCCGCGCGTGTTCTATCCAGTGCAGGGCGAAGCCTTCAACACACCATGAAGAACACGCGCGGCGCGTCAATGTCTTGGTGGATATTTTGAACCTATCGTTGTTTGGCTGCGCGATGCTGTTCGTGGCACACTCGGCGGCATGCAAAATACTCTGTCTGAAGATGTGCTTGCCGCCTGGCTACGCTTAAGCCTGCAACCTGGCATTGGTGCGATACACGCCCACCGACTGTTGCACACGTTTGAAGATCCGTGCGCACTGTATCAAGCTTCGTATGCCACGCTGCGGGCGATCCTTTCTGCGCCTTTAGCGACCCAACTGGTACAACCCTTAAGCGTCGATACCACACAATACATTGAGCGCGCGTTGCGCTGGGCCCGCGAACCCGACCACGCACTCGTCACCCCTGCTCATCCTCTCTACCCAGAGCGCTTACGACAAATCCCTGATGCGCCACTCGTGCTCTACGCGCGGGGTGCCCTCCGCAGGCTTGAACAAGAGGCACTCGCGCTAGTGGGTGCACGTAACGCGACCGCCGATGGATTGGATCACGCACGAGCCTTCGCACGGTATCTCGCGCAGCAGGGTTTTGCGATTGTCAGTGGCTTAGCGCACGGGATCGACGCAGCAGCGCACCGGGGCGCTCTTGAGGCAGGGCCCGAGCAGGGCGGCACCATCGCAGTCTTAGGAACGGGTGCCGATATTATTTATCCCGCGTCACACCGCACACTTGCCGAAAACATTCTTTTAGCAGACGGTTTGATTTTGTCGGAGTTTGAGTTAGGTCGCCCAGCACTCGCAGCACATTTTCCAAAGCGCAACCGCATTGTGGCAGGGCTAAGCCTTGGAGTGGTCGTGGTTGAGGCGGCACTCAAAAGTGGCTCGCTGATTACCGCCCGGCTCGCGGTTGACATGGGACGCGAGGTCTTTGCCATCCCAGGGTCGATTCATTCGCCGCTGGCGCGTGGCCCCCACGCCATGATCAAACAGGGTGCCAAACTTGTTGAGTCGGGGGCCGATATCTTGTCCGAATTACAGCCGTGCGCAAATTTTGAGCGCAACTTAGCCAAAGCCCCGGCTCAGCCTGTTTCGCAAAACCTGCTGCCGCTCGTGGGGCAGCAGGTGCACCCCGCTGCTAACGTCATGCCCGTGCCAAGCGCCGCGCCCACGACTAAACGTACCGGTGCGCCAACACCCAACTCACCAACATGGGACGCAATCGGCTACGATCCCGTAACTGAAGAGCAACTGCAGCGTCGCACCGGTTTAGCGCCCGCGCAATTGCAAGTTGAACTCTTTACCCTTGAACTCGAGGGCCAGATAGAACGTCGAGGTCACGGTCAATTTGTGCGTATCCCTGCACGAGCGGTCAGCTAAACGAGTCACCACACTATGCACCAGCACCATCAACGATTTAACCGCTTGCGGCACTTGCTTTGCGCTGGCGTCACTTCGGCCGTTTTGCTAGGCATGACTGCAGGCGTTGCACAGGCGCTCGATTGCAGCATCACCTTGCAAACGGATGACGCCTTACGCTTTTTACCTTCGCATATTGTGGTGCCGACCCAATGTAAAGATTTCACGGTCAAGCTGACACACACCGGTTATTTGCCACCGTTGGCCATGTCACACAACTGGGTACTCACCAAAAAAAGTGACCTAGACGGTGTGGCGCGTACCGGCATGCTTGCGGGTGCCGAAGCCCACCATGTTGATCAAACCGACAAGCGCGTCATTGCCCACACCAAATTGATCGGCACGGGCGAAACGACTAGTGTGACGTTCGCTGTTGCGCAACTCAAAGCCGGCGAACCGTATGTCTTTTTATGTACCTTCGCGGGCCACTCGCCAATAATGCGCGGTACGCTAAGCGTTCAGTAGTTCGAGTGCTCAGGTATACGTACGCAGGTCATCGATCACCTTGCCATCATTGGGCAAGCTACCCACCGCCACAATCTCGACGTCTGCTCTTAACTTAGTAAGCTCGCGTACCGTGTGGGTTAACGACTGAATCAAGGCGTGATCCGCTTCACCCGCCTCAGCCTTTAACAGCATCACGTCAGCACCCGTTGTGCCGCTAATCACTAGCCGCACCCGCGCGACTTGTGGGTGCCGACGCGCCACCTCAGCGAGCTGGCCCGGATGCACAAACAGACCACGCACTTTGGTCGTCTGATCGGCCCGCCCGAGCCACCCACGGATTCGCGTGTTGGTGCGCCCGCAAGGTGAAATGCCGGGCAGGATGGCAGACAGATCCCCGGTGCCAAAGCGCAATAAGGGGTAGTCGGGGTTCAGCGAGGTCACGACCACCTCACCGACCTCGCCCTCAGGCACGACATCGTTTGTACCGGGGCGCACAATCTCAAGTAACAGGTCTTCACTTAACACCAGCCCGTCGCGGGCAGGTGTCTCAAACGCAATCATGCCTAGGTCGGCACTGCCGTAGGCTTGATACCCCTGAATGCCGCGCGCACCCAACCAATCTCGCAACGAAGGCGGAAACGCTTCACCAGAGACCAAGGCACGTTTTAACGAAACTAGCTCAACCCCAAGCTCGTCAGCCTTTTCAAGGATGATCTTTAAAAAACTAGGCGTACCCATATAGCCAGCAGGCTGCAAATCACGGATCGCTTGAACCTGTTGTTCGGTCTGTCCGACGCCCCCCGGAAACACCGTGCACCCTACTGCGTGGGCCGCCGACTCCATCATCGACCCGGCAGGCGTGAAGTGATACGAAAAACAATTGTGCGCCAGATCGCCAGTTCGAAAACCTGCGGCATACAGCGCACGCGCAAAGCGCCAGTAATCTGGTCTCGCGCTCTCGGGCTCATAGATCGGACCTGGCGAGGCAAACACCCTCAACGCTGCGCCCCAGCCGATACTTGAGAAACCACCAAACACACGCTCAATCACACTGCGATCAGCCGCTAAGCGACTGCGCGCCTCTTGTTGAATCTCGAGCAGTTGCGTTTTACGAATCACTGGCACCATCGCCAATGCCGCACGAGTCGTGATCGCGCGCGGATCAAGCTGCCCAAGTTGACGCGCAATCGCAGGCGCGCACGCCGCAGCCTGCGAGAGTGCTTGCGGCAAGGCTGCCAGCAAAGCCTGCTCGCGTTGCGCAGGGTCGCGGGTTTCGAGCGTATCAAAAAAGTCTGACATGAATCGATCTCTGAAGAGTTAAGCTCGCCAGCGAATTAAGCCAGCCAGCGCTTGCGGCGACGATAAAATTTATTTTCACGAAAGCTCTTTCGCTCACCACTTGAGATGCCCAGATAAAACTCTTTGACGTCTTCGTTTTCTGCCAGCGCGCGAGCCTCACCGTCCATCATCACGCGGCCATTTTCAAGGATGTAGCCGTAGTCGGCGTAACGCAAAGCGATGTTGGTGTTTTGTTCAGCTAGCAAAAAGCTGACTCTCTCACGCTCGTTTAAATCTTTAACGATTTCAAAAATTTCTTCGACGATTTGTGGTGCCAAACCCATCGAGGGTTCGTCGAGCAAAATCATGTTTGGTTGCGCCATCAAGGCCCGCCCAATGGCACACATCTGTTGTTCGCCCCCAGAGGTATAGCCGGCCTGACTGCCACGGCGCTGCTTCAGTCGCGGGAAATATTGATACACCCGCTCAAGCGCAGCCGCTAAATCTGCACGCCCAAGATTACGTGTGTAGGCACCCGTTAACAAATTATCTTCAATACTTAAATGCGCAAAGCAATGTCGACCTTCCATCACTTGAACCACACCACGCTTCACCAAATCTGAGGGCGTGAGCCGGTCGATGCGTTCGCCACGATACAAAATATCGCCCTTGGTCACATCGCCGCGCTCGCCGCGCAGCAGATTAGAGATCGCACGCAGCGTGGTGGTCTTGCCTGCACCATTGGCGCCCAACAGCGCCACGATCTTACCTTCAGGAACTTGCAACGACACCCCCTTGAGCACCAGGATGACATGGTTGTAGATCACCTCAATCCCGTTCACATCCAGCAAGATGGGTGTGCTTGCTGGATGCATTGACGACTGCGACACGGGTTGGGTCATAACAAGTTCCTATCGTTCAAACACTAGCGCTCAGATTAGCCTGCACACTTCACAGTGGTCAGGTTTTTATCTTTTGCATATTTCTCTGCAAACTCTTTAACCAGCGGGGTCACGATGCTAGCGTCTGAGCGATACCAATCGGGCTTGATTTGAAACTTGGCACCATCCCAAGTAATGATGCGCGCCCAGTCGTCACCCGTGTGATTCTCACAACTTGTTTTAACGGGTCGCATCAATTCACCAAAGCCAATTTTCTCGAGGTAGTCTTGGGTCAAATTCAGGTTCTCGAGGCCCCAGCGGACTTGCTCTGGCGTCACCGATTTGCCTTTGCCAAACTTCTCTTGCGCCGTCCGAATCGCTTCAACGGTCAACATCGAGATCACCATACCGCGCGTGTGTGCGATGGTGCCAACGGTGGTGCCGTTGGTGTCCGTACCCTGCCCCTTGTCATACACCAGGGCCTTAAGCTCGTCGTGCACCTTGCCGCGACCCGCTGTGTTGTGAATCGTCACGGCGTTATAGCCTTTAGCCACATCCCCCAAGTCTTTCACATCACCCTCAGAGGCTGCCCACCAGATGCCGTACATCTTGTCGCGCGCATACCCGGTGGCCTGCGCCTCGCGCAACGCGGTCGGCGTCATGATGCCAGCGCTCCAGAGCAGCACATAATTTGGACGTGACTGACGGATTTGCAACCAAGTCGATTTTTGTTCGACACCAGGAGCGGTCACGGGGTACAGCAAAAGCTCAAAACCTTCTTTTTTAGCACGTGCTTGCAACAAGGCAATCGGCTCTTTACCGTAAGGCGAGTCGTGATAGACCAAGGCGATTTTTTTGCCCTTCAATTTATCCAGGCCACCCTCACGCTTGGCGATATCCTGAATCATGATATCCGCTGCGGTCCAGTAGGTGCCGAGCAACGGAAAATTCCACGGAAACACTGAGCCGTCGGTTGACTGCGACAGGCCGTAGCCGACCGTCATGATCGACACTTTGTCGTTAGGCGCTTTATCGCTGACGGCAAAGGTAATACCTGTTGATTGTGGATCAAACGCCGAGGCGCCGGTGGGCGGCTGCTTCTTGAGGCGCTCGTAGCACTCAACACCGCGATCGGTTGCGTAAGCGGTTTCGCATTCATCATAGGTGAGCTTCACGCCGTTGATGCCACCGCGCGCATTCACCAACTTAAGATAATCCATTTTGCCGTCGGCCCAAGGGATCCCTAGAGGCGCAAAGGAGCCCGTGCGGTAGGCAAGCAAGGGCACGAACTGATCGTCGGCCGCTGCGGGTAAAGCCGTGGCGCCTAGAGCGCCCGCCGCGAGCAGGGTTGCGGCAACGTGTTTAATTTTCATCTTCGTCATCTCCGTGTACCTCTTGTTGGTGTTCAACACACCGGGTTAAATATCCCAGCAACCGCCGGGCGTTATCAAAGCTCTTGTCGCAAACTACACCTAACCACACCAATGTCACACATCACACTTAACGCGACTCAGATCACACGTCACACTTAACCGTACTAAGATCGCGCCTCACACATCACATATAAAATTATCTGATCAAATGCAGCGCACCACAAGCAACAGTTAACCGAACCCATTAGTGTGGAAACGGCCACAGTCGTAATTTTTCTTTCGCAATGGTCCAGAGCTTAGCCAAGCCATGAGGCTCTGCAATTAAAAAGAACACAATCAGTGCGCCAAAAATCATGTGCTCGATATGAGCAGCGGTATCAATCGCCAGGGGCAAGCCAAACCAGCCTGGAATGTGATTTAAAGCAACCGGCACCAAGACAATGAAGGCCGCACCAAAAAAGCTACCGAGTATCGAGCCCAAGCCACCAATGATCACCATAAACAACAATTGAAACGAGCGATTCAAATCAAAGGCCAGAGGCTCCCAAGAGCCTAAGTGCAAAAATCCCCAGAGCGCGCCGGCTACACCGACAATAAAAGAACTCACGGCAAACGCAGTCAGCTTGGCATACATTGGGCGTATTCCAATGACTGCGGCAGCCACGTCCATGTCACGGATCGCCATCCATTGACGGCCAATCGCGCCACGCACCAAATTTTTAGCCAGCAAGGCAAAGACGACGACGAACGACAACACAAACAAATATTTTGGAATCGCGGCTTGCAACGAGAAGCCAAACACCGACAGGGCAGGCACCGAGACATTGCCCGATGGCGAGTAATTCGTAAAAAATGGGATCCGCAAAAAAGCCCAGTCGACAAAGAACTGAGCGGCCAGCGTTGCAACCGCAAGGTACAAGCCTCGAATGCGCAAACTCGGGATGCCAAACAACACCCCCACTAGGGTTGCGAAACATCCGCCCAGCAAAATTTCAACAATGAGCGGGGTTTGCGGAAACCGCACGCCGATATTCCAGGCCGCATACGCCCCCACGGCCATGAAAGCACCGGTTCCTAACGAAATCTGCCCGCAGTACCCGACCAAGATATTGAGCCCAATCGCAGCGAGCGCCAAAATCAAAAACGGGATGAGCAGAGCTTTAAGGAGATAATCAGAGGCCAAGAGCGGCACAGCCACAAACGCCAACAGCAACACCGCAAAGATAAAGATACGGTCTTGTCGCACTGGAAAGATCTGCTGATCTGACCGGTAACTTGTTTTAAACTGCCCGTTTTCGCGGTAAAACATTTTATGTTTGGCTCATGAGTGAAAGGCGAAGCACTAAACGCGGTCGATGATTTTTTCGCCAAACAAGCCTTGTGGCCTGAATAACAAAAACACCAATGCCAACACGTAAGCAAACCAGATTTCGATTCCGCCACCCACAAGTGGCCCTAAGTAGACTTCTGAAACTTTTTCACCCACCCCAATAATCAAGCCGCCAATGATCGCGCCTGGCACCGAGGTTAAGCCGCCAAGAATGACGACAGGCAATGCACGCAAGGTTGCGGTGGCCAAAGTGAATTGCACACCGAATTTCGAGCCCCAAATGATGCCGGCCACCAAGGCCACAACGCCTGCGACAGTCCAGACAATCACCCAGATTCGGTTTAAAGGGATCCCTACCGACTGCGCCGCCTGATGATCATCGGCAACCGCACGCAAGGCACGGCCTGTTGCCGTGACTTGAAAAAATAACGCGAGGCTTGCCACCAACAGCGCGGCGATCACCGCGGCCGTGAGGTCTTCTAAATTGAGCAGCACCCCACCGTCAAAGACTGACTCGAAAAGAAAGGCGGGCTCTTTGGGCATCCCCACATTGATGGTGTACACCGAAGCGCCAAAAGCGATTTGTCCTAACCCTTCAAGAAAATAAGCGATGCCTAAGGTGGCCATGAGCAGCGCGGTCGCTTCTTGATTGACCAAATGACGCAATACCAAGCGTTCGATGCACCAGGCCAGCACAAACATCAGCACCGCAGTGACCATAAACGCCAGCACATTTGCGAGGATCAAGTTCTGAAAGCCCAACCAGTTTGGGATCCACACCGCAAAGCGTGCCATCGACAAGGCGGCCACAAGCACCATGGCCCCTTGTGCAAAATTGAAGACGCCTGACGCCTTAAAGATCAACACAAACCCCAGACCGATCAGCGAATAGAGCATGCCGCTCATCAAGCCGCCAAATAAGGTTTCAAGAAAAAATCCCATGTCTGCTTCGCCTTAATGCGCTACGCCGAGATAGGCGCTGATGACAGCTTCGTTTTGACGGACCTGCACGGGTGTGCCATCCCCAATTTTCTTGCCGTAATCCAGCACCACGACGCGATCCGAGATATCCATGACGACACCCATATCATGTTCGATCAGTACGATCGTAGTACCGAACTCATCGTTCACATCGAGAATGAAGCGACTCATATCCTGCTTTTCTTCGATGTTCATGCCGGCCATCGGCTCGTCTAGCAACAAAAGACGCGGCTCCATCGCAAGCGCTCGCCCTAGGTCAACGCGCTTTTGTAAACCGTAGGGCAGGCGCCCGACAGGCGTTTTGCGGTAAGCCTGAATTTCAAGAAAATCGATCAGATTTTCGACAAACTCCCGGTGTCGAATCTCTTCGCGCTCAGCCGAGCCGAGCCTCAAGGCTTGGGCCAAAATGCCCGAGGTCATCCGCAAGTTACGCCCGGCCATGATGTTGTCAAGCACGCTCATGCCTTTGAACAGCGCAAGATTCTGAAAGGTTCGCGCCACGCCCATTTCAGCCGCGCGGCGGGGATTCATTTTGTTGAAATTTTCACCCCCAAAGGTGATGCTGCCCTGCTGCGGGGTGTACACGCCATTAATCACATTGAGCATCGAACTTTTGCCGGCACCATTGGGACCAATAATCGCCCTGATCTCATGTTCGCGCACATCAAACGAGATATCGGTCAAGGCTTTCACGCCGCCAAACGCCAACGAAATATTTTGCATCTCGAGTACGACAGCGCCGATCCGCTCACGCAATTGTGTTGTCATGGTTACGCTGCCTGGGCGAGGTTCGGCGCCACAACGCGCACCGAACGAATTTTCAGATCCGCCGAAATACGGCCAGTGCGACCGTCTTCGAATTTAACTTCCGTGTCGATGTACTGGCGCTCGCGTCCCGCAAACAGCGCCTCAACCAACACGGCATATTTTTGAGCGACAAAGCCGCGCCGCACTTTGCGCGTGCGCGTCAGTTCATCATCGTCTGGGTCAAGCTCTTTATGCAGGATCAAGAAACGACTGATTTGCGATTGCGATAACCGCTTGTCTTGCGACAAATCACGATTGACCTGCTCGACACATTCTGCGATCAGTTCATACACTTCGTCACGCGCAGCCAAATCGGCGTAACCCGCGTAGGCTAATCCCCGTCGCTCTGCCCAATTGCCAACAGCCTCGAGGTCGATATTAATAAACGCACAAACTTCTGATTGCCCCGCACCAAAGGCAACCACCTCTTTAATGTGTGAAAAGAACTTGAGCTTGTTTTCAAGATACTTGGGCGCAAACAAACTGCCATCGGCTAATTTGCCCACGTCTTTGGCGCGATCGATGATTTTGAGATGCCCGTCTTCGTCCAGATAACCTGCGTCGCCAGTCCGAAACCAACCATCACCGGTGAGCGTCTCTTGCGTCGCCTCGGGATTGCGGTAGTACTCTTTAAACAGCCCAGGACTTTTGAGTTGGATTTCACCTTCTTCTGTGACCCGGACTTCAACGCCGGCAACTGGTGGCCCCACCGTGTCTGGCTTGACGTTGCCATCGGGCTGCACGCAAACAAAGACCGCAGTCTCGGTTGACCCATAGAGCTGTTTTAAGTTGATGCCGATTGAGCGATAAAACACAAATAAGTCTGGGCCGATCGCCTCGCCTGCGGTGTAGGCGATGCGCACACGACTCATCCCCAACACATTACGCAGAGGCGCAAAGACGAGCGCGTTACCCAATGCGTAACGCACTCTTTCAACGACCGGCACAGGTCTGTGATCGAGCACCTGCGCGCCCACTCTGCGTGCGACCTGCATCGCCCAACCATATAGCGTGCGCTTGAACCACCCGGCATCTTCCATGCGGATCGTCACTTGGGTGAGCAAACCTTCGAGCACGCGTGGTGGAGCAAAGTAATAGGTGGGGCCGATGTCACGCATATCAATCGTGACCGTGTCCGGTGATTCTGGATGATTGACCGTAAACCCCGTCACCAACAATTGCGTGTACGAAAACATGTTTTGCCCAATCCAGGCGACGGGCAAATACGCAACAACCTCTTCGTGGTCGGTTAACCCTTCCATGGCTTCGACCGCGCGGGCACGATCAATCAACGAATGATGCGTGAGCACAACGCCTTTGGGCTTGCCGGTCGTGCCTGACGTGTAAAACATGGCTGCGGGATCGTGCGGCTGGACGGCCGCCACGCTTTGCTCAAAAAATTCGTGTGCGTGTTGTTGCTGACCCAAGGCGGCCAACTGGTCACACGACAGGAGAGCGGGATCAACGTAATGCCTGAGCCCCCGCGGGTCATCGTAAACAATGCTGCGCAACGCTGGGCACTGATCGCGCACCTCAAGCATTTTGTCGAC
>CANCMG010000020.1 GCA_947378965.1 Alcaligenaceae bacterium | reverse complement strand
GAACCCCACGCGCATCATGGCTGAGTGGGAGGAAACGACTGCGCCGCCTCAATCATCCACGCCAACGTCTCACGTAGCCGTTTAGGTTGCCAGTCAGGCACAAAGGTTTTCAAAAGCGTTGTGTCGCCACCCAGCTTCAGCACCTCGTTAGCGCGCACAAACAGCGGGTTGACGCGCGCCTGTAGCGAATGCCCCGTCAGCTCAGTCGCCAGCGCTAGCGCCTCTTTAAGAGACACCAAGTTGCTTGAACAGACGTTCACAATTTGCCCAATCGGTGCCGCCTCAAGCAACATACGGTAGGCTTTCACCACATCACGTACATCGTTAAATTCTCGCCACACATCCATATTGCCTAGGTCAAGCGTTGGCTGCTTGCGCACAAAATGCGATACGATTTTAGGGATCAAAAAGCTTTCTGACTGACCAATGCCGGTGTAATTAAAAGGGCGCGCCATTACCACCGGTACCCTGGGCAGCCACAGCTTTGCCATGTATTCCATTGCCAGCTTGCTCACCGCGTAGTCGTTTGCCGGGTTGACCGGGATGGCTTCGCTCAGCAAGCCACCTTGCAAGTTGCCGTACACATTGGCGCTACTGGCCAACAACACGCACTTTAATTGCGCAGAAAGGGGGTCAAGGGCCTCAAGTAAGTTACGGGTACCCACCAGATTGACGTCATAAAACGCCTTGGGCTGACCATGGCCCACAAAGGCCACGCCTGCCAAATGCACAACATATTGGGGTTGGGCCGCCAATACTGCCGCGCGTAATGACTCAAGATCTAACAAATTGGCTTTAACCGAGCGGGGGCGAGTTGGGTCAACGTCGCCTAGGCCCCAGACCTCGTAGCCATGCGCTTCAAGTTCGGCGGCCAAATGCAGGCCGGTAAACCCTTGCAGCCCAGTGACGAGTACGCGTTGGTGATGGCTTGCGTTCATCCGAGCTGCTTAACGGTCATTTAAAACGAAAAACCGCGCTCATTGCGCGCCAAGTCTGCCACCACCATCATGCGACAGAGCTCTTCGAGCGTGGTTTTGGGCTCCCAGCCTAACGTGGCCTTGGCTTTTGCAGGATTGCCAATCAACAGCTCAACTTCGGCAGGCCGATAAAACTTGGGATTAATCTTGACTACGACCTTGCCCGTGCTGGCATCAAAGCCTTGCTCTTGCTCGGCATGGCCTTTCCAGTCGAGGTCGACCCCAGTCGCTTTAAACGCCATGGTGACAAAATCACGCACGGTTTCGGTGCGATTGGTGCCTAACACAAAGGTGTCGGGCTCGGCCGCTTGCAGCATGCGCCACATACCTTCAACGTAATCTTTGGCATAACCCCAGTCGCGCTTGGCGTCGATATTGCCTAACTCAAGCACGGGCAGCTTGCCCAGTTTGATCTTGGCCACGCTATCGGTAATTTTGCGGGTCACAAACTCACGACCGCGCAGGGGTGACTCGTGGTTAAACAAGATGCCGCTGGTAGCAAAAATGTTATAGCTTTCGCGGTAATTAATCGTCATCCAATGCGCATAGAGCTTGGCCACGCCATACGGGCTGCGTGGGTAAAAGGGCGTCGATTCAATTTGCGGAATCGCCTGCACTTTACCGAACATTTCAGAGGTACTGGCCTGATAAAACTTGATCTTTGGATTGACGATGCGAATCGCTTCGAGCAGGTTAACTGGGCCAATGCCCGTGATCTCGGCGGTGGTGATGGGTTGTTCAAACGACACCCCCACAAAGCTTTGCGCAGCGAGGTTATAGACCTCAGTCGCGCCAGAGTTTTGCAGTAAACGAATACTTGAAGACAGATCGGTTAAATCGTATTCAACTAGGTGCAAATTAGGGTGGTTTTCAACGCCAAGCTCTTCAAGACGCCAAAAATTGACTGAACTGGTGCGGCGATAAGTGCCGTATACCGTGTAACCCTTGCCTAACAGCAATTCGGTTAAATAGGCCCCGTCTTGTCCGGTGATGCCAGTGATCACCGCGGTTTTGTTTGCGCCTGTATTCGCCACGCTCTTATCCAGTTAGCCGTTCAAAGGCGTTATTATACTTCTGCAGCCTTTGAGCGTCGTTGGCGTTTGTGCTCGGCTAGGGTTGGGGCGGTCCGCAACATCTAACTGGCGCCTGTAATCGTTTAGTTGCCCATGCGTGCTGTCGACTCGTTGCCTGCGTTGGCCCTTAGTAGACCATTGCGGTTTGCTTAAAGTACTTTCAGTCCACACAATATGATCAAGTCTTTTATTAAATATTTATACGATCTGCTGACAACTGGGCCACTCAAAAAAGCTTTTCAAGCGCTAATCGCGACCTTTCCGAGTTTTGAACCGTTTGTGCGTCAAACCCAAGTGCGCTTGTTTGACTGGTATCTTGTTAAGCCTCGTGTCGTTCAGTTACGGGCGCAAGCAACCCCTAAGCTGCTGTTTGTTGATGTATCGTTTTTGGTGCTAGAAGACCTAAAAACAGGTATTCAGCGGGTAACTCGCAGCATTTTGCTTCAATTGTTGAGTCATGCACCGACCGGCTACGAGATTCAAGCCGTTTACGGCGACCGCCACGTTGGGTATAAAGCGGCTCTGATGACACAAGACGCTCAGGGCCGCCTGACCTTAAGTCGCTCGACCGAATTACGCGCCATAGAGGTCAGCCCAGGCGATATATTTTTAGGGCTAGATTTTGCTTGCGTGACTACGCTTAAAGAGCAAAATTACCTGTCGAAAATCCGCGCGGCTGGGGTCAAGGTTTATTTTGTGGTGTATGACCTGCTGCCAGTGCAATTCCCTGGATATTTTCCCAGTTCTAGCAAAGATTTTCATGCAAGGTGGTTGCGCACGCTGGTTAAGTTTGACGGCGCGATTTGTATTTCTAAAGCGGTGGCCGACGACTACCAAGACTGGCTTCGCACCAACTCAATCAGTGTTAGCGACACCTTTAAAACCACGTACTTCCATCTTGGGGCAGATTTAAACAATTCGTCCCCCTCAAAAGGCTTGCCGGCAGAGGCCGAGCAGACCCTGCGCACGTTTAGTCAACGACCTACCTTTTTGATGGTTGGCACCTTAGAGCCACGCAAGGGCTACCGACAAATTCTTGAGGCCTTCACTCTGTTGTGGCAAGAGCACCAAGACATTAACTTGCTGATTGTCGGCAAAGTCGGCTGGAACATCAGCGACGTGGCTGACATGATCCACCGGCATCCAGAGCTCGATAAAAAGCTGTTTTGGCTGAAAGGCATTACCGACGAGTATCTCGAAAAAATTTACGCGGCCAGCACCTGCTTGATTGCCGCGAGTGAAGGGGAAGGTTTTGGCTTGCCGATCATCGAGTCGGCCCAACACGGCATACCAGTTATCTTGCGCGATATACCGGTGTTTAGAGAAGTCGCAGGTGATGGGGCCTTTTATTTTGGGGGCCAGGTGCCTCTGGCCTTGCAGGGCACGCCTCAGTTCGCTCTTCAGCACCCAGCGCTCACCGAGGTGCAAAACGTGGCCGACAGCATTAAAACCTGGCTGGCGTTGTATCAAACTGGGCAGCACCCCTTGAGCAGTGGTATAGGTTACAACACCTGGCAACAAAGTGTCGAACAACTCAAAGAGTCGTTTGTTGTGCAGTAATAGTCTACAGTCCCTCAGCAGCACGGCAATTTCCTGCAAAACCAATCTACAGTCCCTCAGCAGCAAGGTAATTTCGCGCAAAACCAATCTACAGTACTTCAACAGCAAGGCAATTTTAGGTAAAAACCAAGCTACAGTCCTTCAGTAGCGAGGCAATTTCGCGCAACAATCAACGCCACTCGTCGCACACTTTCGTGCGAATGTTTGGGGGCGGTCGTACAGTTAGCTGTGCTTCAAAAGTCTGAAGCCGGTTTTTCAGCCTCCAGAATGCGATAATGTCTAAAACTTAATTCTGACGGTCAAGCATGCAATTAATCCCTGTGATTCTGTCTGGTGGTGCCGGTACGCGTTTGTGGCCAGTTTCGCGCGAGCAACACCCCAAGCCATTTATTCGTTTGGCCGATGGCCAGAGCCTGTTACAAAAGTCATTTTTGCGGGCAAAAGGCTTGCCAAACGTCGTTGAAGTCCTCACCGTGACCAACCGCGATCTGTTTTTTAAAACAGCAGACGAATACCGCGAAACCGGTGAAATACCGATGCCATTAGGCTTCATCCTTGAATCCGAAGGCCGTAACACCGCGCCTGCAATTGCCGCCGCCGCCCTCACGATTCATCAAAGTTACGGCCCCACGGCGGTGATGTTATTTTTAACTGCAGATCACCTGATCGCCGATGTACCTGCGTTTACTGAGGCCGTACAAACAGCAGTCAAACTGGCTGAAACCGGCAAAGTGACTACCTTTGGCATCCAGCCCGAAGGCCCTGAAACAGGTTATGGCTACATCGAGTCTGAAGGTCATGTCGTCAAACGATTTGTCGAAAAACCAGACCTTAAAACCGCGCAAGAGTATGTAGCTAGCGGTAAATATCTCTGGAACTCTGGCATGTTCTGCATGACAGCAGAAACCGCCATGACAGAATTGAAACGTTACGCCCCAGCGGTGCTCGACGCTGTTGAAAAAAGCTTGCAAGTTTCGCGCCGGGTTGAAGGCGCCGGTCAGTACCAAATAGATCTCGATGCGGCCACCTTTAAAAAAGCCGATAGCATTTCAATTGACTACGCTTTAATGGAAAAAACCACCCACGCGGCCATCGTTGCGTGCAACATCGGCTGGAGCGATATCGGCTCGTGGAACGCGCTGGGTGACCTGATCGAGCAGGACGCAAACGGTAACAGTCTTGAGGGCGAAACCTATTTGCATGAGGTGAGCAACACGTTTATTCAAGCTTCCGGCCGTTTAATTGCGGCGGTGGGTGTCGACAACCTCATCATCATTGATACGCCTGATGCCTTGCTCGTCGCTCACAAAGAGCACTCGCAAGACGTCAAACAAATCGCGGGTCAACTTAAAAAGATTGGGCACGAAGCCTATAAACTACACCGCACAGTGCATCGCCCCTGGGGTACCTATACGGTGCTCGAAGAAGGCTCTGGGTTCAAAATGAAACGCATCGTGGTTAAACCCGGTGCGTCGTTATCGTTGCAGATGCATCATCACCGTAGCGAGCACTGGATTGTGGTGGATGGCATGGCCAAGGTTGTCAATGGCTCGCAAGATCTGTTGATCGCCACTAACGAATCTACCTTTATCCCTGCGGGGCATAAGCATCGCCTTGAAAACCCAGGCAAAATCGATCTAGTATTGATCGAAGTGCAAAGTGGCAATTATCTGGGTGAAGACGATATCGTGCGCTTTGAAGACCACTACGGTCGCGCGTGAAGCTGAGGCTTAGCCGGTGCATCGCTTGATGAGAGTCCTTCAAACCTTTTGGGGTTATCGCGGCTTTATCTTAGGCAGTGTGCAACGCGAGTTTCAGGCCAACTATAAAAACTCGTTGCTTGGTGCGGCGTGGACAGTGATTCGTCCGCTCGTCATGATCATCGTGTATACCGTGGTGTTCTCGCAGATTATGCGCAGCAAACTGCCCGGCGTTGAAAGCGAATTCGCCTACAGCATCTATCTGTGTGCAGGCGTACTGACCTGGTCGTTTTTTAATGAGGCAGTCACTCGCGGGCAAAACGTTTTTATTGAAAACGCCAATCTGCTTAAAAAGATTAACTTTCCGCGCATGTGTTTGCCCATCATTGCGCTGACAAACGCCTTAGTCAATTTTTTAATTATCTTTGCGCTATTTACAATTTTTATGTTGGTCACAGGCGCATTTCCCGGCAAGGTCTTTGTGGCATTGATCCCTGTGTTGGCGATACAGTTGTTGTTGTCGGCGGGCCTGGGCCTGACACTCGGTGTATTAAATGTGTTTTTTCGCGATGTAGGTCAGTTATCTGCGATTGTGTTGCAGTTTTTATTTTGGGCAACCCCGATCGTGTATCCGCTCAATATTTTGCCGTCGTTTTTTCAGCAAGTGTTAAGCCATAATCCAATGACGCATCTGATGGCCGCCTATCAGCAGATTTTAGTTAATGGGCAATGGCCTGATTGGTTTTCGTTATGGCCGATTACCGTGATCGCGGTGTTGTTTTGTATCTCTGGCGCGCATTTGTTTCGCAAGTATGCCGGTGAAATGGTTGACGAGCTCTAATGGGTGCGATCAGCGTACGCGGCTTAGGCAAAGCCTATAAACAATATCCTACCCGCAGCGCACGGTTAGCCGAATGGCTGATGCCGTTTAGCCCGCCCCGCCACGCGCAAAAGTGGGTATTGCAAAATCTCAACTTTGAAGTCAAGCCGGGTGAAGCCATCGGCATCATCGGTATGAACGGTGCTGGCAAAAGCACCTTGCTCAAAATGATTACGGGCACGACTGAACCTACCACGGGTTCGGTTGAAGTCAGCGGGCGTATTGCGGCTCTGCTTGAGCTTGGTATGGGGTTTCATCCAGACTTTACCGGCCGCCAAAACGCCCTGATGGCAGGGCAACTGCTTGGCTTAAGTGCTGACGACATGCGTAGCTTGATGCCCGAAATCGAAGCCTTTGCCGAGATCGGTGACTACATCGATCAACCGGTGCGCGTGTATTCAAGTGGTATGCAAATGCGCTTGGCGTTTAGCGTAGCCACGGCACGGCGTCCAGATATTTTGATTGTGGATGAGGCCTTATCAGTTGGTGATAATTATTTTCAGCATAAAAGTTTTGACCGGATTCGTGCGTATAACCAGCTAGGTACCACGCTGTTGATTGTGTCGCACGACAAGGGGGCGGTACAGGGCATTTGCGATCGCGCCATTTTGCTCAGTGCAGGCTCGATCGCCATGCAAGGCAGCCCTGAAACTGTCATGGATTATTACAACGCGATGATCGCCGAGCGCGATCCCGCCAACGTGCAGCAGGTGTTAGGTGTCGATGGTAACGTGCAGACGATCTCGGGTACAGGCGAGGCACGCGTTGTGCAAGCGACCCTGTGCGACGAAGACGGCAAACCCGTTGAGGTCGTGAAGGTGGGGCAGCTCCTACAGGTAAAGGTTGAGATCGAAGCCTTTGCTGATTTGCCTGAACTGGTGTTTGGCTATCAGATTAAAGACCGACTGGGCCAGCCCATATTTGGCACCAATACTTTTCACACTAAGCAGGTGATCACAGCCTTGAACGTTGGGCATACGGTACGTTATGTGTTGCGGTTTCCAGCGAACTTTGGTGTAGGCTCTTATTCGATGTCGTTCGCGTTACACGATTCTGAGAGCCATCTTGAAAAAAATTACGAGTGGCGCGATCGAGCCATCGTCTTTAACGTCGTGAACGTCGGTAAAGATCATTTTGTGGGATTGACTTGGTTGCCCTCTAGTATAGAGGTGCAGCGTGACTGACAAGCCGTTAGCGGATGCGTCCAGTGCGAGTGCTGGGCTGAATGTCGACACAGAGCCGCACGAAAAACAGACTAATGAATCAGATCGTTTTTCACTTGCCTGGCAAGACAAAATCCACGGTTCGCGGGTTGAGCGAAAGCTTCGCTTGTTTTGTTATCTTCCTTTTGTATTGCCGTTACTGAGGCCCTACCCTAACGCGAGCGTTCTTGATTTGAGCTGCGGTCATGGCGAGTGGCTTGAAACTTTAAACGAATGTGGCTTCAGCGTTGGGGGCGTGGATGACGACTCAGCCGCTGTCGCCTATTGTCAGGAGCTTGGCCTGGCTGTAAAAAAAATGCCGGCGTTGACTGCACTTCAAGCCTGCGCGGCGCAAAGCCAGGCACTCATTTCTGGCTTCGGGTTGGCAGAAACCTTGCCGTTTGAGACGTTAAGGCAAGTGGTGCAAGAGTCGTTGCGGGTGCTAAAGCCTGGTGGTCTGTTGCTCTTGCAAGCGGTGAATCCCGAAAATATTACCGCGAGTGCGAGCATCGCTTTTTTAGATCCGAGGCGTCGCGCTTTAATACCCCGTGCACTGCTAGAGTTTGTCCCTCAGTACGCAGGCTTTGCTCTAAGCAAAGCGATCCCCCTGCATGAACAGTTTAATCGAGCTGAGCCGCGACCAATTTCATTGCTAAACGTGTTGCAAGAGGTGAGCCCACTCTATGCAGTCATCGCCCAAAAAACCACGCGGGGCATGGTGGCGCCGCCCGTGATTAGCGCTTTTGACCAAGAGTATGGCCTGTCGTTAGACACGTTAACGACGCGGTTTGACCAACAGCACGAGCGTCGGCTGCAAGAGGTCGCTGCCGCTGCGGCCCGTGCCGAAGAGGCCATCGCGGCGATCCATGCATCGTTTGTTTGGCGTGCGACGCGCCCGATCCGATGGCTTGAGCAGCAGCTTGAGCAAATTCAAGCAGACGGTGTGGGTGCTCGCATCGTTGCTTTTGGAGAAAAAACGAATCGACTATTTGTACGCAAGCTTCTGTCCTTGGTGACTGGCCGTCACGGTGCAGCGCGCGCTCAGCACTTTCTAGAGAAGATCAGTCATCAACAAGCCCGAGTGGTCGCGCAGCGCCAGTCATTACTGACTGAACAGCATCATGCTTTATTGGTGAAACAGGCCGCACCCGACCTCGCCACGATAGCACTGGCGTATCAAACGCGTCAGCGTATCGAAACGTTAAGCCCCGAGGCGCAAGCTATTTACGCACGGTTACGTCAAGCGACCGAACAAAATAAATAGGCGTGGCGATGAAAATAGTGGTCGACCTGCAGGCGGTTCAAAACGAAAGTCGCTATCGTGGCATTGGACGTTACGCCTTGGCTTTTGTCAAAGCGTTGATTCGCAACAAAGGTCAGCATGAAGTTGTCGTACTGCTGAGCGATCTGTTTCCTGAGTCCTTGACTGAGGTTCAGAATGGGTTGGGTAAAGAGCGTGAGCAGTGCAGAGTTTGCGTATGGTCGGGTTTGGGGCCGACTGAACTTGGTCACAAGCAAAACACGTGGCGTAAAGACGTCTCAGAATTATTGCGTGAAGCGTATATATCGACCTTAGAGCCAGATGTCTTGATTCTGAGCAGTCTGCTGGATAGTCCTGCCGACAGCACTGTCGTCAGTGTGGGCAAGATTGCACAGGTCTATACCGTAGCAATGCTTTATGATTTGATACCACTGATGTACAAGAGCGAATATCTTGCTGACCCAAGTATGCAAGCGTGGTACTACGAGCGCCTATGGCAATTAAGATCAGCTGACTTTTGGTTTGCAATTTCTGAGTCGTCGCGTCGTGACGGCATCGAAAAGCTGGGTATACCAGCAGACCGCATTCAAAACATTTCTGCTGCACTGGGTGAAGACATACGGCCAGTCACCCTGACGCCTGAGTCCAGTGAAGCGCTCAGGCAAAAGTTCGGTATCACGCGTTCGTTTCTGTTATACACAGGGGCCTTTGATCCACGAAAAAATGTTGACCGCTTGGTTGCCGCTTACGCAGCACAGCCAGACGAAATTAAACACTCGCACCAGCTGGTGCTAGCAGGCGGTTTAAATGCGCCGCGCTTAGCGCACATCCGCCAGGTCATCGTGCAGGCAGGGTTAAGTGCTGCTGAAGTCATCGTGACACAGCGTATCACTGACGAAGAATTATGTGCCTTGTATGGCTTGTGTACAGCCTATGTGTTGCCAACCTACTGTGAAGGCTTTGGTTTGACAGCGCTTGAGGCGATGGCTTGTGGGGCGCCCACGATTGGGTCAAATTATTCAAGCGTGCCTGAAGTCATTGGTTTACCCGAGGCCTTGTTTGATCCGTTTTCGGTCAACAGCATTGCGCAAAAAATAACCCAGGTGTTGACCGATCAAGCCTACCGTGCTCGACTTGTGGCACACGGGCGTCAGCAAGTGGGTACTTTTTCGTGGGATCAGACGGCACGCGAGGCGCTTGACGCGTTGATGCGGCTAGAGCAAGCGGGTGTGCTGGGGGCGCACACGAAATCAGCGCACGGGTTCGGGACGCAGTCCGCGATGGCGTCGTCCGCTAAATCGTTGACCGCAGTGCGGGCCACCACAGAGGCCCTCGTAGCCGAGATCACCGCCCGCATTGCACGGCTTGAGCAAACGCCTCAACGCCCTGTGGTTGAACTTAAAGAAACCGCCGCGCTAGTCGCTGCCCTTTTACCGCCACAAGACCTGCGCCCCAGATTATTTGTGGATATCACCGAGTTGCATGCCAATGATGCAAAGTCAGGCATCCAACGGGTGGTGCGCAGTGTGATTCAGCATTTGTTGTTAGAGACTGACCCGGGCTATAGGGTAGAACTGGTATACGCCGCCCAGCCTCTTGGCTATAAGACTGCGGTGGCATTTACGCAGAAGATGTTTGGTGGCAGTGGCAGTGGCAGTAGCAGTAGTAGTGGCAGTGGCAGTGGCAGTGACAGTGACAGTGATACGGCAGCCTCAAATGCAGACGCCCATATCAGCCCGCGGCAGGGCGATATCTTTCTAGGCCTTGACCTGCATTTCAACATCGATCAAGACCACGAGCATTTTTTTGCGCAGGCCCGCCGCGCTGGTGCCCGAGTGTGTTTTGTGGTGTACGACCTGTTGCCCTTGTTGCTGAAAGACACCTTTACCCCCGAGCTTGTAGAAAAATACGGCAATTGGTTGCGTATCGTGTCGCAACAGCACGGTGCCATATGTATTTCACAAGCGGTTGCGCAAGAATTGCGCACCTGGGTCAGCCATCATCACCCCGAGGCTTCTGAAACCCTAAACATCGACTGGTTTCATTTGGGGGCCGATATTGAAAACTCGCTACCCTCGACAGGCTTGCCTGAACATGTCACACAACTTTTGCAGCAGTTTGCAGCAAGCCCGAGTTTTTTAGCCGTGGGGACGCTCGAGCCCCGCAAGCGCCATGGCCAAATATTGGATGCTTTTGAGCAACTTTGGGCGCAACAGGTTGCAGCCAACCTGATCATCGTCGGCAAGCCAGGCTGGTTAACCGAGGCGCTCACCACTCGTTTAAGCAGCCACCCCCAGCTTGGCAGTCAACTATTTTGGGTGCAATCAGCCAGCGATGAGTATCTCGAAAAAATCTATGCCACGGCCAACTGTCTGATCGCCGCGAGTGAGGCCGAAGGTTTTGGCTTACCTCTGATCGAGGCCGCGCGTCACGGCTTGCCAATCATTGCCCGCGATATCCCAGTATTTCGCGAAGTGGCCCAAGAGCATGCTTTGTATTTTTCCGGCGACGATGGCGCCGCCCTAGCCACGGTCATCCAACGCTGGTTGGTGCTATCGCAACAGCAAAAAACACCTGATTCAAGCGAAATTGAACGGCAAAGCTGGGCGCAATGCACTCAACAGCTGCTTTCGAGGGTGATTTTGAACAAAAATGCCACGAAAATTGCCTAAACTAAGGGTATTGCTCTTTTTTCTTGAAAGTCAGTCATGATTCTGTCCTGCTGACCTAAGGGATAGTGTTCTTTTTTATTGAAGGTCAGTCATGATCCTGCCATGCTGCCGCTTAAGCGTCAGTGTCTGAAGGGTTACCGCAGTATCTTAAAACTTTACATTAAGTTGTTTCTTGAGAGTCGGTTTATGAAAATCCTAGTCGTTGGCGCTGGTTACGTTGGCCTGGTGACCGCAGCCTGCCTGTCGAGCAAAGACAACACGGTTGTGTGCGTCGACACCGACCCCAGCAAAATCGCTCGCCTTGAAAAAGGCATTATTCCGATCTACGAGCCGGGCCTCAAAGAAGTGGTTGATGGCTCGATTGCCAGTGGCAATTTAAAGTTTTCAGACAGCATCAAAAATGGTTTGACCAAGCTTGGCAGCGACAGCACACACGCAAACTTGATTTTTATCGCCGTGGGCACGCCGCAAGGCGAAGATGGCTCAGCTGACTTACGCTATGTCTTGGCGGCCGCAAAAGAAATCGGCCAAACGCTAGTGGGCCCGGCGATCGTCATTAATAAATCAACCGTGCCCGTGGGTACCGCCGACTTAGTGAAAGGCGAAATCGCCTGGCAACTGTTTCAGCGCAAGTGCTTTATTGATTTTGATGTTGCCAGTAACCCCGAATTTTTAAAAGAAGGCGCCGCGATCGACGACTTCTTTAACCCAGACCGCATCGTGATCGGCACCGAAAGCGAGACCACCAAGGCGCAACTGGTGACGCTTTACAAGCCTTACGTTAAAAACGACAGTCAATTATTAACCGTAGGTGTCAAAGAAGCCGAACTGATTAAGTATGCCTCAAACGCGATGCTGGCTACGCGTATCTCGTTCATGAACGAAATTGCCAACGTGTGCGACCGCTTTGGCATCAACGTCGAAGACGTGCGCGCTGGGATGGGGTCAGACTCACGCATCGGCCCAGCGTTTTTACGGCCGGGCTGCGGTTATGGCGGGTCGTGTTTTCCGAAAGACGTACAGGCCTTGGTGCGCATCGCTCAAAGCGTGGGTGTTGATCCGATTGTGCTCAACGGGGTTGAGGCGCGTAACAAAAAGCAAAAACAATATCTGTTTGAGCAACTTGTTACCAAGATGGGTAAAGACTTAGAAGGTCGTAAAATTTGCGTGTGGGGGTTGGCGTTTAAACCCGACACGGACGATATGCGCGAAGCTTCGTCGATTGATTTGATTCGTGCACTTTGCAATGCGGGCGCGACTGTTGCGGCGCACGACCCGGTCGCACGTGAGGTTGCTGAGCAGGTGTTTGCGGATTTGTTGCGCAACGGTAAGCTCGTCCTTGAAAACGATCCGCTTGTAGCTGCCAATGCCGCTGACGCGGTTGTGCTGGTGACCGAGTGGGCCGAGTACAAAAAGATTGATTTCAAAGCGCTGAAGGCAACTTTGAAGACCGCACTGTTTTTTGATGGCCGCAATCATATTGATCCGGCGGCTTTAAAAGCACTTGGTTTTTATTATGCAGGTGTTGGACGCGCTTGATCTGACAAGCAGATAGTATCCAAAGGCTGAGCAGGCAGCTTGAACCCTTACTGATCGTTTGATGCAATTTACACGTAGAGCTTGATGCACTTCATATGAAAAAAATTCTAGTCACAGGTGGCGCAGGTTTCTTAGGATCACATCTTTGCGATCGTCTGATCGCCCAGGGCCATCAGGTGACAGCGCTCGATAGTCTGTTTACGGGCAGCCTAAAAAATATTGCTGGCCTAGCCGCCAAGCCAAACTTTACGTTTGTGCAGCACGATGTAGTCGATCCGATATCATTGCAAGCACTAGGCGCTTCAGGCCTCGACGAAATCTATAACCTCGCCTGCCCAGCCTCGCCCGTGCATTATCAATACAACCCCATCCACACCATGAAAACTTCGGTGCTGGGTGCGCTCAACATGCTCGAGCTGGCGCGCAGCACGGGCGCCAAGGTGTTTCAGGCGTCAACGTCTGAAGTGTATGGTGATCCGTCTGTGCACCCTCAGCCTGAAGAGTATTGGGGCAATGTCAATCCGATCGGGATTCGTAGTTGTTACGACGAAGGCAAGCGCGCCGCTGAAACCTTATGGTTTGATTATCAACGCGCTTACAGCCTGCAGATCAAAGTGGTACGCATCTTCAATACTTATGGCCCTCGCATGGCGGCAGACGATGGCCGCGTGGTGAGCAACTTTATTGTGCAGGCCTTGCGTGGTGAAGATTTAACCATTTACGGTGATGGGACACAGACCCGTAGTTTTTGCTATGCCGATGATCTTGTTGAAGGCTTTATTCGGCTCATGAATTCGCCAGACAGCGTTGTGGGCCCGATCAACTTGGGTAATCCCGGCGAGTTCACGATGCTTGAGCTTGCTGAAAAAGTTTTGCGCCTGACGGGCTCAACAAGCAAACTGATTCATCTGCCTTTGCCGCAAGATGATCCCAAACAGCGTCGCCCTGATATCAGTCAAGCGAGGCAGTATTTAGATTGGGAGCCCACCGTCGCGCTCGAGCAAGGGCTTGAGCGCACCATTGCTTATTTTAAGAAGGCGCTTGCGGCATGACCTCAAAGGGTGTCATGCTTAGCAGCCTTGCCACTCAGTTATCAGGCAAAACGGTAGCGATAATACTGGCCGCGACACGCTTTTGCGACAGCGTCAACGCAGCAAGCACGTACTCACCTTGGCGACAACGAAGTCAATCATGAATCCTACAGACGCAAATTTTGCCGTGGTGATGCCCATTTATGAAGATCAAGAGGCCTCAACCCGCTTGTTCAGAGAGCTGTTCGCTGAGTACGGGACCCGCGCGTATGTTGTGGCCGTGGATGATGGCTCGATTAACCAACCCGTGCAGCTTGAAGCCTTGCAAAACGCGGGCCTTAAAGGCGTCGTGATTACGCTTAAGCGCAACGTTGGTCACCAACGCGCAATTGCGATCGGTCTGAACTATGTGGCCGAGCACTTGCCCGAGATGCCCTGCACGATTGTGATGGATTCAGATGGCGAAGATACCCCGCAGTCGATCCGGGAGCTGGTTGAACCGATGCGCTCACCCAAGGTTGACGTGGTGGTGGCGCAACGTAAAAGCCGTGTTGAAACCCTAAGATTTAAAGCGTTTTACCTAGTCTACAAAGCCCTGTTTCAGTTTTTAACTGGTCGCAAAATTAGCTTTGGTAATTTTATGGCGTTAAAGCCGGCGGCACTTAAGCGTTTGGCTGCCATGCAAGAGCTGTGGATGCATGTCGCGGCCTGCGTGCTGACCTCAAAGTTGCGCGTGCAAACTCAGCCGATTGATCGTGGCCCGCGCTTTGCGGGTAAAAGCAAAATGAATTTTGTTGGATTGGCCTTGCATGGTTTTAGAGCCTTGATGGTGTTTGCCGAAGATGTGTTGGTGCGCGTGGGAATTATCTGCGCGTTTGTGGCCTTGTTTACCGTAGCTGCCAGTGCAGCAGCGATTGCGTTAAAGCTTGCCGGCTTTGCGACACCAGGTTGGTTTTCAGTGGCTTTGGGGATTTTATTGTTGGTGTTTTTACAGACCGGCGCACTGACCCTGATGACGTTGATGTTAACGGGTGTGGTGCGTGCGGGGGCGCCTAATCAAATTGATTATCGCGCTTATATCGACGCTGTGAAGCATGCTAACTAGTAGGGTACGCGGTAAAGCCGAAGCCTTGCTGGCGCAGCAGTCAGTCCGCTACCTGCTCAATGGCTTGGCCGCTACGGCCGTGCACTTTGTGGTGTTGACTTTCAATTTAAAGGTTTTGGGCTGGAGCTCAGCCGGCATCTCTAATTTAGTGGCGGCCGTCTTTGGCATAGCCGCTTCGTTTTTAGGTAGCCGCCATTTCGTTTTTCGAGGTTCGGTCGAACCCTTGTTTAAACAGGTGTATCGATTTATTTTTTTGTATGCAGCGATCGCTTTACTGCACGGCGCTTTGATGTACGTGTGGGCCGACCACTATCACCTCAACTACATCGTCGGTTTTGTGCTCGCGACAGGCTTGCAGGTGTTGTGCAGTTACTGGGGCAATAAGCGTATGGTCTTTAAGGTATGAAACATTTAAAACGATTGTTCGCGACTGCCGTAGTATGAAATATTTAAAACTACTGCTCGCGACCGCTGTATACGCCCTGTTATTGCTCGGCATTTATGTACTGCACGTGCGTTACATCCCTGTGAATGTCGTCTTTTATAGCGCCATCTTAGACGCGGTCATCGCCACGTTTTTGGCTACGTTTTTGATTGCAACGATTCGCTGGTTTAAGGTGTTTACGCGTTTTGAAACTTTGCAGCTTTGCTGCATATGGTTGCTGTTAGGGTATTCGTTTGCGATTTCAGTACCCACCGTAATCGACCGCTCGCTCTCTTTTTATATCTTAGAAAAACTGCAACAACGCGGCGGCGGCATCAGGCAAGACGCGTTTGATCAAGTATTTACTCAAGAGTATGTCAAAGAGCATCGTTTAGTGGATGTACGCTTAACCGAACAACAACAATCTGGCACGATCGAAATTAAAGAGGGTTGCGTCAAGCTCACGGAGTGGGGTCAAACGATTGCCAGCGGTAGCCGCTATTTTCGGGCACACTTTTTACCTAAGCAGCGCCTGCTGATGGGTCAGTATTCAGATGAGCTGACCGATCCGTTTAGAAATAGTGTGGAGCGAAGCGACTATCAGTGTCAGTAACGCCAGTCCACCGACTCGACCCTGAGCCCAAGTCGTCGACCGTCCCCGTTCATGCCAAAGTTTCTTGGCACAAAACACCGCTCTAACTTCAACTCAACTTGATAGTCATCCGGTGTGGCTAGCACGCCGTCAGGCAAATCAATCTCTAAACGTTGAGGCCCGGTCTTTGTTAACGTAAAGTCTTTGGCGCGTAACAAACGTTGGTCAACCGTGATGGTCAAGCTAACGGGCAACGGGCGTTTGGCAACATCGGGTTGAGTCGTGGCAAGGCTCAAGACCATACCCTGTGCACCAACGGGCACATCCCATACATGGCGACCCGAAGTCCAGCCATCTCGCTCAAGTTTACGCACTTGTACGCATTGAATATCAGCGTTAAAAGGCCTGCCTGTAAAGGACTGGTACGTTTCTCTTGCGATCAAAAGCATAGCCACCCCCACGCAGGCAGTGAGTACCTTGGGCTGAGTCATCCAAGTACGCGGCAGAGGTAAAGTCAGACTAGACCGTCGTCGGTCGATTGCAGAGGTCAGTGGCTTGTTTTGTGCTGTTGTTCTTGTTTCAGCCGCAACCCAAGCGTAGAGGAGTGCTAAAAAGCAGGTCGCGAGCAGAAGGTTTTCGCGCACGAGCATTGAGTGCGAAAACAAATTTCCACCAAAGACTGAGGCTAAGGCTATTAATCCAGGAAGCAAGGCGCGTTTATTTGTGGCTCGAATGACCGGATAGAGCAGCAGCAAAGTAAAGGCCGCAAACCCCAGCACACCATTTTCAACAAGCGTTTGCAAAAAATAATTATGTGCATTCTCGCCATTCTGCTCGTAACTTAAAAACTGTGACTGGGTTAAATCATAATTGGCCGACTGGCGGTAAAACTCACTTTGCCCCAGTCCTGCAAAGGGATATAAGCTAAACATTCGTAACCCGGCCAGATACACTTCAGGCCGGTAAGAGAGTTTAAAATTTAAGGTGTATAAATCTGGCAAGTTAAATTTGCGCAAAAGCAAACTGAGTAACGTCGTCCAAGCGTCTGTAAAAACCACCACACTTAAAAGCAGCGTGAGGCTGCAAAACAACAGGCCGAGTACTACCGGCTTAAAATGCTTCGCGTGGCGAAACATCCAAAGCACCAAGACGATTAGCAAACCCAAAAGGGCCACCACAAAGGTCGCCTTTGATTTGCTCAAAAACAGCAGGAAGCCAGACAACGGTAGCACCAGGCCAAGCAATAACACACGCAGCCGTAGGTCTTTTTTGGCATACAAATACCCGATTAAGCCGATGACGCCCAGCAACATTTGCGCGCCAAAGGCGTGTAAGTCGGGTTGAAAGCCCAAGGCCATGTAGCCAAATTGATCGAGCCTAAAGTTCAATTGCAACGGGCTCAGCCCTGCACCATAGATCGATTGCCGCCAACCCACAAAGGCTGCGATCATGAGGCTCGCGATCAGCGGCAAAAAAATGACATCATTACGATTGGGCAGGGCTTTTAAGGCGGGTACAAAGAGTGCTAACAATAAAAAGGCCATACTGTAGGCCACCCAGTCAAGCAGCGGGCGATAGTCGTCATGCCAGCCCAGTGTTCGCAGGTGCAGCAGGTTGTAGAGCAGAGCATGCAACGTAAAGGGCGAGTCAGACTGGTGCAGGTTGCGAGCGATGGCGACAGCAACGGATATCGTCAACATTAGCATTACGACACCCGCAGGCCAGGGCAACGCCACTCGAGTGCGTATCGCTTGCTTTCGCCACAGGCTGTTGACAAGCAACCCCAACAAGACGCCGGCGACCAAGTCGAGCCCAGAACCGGCAGCGTCTTGTATACGCCCGTATCCTGTGTACTGCTGAAATTGCCAGCCAAACGTTGGGAGCAGCGGCAGAGCAAAGACGCAGCCTGCGATCGCTAGCCGCATACTCCAGCAGGCCGTTGCAAAGCCAAACAGCAGACATAATGCTGGCGTATTGACGCGGTAGTAGGGCGTTAACGCGTTCAGTGCCCCAAACTGGTTACACGCCAATAAGCCAGCGGCAAGGATACACATTGCCAGGCCGACGTTAGAAAACCCCCTAAATGTCAGCATCTACTGCAAGTTAAATTAAAAACCTCGGCGTGGGCTAAGAGAGACGCCTTTACATCTTTTTGAGCAAGAATAGGTTGCCCTGTAAGCGGCCATTCAATGCCAATAGAGGGGTCGTTCCAGAGCAAACTGCGTTCGTGTTCAGGAGAGTAATAGTCGGTTGTTTTATACATAAACTCTGCCACGTCAGAGAGTATCAAAAACCCATGCGCAAAGCCGGGCGGGATCCAGAGATGTTGCTTATTTTCGGCGTTTAAATGAAAGCCTGCCCACTGCCCAAACTGAGGGTGACCGGTTTGCAGATTGACACACACATCGAATACTTCGCCCCGAGTCACCCGGACAAGCTTGCCTTGTGTTTGTTTAATCTGGTAATGCAGGCCTCGGAGCACATTCTTTTTGCTCTGGCTGTGGTTGTCTTGCACGAACGTGACAGGGGTACCAAGAGCCTGAGTCAATTCGCGCTGATTAAAACTTTCGTAAAAAAAACCTCGTTCGTCGCTGAAGACCTTAGGCTCTAAAAGCAAGACCCCGGTTAACCTCGTTTGATGGGTCGTAAAAGGCATGTCAAGATTCTCGCAGAGCGCTCATAGCATTGTTTATTTAATCAGATTAAGCAGATAACGACCATAATTCGTCTTGGCTAACGGCGCAGCAAGGCGGGCCAGTTGTTCAGCACTGATCCATTTATTTCCGTAGGCGATTTCTTCGGGGCAAGAGACTTGCAAACCCTGGCGTTTTTGCAAGGTCGCGATAAAGCTCGAAGCCTCTAGCAAACTATCATGCGTCCCCGTATCAAGCCAGGCGTAACCACGCCCCATGATTTCAACGTTCAGGCGATCGGCTGCCAGGTAATGTTTATTGACATCGGTGATTTCAAGCTCGCCACGCGCACTTGGCTTGATGTTTGATGCGATGTGACAGACATCGGGGTCATAAAAATACAGGCCGGTCACGGCGTAATTGCTTTTTGGAGCAAGGGGTTTTTCTTCGATGCTTAACGCTCGCCCAGAGGTATTAAATTCGACCACGCCATAACGCTCGGGATCAGGTACGTGATAAGCAAAGACCGTCGCGTCGTGTTCGCGCTCGTTCGCCTTTTTGAGTTGTTTGCCTAACTCGTGCCCATAAAAAATGTTATCGCCCAAAATCAAGCTGCTATGGTCGTTTGCGACAAAGTCTTTGCCGATGATGAAGGCTTGCGCTAAGCCATCGGGGCTTGGCTGCACAGCGTATTGAATATTCATGCCCCATTGCGCGCCATCACGCAATAATTCAGAAAAGCGAGGGGTGTCGGCCGGTGTTGAAATCACCAAAACGTCGCGTATCCCCGCCAACATTAAGGTCGATAAAGGGTAAAAAATCATCGGCTTATCGTAAACAGGCAAGAGCTGCTTTGATACGACTTGTGTGGCCGGGTACAGGCGTGTGCCCGAACCGCCGGCTAAGATAATCCCTTTACGTTTGATCATTATTGAGGCCATGCCTTCTAAAGAGTGGGTGTGATTATGCCATTCAAATAAAGCCCGACGCTTAGTTTGATTTCAGTTTAGAGCGAACATACCGATAAAGCGCCCCTGCCCATCTGCGAGGTAAAGGCAGTAGTGTGTACGGAAACCTAAGCCTCAAGCCGCCATGGCGATAGTTAAAGGTACACAGGTCTGCATTGCGATTGATTGCAACCTTGGCAGGATGTACTAAAGCACCAAGGGCTGAAACAGCGGCGCCAGGTTGCTCGGTTAACGCAATCGTGTGAGTAGCATCTGGACCGATGCCGATATTACTGACTAAATTGACGTTTGCCGTTACGGTGAGCCCACCGCCATGCCAGATCGACCCCAACCAAGGATAAAACCAAGAGGAACTGATGCTATTGCTATAAACACGAGAAAAAATATCAGTCCAGAACTTGGCCTCAACAGAATCTAACCCCATATTTTTCCATTGCTCGCTGGCGTGCCACTCGGGCCAAAAAGCGATATCGCCTTGGTAATGACTCCAGGCACGGCGCCAAGTCGCCCAGCCCCAACAATCGCTGTAGTGCGAAAAGAAATATGAGGCCTCACCCCGCCGTTTGCCTTGCTGGTGATTGTCACCGGTGATCACCCAGACCCTGTCATCGTGCGCATAGCGTTCAAGCAGTTCATCACAAAAATTAAAGAAGTCGGGGTGTGGCAGGCAATCATCTTCAAGGATGATTGCGCGTTCAACCTGTTCGAAGACCCAATTTAACCCTGAGGAGACACGCCCTTTCAAACCAAGATTTGTGGTTGAAAAGTTTCGATGTACCACGCAAGGCCAGTCGACCCTGGAGACGATTTCTTGTACCTCAGCGCAAAGCCTTATATCGTCAGGATGAGTCGCTCGTGGCCCATCGGCCAACAAAAAAAGCTCTTTTGGTTGTGCCGCGCGTATCGCGGCAAAGGTCTGCCGTGTGTAGCGTGGGCGATTAAAGATGATGTAGGCGATTGGGGTATTGACCATAAGCGAACCGGTTAGGCCTACTGAGCCAGAATATTGGCGATATCGGGCATGATCAGCATTGCACCCGCCTGAGTGAGGTGGTTTATGTCACTGTAATAGATTGTATTGTTTTCGATGACCTTGCAGCCCGTGGCCGTGCATAGTTTTTGGCTCGGATGCACAAAATATACATTTTTGGGTAGAGTCATGTGCTGTGCGATCGCCGCGAAGCGCTCAGTTTGTAACCTGCTCTCTGCCTGATCCATGCATTGTTTTGAGTTGTTAGTGTGACCAAAGTAGTACTGTCTTTTGGCGCACTTTATGTCAACACTGGGTGCTGCGCCAACGATAATAATCTTTTCTGGCTTCAGGTCGAAAGCCTGAGCGGCATCTTTTAGCGCTTGTTCAAGCTTTTGATCCTTGGCCAGGGCCGGGTAGCCATGCCATAACTGACTGCGAATTACCGCCGCTAGCTTGGTGCCCTGCAGGGCTTTCACCAGTTCAATAAACGGCAGGCATGTTGAGGGATTATCGTTAAATGCTTCGTTAAAGCCAAAAAAACACGACGGCCAGTAGGAAAAAATGATTTTGTATTGAGCCCCAAATGCTTGATTCATTGCAGTGGTCAGATGTTGCGCATGGCTATCGCCCACAATCAGAATGACTTGGCTCGCCGAAGGGTTACCAAAGATACACAGCTGTTTATTGTTAAAAGGGATTAAACAGTCTTGTTGGGCTGTTTCGCTAATGAGTTGGGGCTGTGGCGTCTGCCCGACGAAACCTTGTCGTTTATAGATCGATAAACCTGTGGCTGCCAGGCAGATCATGAGCAGCGCTAGCGCGACTGCAGTCGTGTTTGTATTGTGCAAACGACGAATTGGCGATTCAACCAATCGATAAGTTGCCCAGGCTAGCGCGACGGATAGCCCAATCAAACCTAGCCGAAGCTCAAGTGAGGTGGCCCCCTCGGCCACAATGGCTACAAAGGACAGTAATACCCAGTGCCATAAATATAAGGGGTAGCTGATCAGGCCAATCGCGACAAGCCAGCGGTGTGCGAGTATATTTTTGTTAAAGGGCGAATGCTCTCCGGTTGCGATGAGCAGGCCAGTGCCAATGACAGGTAATAGCGCCCAACCGCTCGGGTAAGGGGTGCGTGCGTGAATGAGCAGAACACTAGCCCCTAATAAAATTAAGCCACAGTGCGCTAGCGCGTGGCCTTTTAGTTTGAGGCGTGGGCTAATTGGGTGCTGAACAAGGTAGCCGATTAGCGCGCCAAATAAAAGTTCCCAGGCGCGGGTTTGTAAGGCAAAGAACGCCAGAGACAGGTCATAAGACGAACGGTAGATATTGACGGTAAACGATGCAAGTAACAACCCGCACATCAAGAGGCCTACGCTTAGGCCTGCCCGGTACCCCAGCCAAAGCGCGATCGGCCAAATCAGATAGAACTGCTCTTCAATACCTAACGACCAAAGATGCAAAAGTGGTTTGAGCTCTGAAGCAACATCAAAATAGCCAAATTCACTTAACGAAACCAAGTTCGATAAAAAAATCGCACCACCAAAGGTATGCTTACCCAGTTTGGCGAAATCATCCGGGATCATGAATAGCCAGCCCGCGACGATTAGGCTGAGTAAAACCACTAAAAGCGCCGGAAAAATCCGATTAATGCGACGACGATAAAAAGCAACAAAGCTAAAAGAGTTAGAGCTAAGTGCCTTGGTGATGATTTGAGTGATTAAGAAGCCTGACACGACGAAAAAGACATCGACGCCGATAAACCCACTAGGGAACGCCGCAGGAAAGGCGTGAAAGCCCACGACGAGCAAGATCGCGACGCCACGAAGGCCGTCGATGTCGGCGCGGTAGGTGGGTTTACTAACGCAAAGTGCCATGGATAATTTGAGGATGCAAATTAATTTGAAGATGTAACTGTCTACGGGATCTATCGGTGTGGGAAATAAACCAACATTTTATTAAATGGTACTTGCGACAACTCTCGGTCGACAAAATAAATGGTACTCGCGACAACTCTCAATCGACAAACAGCTTAAAGATTGTATCCGCCCGATTTTGTGACAAGGTTTTTGAGATCAGCAATAAGCGCTTGAACAGCGAGCTGAAGTTCGTCTGACGCGCGCTCGTCGGTTTGCAGTCGTAGCAAAACAGCTTTTAAATTTTCTAGTCGTTGCGTAAGTCGACTCACGGTCATTTTAGCTTTGTCATAACGCGCTAGCATTTTGTCTTGCACGACGAATTTCTTCGTTGAAAGAGCCAGTTCATATATTGTATCTGTGGGAGCTAGATCATGACACGCACGCGATTTAATCAGCGCCGAACCTAAGCCTGATAAAAGGCTAATCACGGTTCGGCACGCAAGTGTGCTCGTATTTCTCACTGATGTATCGATATTAAGTAAAGAAATATCGTCCTCGTCTTCCGAAGAAAAACCAACGCGTGAAACAACAATATCCGCCTGCATTTCTGCAGCGAGTCTGAGTTCAATCGCCAATTTTTCTTTGTGCCACCAAATCGCGGGGTTCAAAAATATAATAAAGTCAGCACTGCAGTTCTGAATCGCCCGACACAAAAACTCGTTATGATTTGCTGCTTGTAAGTAGAGTGGCGTTACGCCAAACTCTTGGCGAATAAAGTCGTCCATTATTAGCGCTTCTTGAGCGCATGTTCTTGGTTGCAACGTAATTTGATTCGGGCGTCTGGTCTGAGCGCCCAGCATTTTTAGTGTTTCCGTGAGCTCTATCGCGTCAGAAAAACCGTAAAGTAGTACATTCACCGTGAGTTGGTTGGCTGCAGCAAGATCAACCTCTTCGTTGACGCCAGTCATGGCATTATGCCTTTGCCACGTTGGTAGCAATGGTGGTTGACTATTGCCCCAGAGATACCAAGGATAGGGTGTCAGGATCAGGGCATCCGCAAACCTAAGGGATGAGAAAAGGGCTGCAAGATAACTATAGGTCGAATTTGAGATAACCATTGTTCGATAGTTTCTCAGAATTAGAAACTCATCAATCTCATTTCCAATGAGATGGCTGGCATTGACATAGCCTGGGATGTCCGAAAATTCACTATCAATGAAAGACGCATCGTCAGAAAAAAACAAATGGTTCGTTGATCTAGATGCGCTAATTGATGCATTGAAATACTCAACAGAGCAGACCCCGTGCCAAGCTAAGTGTTCTGGGTTTAAATAATCTCCCCTTCTAACGTGTATCGCACAGCCTTCGTTGGCATGAGGTAAAAGAGCGCCGCCGGCTATCGCTCGTGCGGTAGCGGTGCGATCTAGGTAATCGTTTACCCACGCTACCAGTTCGCGGGGGCGGTACCAGTAATTGAACGAGACCCAGTAGCCTGAAAAATAAGCAGAGGGTGTCGACGTGAAATCCTGTAAGGTCCCCGATTCACGCTCAACGAGTAGTGCAATTTTTTTTCGCAGGATAAACCAATCTGACAGCGCTAACGCTTGCCCGTGCGACTTTATCTTTCGTAAATGAATTAGTTTGCAGTCACTCGAAAGGTTTTTTTTGCAACTAATAAATTTTCCGGGTAGCCCTAACTCGGTTAGAGCAAAACGTCTGATGCCTCGACCCTCTACGTACTCAGAAATATCAAAAAAAACCTCTTTGTTATGCAGGCGCGATAAAGATTGTCCAAACAAGTATTGCAGCAATTGATTGCCTAAGCCGCCTTCTATTTTGATGATTAATGCCGACATTTTCTTTACCTAAAGCTAGCTAAGACATTCTGATCTAACGAGACCGGTAAAAGTGTCGTAATTCTTTATGCATTAACTGCACTAAACTTTTCCAGCCCTGTGATTGACTAAGAATAGCATTGGGATTTTCGTAGGTTAAGTGCACAAAGCCCATCATACGCGCGAGCAGCAATTGAGCGTTGCTTAAACGTCCTTCGATTCCCCATCGTAGGTGTTTTAAAGGTACTTGCCTTGTAGGATGGGTAAGCATATTGGACAGCCCGACCAGTTCTTGTTCACTAAATAATGATCCTGAGAAAGCGCGATGCGTTTTTAGTACTGCATCGATCATAATTTCTGAGATCCAGAGTGCCCAGGGTTGATTGACTGGGCGCGGGTGCAACTGGCCTAGGCGAGCGATTAAAGCCTCTTGTTCGAGCCTGGTGCAAGAAAAAAACTGGATAGTGCAAGCAAGAAAGCGTGTAGGTAAGCCCGGCAAAACATTTTTCAGGGTGTCGAAATAAGGTTGGTTGAACTCACTCAGGGATCCATATTGAAAGGAATAGTTGCCCGCCGCATCGAAAAATCGGATTCTAGTCAAAGGGATCGTGTCTGCGTCCCACATGACGGCATTGCAGTCGGTCTCCCCCAAAGATAATAAAAAGCTAAGTTTTAACGCTTGTTGGTAGTACCAGCCTAGGCGGTCGGTTTTTATGTCGGCAATGCCGAGTCGTTTTGCAGATTCAGTTGCGATTTTAGTAAATTGGCTGAGGCTAATTAGTGACGCTTCACTAACGATCGTAACGTTTGAAAATGTGTGAAATGTATTGATAAATCTATTAAGGGAGGACGCTGGGCAAATGACTACAAATTTTGGGTTGTTGTAATAGCGATTAATTAAAGGTATTGATATTTTGAGCGTTGGTATGTTCGCTTCGAGCGTGACCGAAAAAAATAATTGTTTTCTTCGAACTTGCGGCAACGCACGCTTCATGGTCAAGCGCCAGAATTTTTTTGCCAGCATTGAGGTAGATGCACGTCTGGTAGTGTGGGTATATTTTGTTTATCTAAGGGATGTGGAAACACCGAGGCAGCTGTTGCTGAATTGATCCGATCGCGGCGTAAAAAGGTAAATTCCATGATCGGGGGGATCTCAAACTCTTGATAAACGTAGGCTGGGGCGCAGTTGTTAGGATGAATATGAACAACCTTAAATGCCTTATCAAGTTTTTTAAATATTAAATTGATTAGATGAAAGCCTTCGGATGAGATCAAGCGATCTAGGTGATGAAACTCAATCACTAAAATTCTGTATTTTTTTAGAGTGTCCTCAGGTAAGTCGAACAGTACGTCGTACTCTGCTCCTTCGATATCCATTTGTAGTACAAAGTCTGTCCCGCTTGGTGCGTGTCTAGACATCCAGGTGTTTAGTCTTGAAAAGACATCGTTGTCGTCCAAGCCCAGAAATTTTTTTTCAAAATGAATCAACGGATGTTCTTGGGGTGCTTTTTCGACCGAATAGTCGGTCAGGAAGCATGGTATGCCACGCTCTGCGAGATTGAGTTCGAAATCTGAAAGTATTGAGACGCCGGGCGAAAAACAGGCGCCGATGCCGTCAAGGTCATCTGGTACTAAATAGCCTCCGTCGCCGCTGCCGCCAAGGCGTATGAGTGGTAGTCCTGTCGCCACAGGCCGCACCATACTAAAAAATTCGTGTAATTGAGAGGCACTTGTAGTGTCTACAATTCTGCGATGCCGTTTTAAAAGCAATTGGTGGATAAGTTTTTTAACTGTTTTAAGCATAAAGCCGCCGAGTGTATTGTTCGGACTGAACGCAGGTATGCGCCAAAAGTCGCGTTTGGGCGTGGTAAAGTTCTAGGCTAACTGAGCTGCGGTTGAATGTTGAAAAAAGCACTTAAAGCTCAATGTGCCATGCGGCGTCGCAGATTGTTTCATCGATTATATCCGTCAGTACCGATATCAGGTTGGCGCATCACCACTTAGATGGTCATCAGGCAGGGGTACAAACTTGGATTTCGCGGTTCCTCATTTGGCGCTCTTGACAGGCGGTTTGGTGACGTTTGTCATTTGTTTGACGATCGTTTTGACCAAGGGTTTGCACGGGCAACACACTCTAGATTCGAATGCGGGCATTCAAAAAATCCATCAAGAGCCAACTCCCCGGGTTGGGGGCCTTGCGATTTTTATCGGCTTAGCGATTAGTTGGATCTTTACTCCCCCCTTGGTGGCTACTCACTTATCCGCGATGCTCTTGGCGGCCCTTCCCGCGCTCTTTGCCGGGACGCTTGAAGATCTGACCAAACGCGATCGAGCCGGAGAACGACTGATTGCTACTTTTTTGAGCGGAGTTCTTGCCTGGTGGTTGACCGGGGTCAGTCTGACAAGAGTTGGCATCCCGGTGGTGGATACTGTGCTTGCGATCACACCAATTTCAGTAATTTTCACTGGTTTTGCAGTGGCTGGGGTCGCTAATGCGGTGAATATTATTGACGGCCTGAATGGGCTGGCAAGCGGTGTCAGTATCCTTTGCCTGAGTACCTTGGGATTCATTGCTTTTCGGGTGGGTGACGTCGAAATGGCTAAGCTATGTTTCATATTCATGGCCGCTATTCTTGGTTTCATGCTGTTAAATTATCCTCGGGGTAAGTTATTCTTGGGTGATGGTGGTGCCTATCTTCTGGGTTTCGTGCTCGGCTGGACGGCCGTGATGATTGCGATGCGCAACCCAGGACTATCGCCCTGGGGGCCGCTACTTGCCTGCGGTTACCCGATTATCGAAGTGTTGTTTTCGATGGCGCGTCGTCGCGCTCGCGCTTTAAAGTTAGGTGAGCCCGATCGCCTCCATTTGCATAGCCTCTTATGGGCGCGAGTCTCTCGCAAATGGTTTTCCAATGCGCCCCCAGTGATACAAAACGCGTGGGTGTTACCGCTTATACTTGTCTACTCGCTTGTGCCCTCAGCCTTGGCGGTCATTTTTTTCAATCAGACACCAGCATTGATCGTCGCTTTTTTTGTCAGTGCTTATCTGTATGCACTAATTTATGCAAGGTTAGTTCATTTTTCGTGGACGATTCCCAAACTTCGACTAGTCAAAAGTCTAAAACTGTGAATTAAAAAGGACGTACTGGATGATTCAGCCAGCACCCAAAATCTATGTAGCTGGCCATCGAGGGATGGTTGGCTCTGCTATCGTTCGAAAGCTACTTGCCGATGGCACCGCACCCAGTCAAATCATTGGTCGTACGCATCGCGAACTCGACCTGACAGACCAACAGGCAGTACGCAAGTTTTTTGATAAAGAAAAGCCGGATCAAGTCTACTTGGCAGCAGCGCGAGTCGGTGGCATTCATGCCAATAACACATATCCTGCAGAGTTCATCTACGATAACCTCATGGTTCAAGCCAACGTTATCGACGCTGCTTACAGAAATGGAGTAAAAAAGCTGCTCTTCTTGGGCAGTAGTTGCATTTATCCAAAGCATGCCCCGCAGCCAATGTCGGAAGAAGTGCTCTTAACCGGTGCGCTTGAGCCTACCAATGAACCCTATGCTGTGGCTAAAATTGCGGGTATCAAGATCTGTGAAAGTTACAACCGACAATATCAAGTCGATTACCGCAGTGTGATGCCGACAAATCTTTATGGGCCTGGTGATAACTACCATCCAGAAAACTCACACGTCATCCCCGCGCTGATACGCAGATTTCACGAAGCGAAACTAGCAGGTCAGGCGTCAGTGACAATTTGGGGTTCTGGTAAGCCCTACCGAGAGTTTCTTTATGTCGACGATATGGCAGCTGCGAGTGTGTATGTCATGAATTTACCTGTCGCAACCTACAAACAACATACTAGTCCAATGCAAAGCCACATCAATGTTGGCTCGGGCAGTGACACGACAATTGCTGAACTCGCGCAGACGATACGTTCGGTACAAGGGTACTCTGGAGAAATTGTGTTTGATACGTCCAAACCCGATGGCGCACCAAGAAAACTAATGGATAGTTCTCGTTTGGAAGCACTTGGCTGGACGCCCAAAACCGAGCTGCGAGTTGGCTTAACTTTGGCGTACCAAGACTTTTTAACGCAAAACGCAGAGCATACTACGCGGACATGATCAAAGGTATACTTGAGCCATTCCGACGCTTATACAACATATTGCCGGCGCAAAATCGCAAGCGTTTACCTTATGTTGTTTTAATCAGTTTACTGAGTGCTGTATTCGAAACCGCAAGTGTGGCTTCGATTTTGCCCTTTATGGCAATCGTAATGGATCCAAGCATTATTTCTCAATATGCGTGGGCCAAAGACCTTCTCAAGTCTGTCGCTATTACAACGCCGCAAGCTGAAATTATCGCTGCAGGCATTCTAACAATCGTAGTGTTAGCGCTTGGTAATGCCATGTCGGCCTTAAATCTCTGGGCGCAAACGCGTTATACGAATGCGGTCAAGCGCGAACTAGCCTCTCGCTTATTTGAAGGCTATATGCAGTTACCTTACTCTTTTCACATTCAACGCGATGCGCCCTCGTTGATACGGGTAATTAGCGGAGACGTAGACTCTGCTTTGAGTGGCTTTTTGACTTCGCTGTTAAATGTAGTCGCCCGATTATTTACCTTAGTCATTTTGACTGCCTTAATCGTGTTTGTCGATCCACTTGTAGCGCTTGGGGCGGTGTTGGTACTTGGTGGTGGCTATTTGTTTGTTTATAGACTAATTCGTGTGCGGCAGTCACGCTTAGGCGAAAAGATGGTTGAGTCAAATACAACTTTGGCCCGCACCAGTATTGAAGGTCTTGCTGGAGTAAAAGAACTGCGTGTGTTGGGCCGTGAAGGCACCTCAGCGCAGCTCTACAAAGAGGCCTTGGGAGTCGTGACACGCACTTCAGCATCTAATACATTAGCGACCGCCTTACCCAGATATGTGATCGAAGTTTTTGCATACGCTGGTATTGTCGCGATCACCTTGGTGCTAGTGCTCAAGGGAGAGGCAACCGCTGCAATGCCCTCACTGGCGCTCTATGCCTTAGCTGGCAATCGCTTAGCACCGACATTCCAGCAACTTTTTGCTGCTGCGATCACCATCAAATATCACACACACGCCGTAGCTTCACTCGAGGCAGATTTGGCTACGGTACATGCCAATCCGGTCAGCGACGTATCCGTATCTACGACGTTGATGGCCTTTAATAATGAAATTCGACTGAGCAACTTATCTTTTCGGTATCCAGAAGCGAATCGATCCGCACTCGCCAATATCTCGCTCACTATTCAGCAAAACCAAAGCGTTGGGTTGGTCGGCCGAACTGGGTCTGGCAAGACGACGCTAGCGGATATTTTGTTAGGTTTATACCCTCCCACCAGTGGAGAGATTGCCGTAGACGGTGTTGCACTGACTCTGGCAAACGAGCGTGCCTGGCGCAATCGAGTCGGGTACGTGCCACAGCATGTCTTTTTGACAAATGCTTCGGTGACCCAAAATATTGCGTTAGGTATTTCACCCGAGCAAGTTGATCACGCTGCTGTTGAACGCGCCGCCCAAATGGCACAGGCAGAAGAATTTATCGAGCAATTGCCTCAGCGGTACGACACGATAGTCGGCGAGCGAGGCGTCAAGCTTTCGGGGGGGCAGCGACAGCGTTTGGGTATCGCGCGTGCCTTGTACCATAACCCTGATGTGTTGGTGTTTGACGAAGCCACGAGTGCGCTAGACGGTATGACAGAAGATGCCGTGATGCAGGCCGTGCAAAGTCTTAGTGCTGACCGTACTATGATTTTGATCGCGCACCGTTTGCGTACGGTTCAGGCTTGTGATCGAATTGTGATGCTCGAGGCGGGACAAGTGGTGGCGGATGGTTCGTATGATCAATTGATGCAAGACTCTGAGGCCTTTAAAAAACTAGCTGGGCAGATTAATTACAAAGACGTTCACTCGAGGGTCTGACACAGCGATGTCAAGCTTTCCTATCGCCTACATCATATTTAATCGACCACGTCATACGCGCGAAACATTTGAAATCATTCGCGCGCAAAGACCTGCTAAATTATTTATCATTGCGGATGGCCCCCGCGAAGGTCATCCGACTGATGCGCAACGGTGCGAAGAGGTTCGCACGATCGTACAAAATATCGATTGGCCTTGCGAGGTTCAGCGCAATTACGCGACAAAAAACATGGGTTGCAAGTTGCGTGTGAGTTCTGGCCTTGATTGGGTATTTAGTCAAGTTGAAGCCGCCGTTGTGCTTGAGGATGATTGCGTACCCAATGCTGATTTCTTTAGTTTTTGCGATGATTTATTAGTGCGTTACGCCAATGATGAACGTGTGTGGGTCATCACCGGGAATAATTTTCAAGAGGGTAAAAAACACGGCGATGCCTCGTACTATTTTTCTAAATACAATCATTGCTGGGGTTGGGCGACCTGGCGTCGAGCCTGGAAGCACTACCGGGTAGACATACCGTTTTGGCCCGAATGGCAAAAGCAGTCTTCGTGGCGGCAACAGTTGCCGGACAGTATCGAGCGCGAGGTGTGGACAGCGACCTTCGATCGCGTCAAGCGCGGTGAGATCGATACTTGGGATTATCAATGGACAGCTTGTGTTTGGTACCATGGCGGGCTGACGGCCACACCAAATGTCAACTTGGTGAGTAATATTGGCTTTGGGCCTGAGGCGACACATACCCTAGCGGGTGGAGACGAAGCGGGCTTACCGACAGAACACTTAGGTGTCTTCACGCATCCAACGCAAATTGTTCAAAACAAAAAGGCCGACCAGTTTGTGTTTAATCGTAACTTTGGTGGGCGCGAGCATCCCAAACGGTTAGCGAATCGCCTGACAAGACAGTATCAGCGCCTACTACGTGGTCCTGCGTGGTTGCTCAAAAAGCTGATGCCATCCAAATCAAAACTTTAGCGTGACTCGAGACTAACCATGTGCGGCATATTGGGCATTATTGATAAGAAGCCCCAAGCGCTTTTGGCTTTGCCTGCGCAGGCGTTAGCGCGTCTGGGCCATCGGGGGCCAGATGGCTCGGGCGTCTTTACCGATTCGCACGCGCGGCTCGGTCATGTGCGGCTCTCAATTCTTGATTTAAGTGAAGCAGGCCACCAGCCGATGCTTGAAGCGAGCGGACGTTATGTGGTGACCTTTAACGGTGAAATCTATAACTACCTAGAGCTCAAGCAAGAATTACTGTCATTAGGTGAAGTGTTTACTGGCCATTCTGACACAGAGGTATTGCTGGCCGCCTACAAAGTCTGGGGCCCCTCGTGTGTCAAGCGCTTTTTGGGGATGTTCGCTTTTGTGATCTGGGATCAGGTTGGCAAAACAGTTTTTTTAGCCAGAGACCGCTGTGGTGAAAAGCCGCTGTTTTACCACCTTGATTCTGAACGCTTAACGTTTGCCTCTGAACTCAAAGCACTCGCCCCTTTGTTAACTGAGCGGCCAGCGCTCAACGTCGTAGCAGTTGATCAGTATTTGCATTATCAATACGTGCCAGAGCCGCACACACTTTTACAAGGTGTGCATAAATTGGCAGCGGGTCATACGATGCTCTTGTCTGTAGAGGATTGGTCAGCCCGGCCGCAACAATATTGGTGTGTTGAAACTTCAAACTCTTCAGCGGCGCAAGACCCTCTGCCTGCTGATCCTTTAGGTGCGATTCGCGAGAGCCTTGAAGACGCGGTCAAAATTAGCCTGCGTTCTGATGTGCCAGTGGGTATTGCCTTATCGGGCGGTATTGACTCGGGGGCAATAGCGGTGCTTGCTCAAAAACATTACCCCGAACCCATGCATGCCTTTTGCGTAGGCTATCCCGGGCGCCCCGCGTACGATGAGCGGCAACAGGCGCGAACCTTAGCCGAGTCGCTGGGCATGATTGTTCACGAAGTCGAGTTGCCGGTAAATAGTTTTGTTGATTTTTTTCCTGAACTGGTGCGGATCATGGACGAACCGATTGCAGACCCAGCTGCCTTCGGACATTATTCAGTGCCTAAAGCAGCCGCAGATCAGGGTATTAAAGTGTTGCTGTCAGGCATTGGGGGTGATGAGGTTTTTTGGGGCTATCAGTGGGTCAAAAAATCGGTCGAACTTGCTGAGTTTTCGCAAAAACATCCTTCCGTCAATGTTTTAGCGAAGTGGGCCTCTTCGGCTGTCGCCCAAGACTTTTTGCTAAAAGTCGCAAGTTACCCGCACGCGCATTCAACAATCAGAGGGTGGGCGTTAACACTGCAACAGCTTGCTGACCCGGATAATGCAGAAAACCAGCCTCTTTTTTATATGTTGGCGTATGATTTTCGGGATGCGTTTCACGTCAAGCAGCAAGTGTATGGGCCCGCCATGGGTGCGGCGACGCATCGTACGCTGTATCAACCGACCGACCTCGGTAGCCGCTCGTATGCACAGATCCCAGCGGCCGCGATACGCATGCTCTTTGAGACTTGGCTTGTGTCAAACTGCCTGTCTTTAGGTGACCGCGTCAGTATGGGCGTTGGCGTTGAAACGCGTATGCCTTTTTTAGATGCACGCCTCATCGAGCTGGTGATGGCGCTGAGGCTGAAAACGCCCGACCATCAGCTTGGGCAAAAAGCCTGGTTACGCCAAGCGCTTAAAGGTGTTGTGCCCGACGAGGTGTTGGCCCGACCCAAGGCGGGCTTTCAACCGCCGGTGCGAGTGTGGCTCTCAGGCGTGGTGGCGAAGTATGTTGATATTTTGCGCGATGGGCAATTGGTGAAAGAGGGTGTTTTGGCAGCCTCGACCATTGATTTCACGTGTACGCGTTTTCATGAACAGGGCTGGCATTACAAGTATTTTACGTATAAGTTGATTTTGCTTGAGATGTGGTACCAGAAGGTCGTGGCAGTATGACGGCTCGCGGCCGCACGATTTTGATCTATAACCCGCTCGCGGGCCACGGGCATCTAGACTCCTGGAACGCGCTAGTTGTGTCGTTTTTATTAGAGCGGGGCGAGACCGTTTTGGCGTTGACCCCTGAGCCCGCCGAGTTACTCAGGCGCCTGAGGTTATTAGGGGTGGCCACTGAGCATTCCCGGCTATCCTTGCTACCTTGGTTGAACGTTAAACCGGCGGTTTGGCAGCGAATCTATCACCGCCTCGCGGGGTTGGCACGCTTCTCACAAGCGCCGAATCCCGAGGCGTCAAAGCACGATCCAGAAAATAACTATCTCGAGCCTCGCGAGTTCGCTCAACGCCTCCAGTCCGCGTTAAAAGGCGTTTCAACGCGACCCGACTTCATGTTTAATATGTACATGGATCTCTATCGAACCGACGAGAAGCGTTGGCAGGCTTTTAGCCAGCTGTGCGGCATTCCTTGGGCTGGGCTGCGCTTTATCCCCCAGAGCCTGCCGTTAGAAGGCTATTACAAAACGCCAAACCTGCGAGGGATGGCTTTATTGGATGAAAAGCTCGTCGCAGCGTATCAAGAGCAGTTGCCTCAACTCGCGATCGGCTATCTGCCAGATATGACAGATGTGTTGATCGGTAACCACACGAGTCACATCGCACAAGCCATTTTGACTCGGGCGCAAGGTCGCAAGATTGTTTTTATGGGCGGCACCATCGGCAAAAATAAAAACCTTGCATGCTGGTATGCGCTGATTCAACAAGCAGACGCAGGCAAATGGTTTTTTGTACAAATTGGCGAAGTGTTAACCGATGATCTGACTCAAGAAGATCGTGACGCTTGTCAGGCAATCGATTTGGCGCCACCCGAGAACCTGTACCGCCATATCGGGTATCTGCCCGATGAGCGCGACTTCAATGGTGCGATTGCCGTTGCCGACATCATTTACGCTGTTTATCGAGATTTTAAAATCAGTAGCAATATGCTCGGTAAAGCCGCGGCTTTCAATAAACCAATCGTTGTCGCTCAAGAACATCTGATGGGTGAACGCGTGCGCGCCTATCAAATTGGTATCGCGATCCCTGAGGATGATGCCTTTGCAGCACTCGAGGCACTACAGACCTTAGTTGAGCGACCTAGTAACCTAGAGTGCTTTCAAGCCTATCGTTCAGACTTTAGTACGGTCGCTTTTAAAAATAGTTTCTTTCAATTGATTGATGCGTGCCAGCCATGAAAGTCATGCAACTATCGACCGATGACTTTAGCGGGGGGGCCTCGCGCGCGGCTTATCGCCTGCATCAGTCTTTTGCCGAGACTCAAGTACACAGCACGATGCGGGTACTTGAGCACAAGACTGCAAATATTCGAGTAGTTGCCGGGCAGGCACCTCGGACCTTTGAGCAAAAAATCAAGGCAAGGTTACAACGACTTTGGCGTGAACATCGTCAGCGCAAGTGGCGTACAGATAATCAGATTTTGCACTCGTTTGGTCAGGTGAGCGCCGGGATCGTTGACGAACTCAATCAATCTGACGCAGACATTTTAAATCTGCACTGGATCGCTAAGTTCTTATCAGTCAATGATATTGGGCGCCTCAAAAAACCTCTGGTATGGACGTTGCACGACATGTGGGCCTTTTGTGGGGGCGAGCATGTTGCGCCAGACGACCGCGACTCAAGATTTAGGCAAGGCTATCTTGTTGATAATCGCCCTGACGGTGAAGCGGGCCCCGATCTCAACCGAGAGACTTGGCTGGCGAAGCGAGAGGCTTGGGCTGCCCAACGTTTTTCTGTTGTGACACCGAGCCGCTGGATGGCGCGGTGCGTCAATGAAAGCGTATTGTTTCGTGACACGCCTGTGCACGTGATTCCGAATCCGCTTGATACAGATCAGGTATGGAAGCCACGTGAGCAAGCGTGGGCGCGAGACGTCTTAGGGCTCGCGCAGCATAAGACCTACGTATTGTTTGGCTCTGCTGGCGGAATGACACACTTAAAAGGCGAAGACCTGCTACGCGCGGCAATGCCTCGGGTGGTTGCTACCCTTGGGCAAAAGGTTGAACTATTGATCTTCGGTCAATATCGTCCCGCAGACGCCACCGCACAATCCTGGCCATGTCAGGTGCATTGGCTGGGCCCAGTGCATGATGATCTTGTGATGGCCACGATTTATTCGGCAGCAGACTTAATGGTCGTGCCGTCGCGGCAAGATAATTTGCCGAATACTGCGGTTGAGGCTCACGCGTGTGGTACCCCCGTGGCTGCGTTTAATATCGGCGGTTTGCCAGATATTGTTGAACATCAAAAAACAGGTTGGTTGGCACCCGCCTTTGATACTGAGGATCTTGCCCAAGGCATGACTTGGTTGTTGTCTGAGCAAAGGCGTCTTGCAGCGCTTGGTTTGGCTGCTCGCAAGGCCGCAGCCGAGCGTTACCATCCCGGGCTGATCGCAACTCAGTACGCGGCCCTCTATCAAGCGGTGCTCACGCGATGAGCCCGAGCCGCTCAGAAAAATATATCGTGCTGCATAACCCGATCTCAAATGAAGGTCATCTTGACTCGTGGCATGTTTTGTTTATCAAGATGCTCGCTCAAGCGGGCTTTAAAATTATTGCTTTAACGAGTGATCCGGTTGCAATCCGAAAAAAACTTCGCGACGGTGAGCAGACCAAAGCTGAGGCCTTTGGTCAAGAGGTGATCGTATTAGGTGCTGCGCCGGTCGGCCTGCTTCAAAAGTTGACGCGTCGCCTGGCTCACTATTTGACCAAAAGCCTGGATGGGTTGTTAGGCCGGCCTAAGCGTCGTGTGACACACCTTGAGCCATTTATTTTAGGCCTGCAACTGAATGCTTTACTGGTACGCTATCCTAAAAAAATCGGTCTCGTGTTGAATATGTATATGGACGCGTATGACCCAGCGCCAGAACAATGGCAGCACTTTCGTTTAAAAACCGACGTCCCGTTGGCGGGGGTTTGTATTACACCCCAGAGTGGTTGCTCAGAAGGCTACTACGGGCTGTCTTGGTATCGTGGGACTTTTTTTTTAGATGAGACTTGGCGTGATGCGTATCAGGCAAAGTTTACCGAAAAATATTTTGAGTATTTGCCCGACATTACAGACACCCGTTTGCCTAAAACGCCAAGCGCCTTGCTCCAACAAATTTTAGCTTTTTCTCAAGGCAGGAAAATTGTTTTTATGGGCGGTTCAATCGGTAAGCAAAAAAATTTGACGCGTTGGCATCAAGCCATTGCTGCGAGTGATCGTGAGCAATGGTGTTTTGTCCAAGTGGGACGAATCAATCGAAATAACCTCACTGAAGACGACGAAAAATCGTTACAAAGGCTAGCGACGCAACCCTTAGCGAATTTGTTTGTGCACGATGGCTATCTTGAAGACGAGGGTATTTTCAATGAAATTATCTCGCACAGTAGCGTTATTTTTGCGGTGTACCGAGACTTCAACCGAAGCAGCAACATGCTGTCTAAAGCGGCTCATTTTGAAAAACCAATTTTAGTCAGTACTCAGGGCGTCATGGGTGAACGGGTACAGCGCTATAAAATTGGCTTGTGCGTCAACCCTGACATGGCTCAAGATATCGTGAACGGGTTGCCCGCCCTTGAACAAATCCCGAATCTGCAAGAAAACTTTCGCCTGTATCGTGATGACTTTAGCTTAGCAGTCGTGCAAGCCAAACTGGTTCATCTGATCGACCACTGCCTGAGCACAAAAGGGTAATCAGCACATGAAAAACTGGCAGTTAAATACACCGGTTGCTTTCTTGATATTTAATCGTCCGCATACGACGCAGCGGGTATTTGCTGAGATTGCGAAGGCACGCCCGCCAAAACTCTTGGTCGTGGCGGATGGGCCTCGAAACGATCGTCCAGGCGAGGCCGAGTTATGCGCACAAACGCGCGCAATCATTGACCAGGTTGATTGGGATTGTGAAGTGCTTACGCACTACGCAGACAAAAACATGGGTTGTAAAAAACGCATCGCGAGTGGTATTGATTGGGTCTTTACACAGGTTGAAGAGGCGATCATTCTGGAAGATGATTGTTTGCCCGAGGCTAGTTTTTTTCAGTTTTGTGAAGAGATGCTTGAGCGCTACCGGCACCACAATCGTGTAGGAATGGTGTCTGGCGGTAATCTTCAATTTGGTCACACACGAGGCGAGGCGAGTTATTACTTTTCAAAATATACCCATATCTGGGGATGGGCCACCTGGCGCCGTGCATGGCAATTGTATGATCGCGACATTGCGTTGTGGCCTGCGTTTGAACAAGAAGGCTGGCTAAAACGTGCTTTTGAGCGCGAAGGTGAACAAGAGTATTGGCGTCAGTCTTTTCAACTCGTATATGACGGCAAACTTGATACCTGGGATTGCTCTTGGACATTCACTGCTCTCGTGCATGGCATGCTTCAAGTCGTGCCCAAGGTGAACTTGATTTCGAATATCGGCTTTGGCCCAGAGGCGACGCACACGCATGTCGTTGGCATTCATGCCAATATGCCAACCGAGCCGCTTGAGTTTCCGTTAAAACATCCGGTATTTGTATTGGCCGATACCGCGGGCGATCTTTTTATTTCGCAAGAACAGATTGCACCGACTTTTATCAAACGACAAGTCCGTCGCTTGAAACGGTATTTACCTTAGACGATCGCATGCGCATTGCCTTTGACTCTCAAGCCTTTTGCTTACAGCGTACCGGAGGGATCTCGCGCTACTTTTGTCGCCTGGCAGCTGAGCTCGCTCTGCGCAACGAAACGGTAGGGGTGTTTGCACCGTTGTATCGCAACAGCTATCTGGCAGCGTTGCCTAAATCACTGGTGCATGGCTATAGCGTAAAAAACTATTTGCCGAAAACGGCTAATTTAATGGTGCGTGCAAACGCGCAAGTGGCGGCTAGGGCGATGCAACGTTGGTGCCCTGAGCTTGTGCACGAAACGTATTTTTCGGCACGTCCGGCATTGCGTGGCAAGCATCCTACTGTGCTAACAGTTTTCGACATGATTAGCGAATTGCCTGAGCTTTCTGCGAGCAATAGTGTTTTGCTACAAGGCTCAGTTAAGTTTTCGCTACCAGACCCGGTTAAATTTTTGCTACAAGACCCTGTTAAATTTTCGTTAAAAGACCCAGTTAAATTTTCGTTAAAAGACTCCGTTAAATATCAGGCGATTCAACGCGCCGATCATGTAATTTGTATTTCTGAAGCAACGCGTGTTGACTTGATACGTTTGTTTGGTGTTGCCCCAGACAAAATATCCGTTGTGCATTTAGGCTGTGAAGTTTTTAATGAATCGCCCTCGTTGAAACAGAATAGTGATCACTCTCGTCCTTATTTGCTATACGTCGGCTTACGCGACGGCTATAAAAATTTCAATGGATTTTTGTGTGCAGTCGCGTCGTCGCACCGGTTGCTTCGAGAATTTGATGTACTTGCCTTCGGCGGCGGCGCTTTCACCCATGCCGAGAAGGTGTTGATGCGTGAGCTGGGTTTCAGTAGCACCCAAGTACAGCACCGTTCGGGCGATGATGCCAGCCTAAGCCGCGCGTATCGTCACGCAACGGCATTTGTGTATCCCTCACTGTATGAAGGGTTTGGGCTACCGCCCCTAGAAGCCATGGCACAATCCTGCCCCGTGGTGAGCAGCAATACAAGCTCAATGCCTGAAGTCATAGGCTCAGCCGCAGAGTACTTTGACCCGACTGATCTCGATCAGCTTTCGAGCGCGATTGAAAAGGTAGTGTTTGACGCAGATAGAAGAGCTGAATTGATTGACCTGGGCAGGCAACGGGTTGCTGACTTCACGTGGGCCCAGTGTGCAAAAAAAACTGTAGAGGTCTACCGTGCACTTTGTCCTTCACCCGTGCGTGACGCTCCAAATGGTAGAGGCTGGGTGACACGCTAAATGAAAATAATGTATTTGTACTCTGAAGTGATGGGCTATAACCTGTCGATTTTTGCCAGCTTGGTGCATGAACATCAGGCTGAGGTACACGTGGTGCACTGGGATCAAAATAAGCTCACTCCTTTTGTGCCTGAACCGATCGAAGGCGTTCGCTATTATGCGCGGTCGAAGTTTTCGACCACTCAGTTGAACGACTTGGCGATCGAAATCAAACCTGATTTGATTTATGTATCTGGTTGGATGGATCAGGCGTATTTACACGTCTGTGGGCAGCAAAAAAAGTGCGGCGTCCCCATCGTGGTCGGGTTTGACAGTCAGTGGACTGGCTCCCTGCGCCAGCGGGTGGGGTCTTTGCTGATACGCTACCAATATAAACGTCGCTACTTTTCTTATGCGCTTGTGCCCGGGCCACTTCAAGCGGCTTACGCAGGTCATATCGGTTTTCAACAGAACGAGATTATTCCTAATCTGTTAAGTGGTCATTACGAACTCTTTAGTCAGGCCGCGCAAGCCCTTGAAGTCGAGAAAGTCGAAGCTTACCCACAGCGGTTTTTATATGTGGGCCGCTTTGCTGAGATGAAAGGCTTGGATATTTTGCTGCAGGCCTACAAAATCTATAAAAATAAATATGCCGGCAAATGGACTCTGAGCTGTATTGGCAATGGTCCCTTACGGGACATGTTAACAAGTGATTTAACGATAGAAGTTGAAGAGTTCATGTCGCAAAGTATGTTGGTGCAACGGGCACGACAGGCTGGTGCTTTTATCTTGCCTAGCCGTTTTGAGCCCTGGGGTGTGGTCGTACACGAGTTTGCGGCAGCAGGCTTGCCGCTCATACTTTCTGAAAACGTTGGCGCTAAGGCGCAGTTTCTTGCTGAAAATTTAAATGGCTATACTGCGCATCGTAATTGCCCCAACGACTTGGCTGAAAAAATGCATCTGCTTGCTACGCGTGATAAAGCGACCTTGCTTTCAATGGGTAAAAAAAGCCGTGCTTTGGCAAGTGTCTTAACACCAGAGATCGCAGCCAACAGCTTGTTGTCTGCACTTGAGCTGAAAGTGTCGCGCCAATGATCAATGTTGCCGTCGATGCGTCGCGTGTGAAATCTGGTGGTGGCATTGCGCACTTGCTTGGCATCTTAAGTGAAGCTGAGGTTAAACAGTATGGTATTCAGCAGGTGCACGTCTGGGCGTATCAGGCCTTACTTGACGTACTGCCTGCCAGGTCGTGGTTAGTCAAGCATCAACCTGTCTCAGCCGATCAGTCGTTGGCGCGCCAACTGTATTGGCAGGCTGTCGAGCTCACAAAAGAAATACAGTCTGCTCAATGCGATATTTTGTTTGCTGCAGATGCAAGTACTTTGTGCCGCTTTAAGCCAATGGTGGTGCTTAATCAGAATATGCTGCCCTACGAAAAAGGCATGGTCGCGTTATTTGGCTTAAGTCGAGAACGCTTGCGGCAACATTTTATTTTTGAAGTTCAAAAGCGGGCATTTAAAGCAGCAGACGGCAACATCTTTTTGACCCAACATGCTGCCACCTGCGTGCAGAGGCACACCGGTCCGATTGCAAACACAATTTGTATCCCTCATGGGGTGAATCAAGTATTTTTGAAGACACCTCACCATGCACAATGGCCGATGACAGCTGAGCGTCCGATTCGCTGTTTGTATGTGTCACCAATTTATGAATACAAATATCAGTGGGTAGTGGTGCGAGCCATCAAAATGCTGCGTGAGCGAGGCTATCACGTGACACTGTCCTTGGTGGGCGGGGGGGGCGCACGCGCAAAAAAAATGTTGGCACAGCAAATAAAAATTTCGGATCCTCTTGGTGAGTTTGTCACGGTTGAAGAGTTTTTGCCGCACGCTCAGATCCCTGAGCGTATTGCCCAAAGTGACTTGTTTATCTTTGCCTCGGGTTGTGAAACCTTTGGGATTTCGTTGCTCGAGGCGATGGCGGTTGGTGTGCCAATTGCCAGTTCGCACAAAAGTAGTTTGCCTGAAACCTTGCAAGATGCCGGCGAATACTTTGATCCTGAAAGTGATCAGTCTATTGCCGCTGCAGTCGAGCATCTTATCGTTGACCCGTCATTGCGCCAACGACTTTCGCAGCGCGCTAAAGAATTAGCTGTTCAGTATTCGTGGGCACGGTGCGCTGCCAGTACGTGGCAATTTATTACAGAGGTTGAGCGGAAGACAAAGGCAAAAGGGTTGTGATGAAATTTTCGATTGTCACCATCTCTTTTAATCAAAAGCAATATCTAAAAACTTGTATTGATTCAATCCTCAGTCAAAAAGGTGTCGAGCTTGAGTACATCATCGTTGACCCGGGCAGCACAGACGGTAGTCGCGAACTGATTGCGTCGTATGGCGAACAAATTATTAAAGTGTTTGAACCCGATGCCGGGCCCGCTGACGGTCTGAATCGTGGCTTTGCAAAAGCCACCGGTGACATCTACGGTTTCATTAATTCAGACGACTATTTAATGCCCGAGGCCTTGAAATGTGTTGCTGATTTTTGTGAACGCCAAAAAAAGATTGATTCAGTTTTTGTCACGGGGCACGGCCTGATTGATCGGGGCACAGGCAAGCTTAGCCGCGTGTATCCCACGGTGTTAACAGCAGAAGCGATGTTGCAAGTGGCGGCTGTGATGTTTCAACAGTCAACATTTTTTTCGGCCAATTTGTTTAAGCAAACAAAAGGCTTTAACGTTAAAAACACAACCTGTTGGGATTACGAACTTTTTTTGAGATTTTTGACGGCAGGCGTACAACATGCCGTGATCAAAAAAGAGCTTGCCGCGTTTCGGTTGCACGAAGGCTCGATCTCTGGTTCGGGGCGTTTAGAAGAGCGTTACTTTAAAGACCTTGATATCTTGTTTCAAGAGTTCAAAGGCCGCCCACGAGGGCTTCAAGATTTTTTTGTGAAGTACTCTCTGCGCTTAAAACGTGAAATTAAGCGAAAACTCTGGGCGGCTTAGGCTGACGACTGATACTGCATTTTTTGCCGAAACGTTCGGGTGCTAAGGCCGACGACTGCTGCCAGACTTGTTGCTGATACGTCGAATCACTCAGGCCGACGAACACTGGCGTATTTGTTACAGATACGCTCGGCCATTAAGGCTTACGAATAATGCCGCACTTGTTGCCGATAATCTCAGGCGTCAAGGAGTACTCGCGGCAAAACTCGGTGTAGGCTTGAAAAGCACCGTCATAGACATTGTTATTCAACACATCATCGCAAACAATTGCACCACCGGTAATTAACGCGTCAAATAACTTTGGCAGTGTGTTTTTGGTCGGTAGATACAAGTCAACATCCAAGAATGCCAACTTGAGGGGTCCAAGTGCCTGATAATCTACGGTGGCGCAATCCGCCTTGAGCGGTTTCACAAATGAAAAATTTGCAAAATTCTTTGCCCAGACATCGTAGTCGTTGTAGCCAAAGGCTTCGAGTTCGGTCAAAGATTTGCCACGGTCGCGAACTTCGTAATCGAGGTCAGCTTTGGTAAATGAATCAAAGGTATCAATAGCGTACAAGGTAGTAGTGTTTTGAAGGCTTTGCCGCTTGATATGCTCAGCCAAAAACAGTGTCGTGAGGCCGCGGGCAACACCGATTTCGACAATGCAACCCTTTACCGTTTTGAATTTTTCGATTTCATTGATCAAACAGGTGAGTTGAATCGGCTCAATGTTGTAGCGATAGCTTGGGGCAGCCAGCGTCGTATATTTAAAAACGAAAGACTTTGCGGCTTCTTTGATCGCTTTCACTAAATTTGGCATAACGACCTTGTTTGCAGAAAGGCTAAAGTGAATTAGACGTCATAATATGCGTGCATTATATCCGGTCAAGTCTCAATGAGATTGCTCTAACCCTTGCCAAAGCGATGCAGACGTTCATCACCGATTTAGCTGGTTTATTGTTGGCGCTATGTTTGACCACAGTGATTTTCTGGGGGTGGGGTAAGCTTGCCCTGCAGGTATTGAAAATTGACTTAGCGCACGAGGACAAGGCAATCGTACTCTGGGTCGGTTTTGCTGTCGTTTTAGGTTGGCTTAAAGCCATCCATTTTTTATGGCCGATCGATTGGCGAGTGACCGCTGCGACCGCGGCAATTGGCCTAGTCGGTTTGTGCATAACACACCGGTTTGGCGGGTGCTCTACCCGGTTGCCTTTATTGAAAAAGCGTAACTGGTGGCTCGTCTGGTGTGGTGCTGGGCTGATTCTGATTTGCTTGAGGGCCATGGGCGAGCCAAACAATTTTGACTCAGGGCTGTACCACTTTCAAACAATTCGTTGGCTAAACGAACAACCACTGACACCAGGCTTGGGTAATTTGCACTGGCGACTCGGGCTGAATCAAAGCTATTTCGAATATCTGGCGCTTTTAAATTTTTCGCCTTATTACAACCACGGCTACGCGACTGGCGGGCTGTTTTTGTTCTTACTCACCCTCGGCTCAGTCTTTGAGTTTGCTCGAAGCGAAGTGCGTTGGGTGCGGTGGCCAGTGGTTTCATTTCTCTTGCTGGCACTGGCCTCTTATGCGGCAACTATTTCTAGTCCTGTGCCAGATACCGCGGTGGCCTTCATAGAAGTTGCGATATTTTTAATACTGATCAGATTTCTCAGAGTTTCTCGCTTGAGCACGGAAAGCGCCATTTTGCTGAGCAAGGGGTATGGCAGTGTGGCGCTGTTGCTGTGCGTGGTCGCACCGATGATGAAATTGAGCAGTGCCGTTTTTGCTGTGTGCAGTAGCTTGATTGTGTTGTGTGTGTCTTTCAAAACGCATCGGTTACCACTCGGTGCGAATAATCGGGTGATGCTGCTGTCGGCGCTCTTACTCTTGCTTTATTTTGCGAGTGGTTATGTGCTGTCTGGTTACCCCCTGATGCCTGCAAGTTTAGGTGGTCTGTCTGAATTATTTTGGGCCATACCAGCATACGTTTTAAGCTTTGAAACCAAGCTCATTTATAGCTGGGCGCGGGCACCCGGGGTGACTGATCCTGCTTTGGTGCTTGGCAATTGGCAGTGGCTTGATGCGTGGCTGAGTGCCTTGCCGCCAAGTGTTTGGCTGCCGGCACTGCTTGCCACGGCGCTTGGTGTGTGTAATGCCGTTCAGTTCAAGCAAAAGCCCACAGCCGATAAAAGCTTATTTTTACTTTACCTGCCTGTGCTGTCTGCCCTTGTCTTTTGGTTTGTCACGGCTCCTGACCCCCGGTTCATTGGTGTAATGCCAGTCTTGTATTTAGCGTTGTCCTGCTTGATCTGGGCCCGCGTAAATATCGCTGAACAGGCAAGCTTTAACGCACCATCGATTTGTTCTAAACCTGTTGTCAGAATGCTGTTTTGTTTCGCCTTGGCTCTGCTGTGTATCAAACAACTGGGGTTAAGGTCGGCCAGTTTGAAGGGTTGGGTCGCCATACCAGAAACTGTTTTGCAACAGCAACTGACCAAACAAAATGTGCCGGTGTTGACAGCGCCGCCAACCTCTCAATGTTGGAACGCACCCCTACCCTGTGCCGCAGCGTTTAACAGTGAACTGCGCATCGACTGGTACAGCTTTGGCAAGCTTGGTACGCAGCTAGGCCTCGGCCGCTATGTTTTTTCACTACAGTAGCGGTAGCTTTAATAGCACGTAGTGCTCGCTGTCGTAAACGATTGTCGCCAAGCGCTTAATGATAAAAAGCTGCTTTAGCTCAGCATAATTTTTGGTCGTACCCTTATTTAGTAATAGGTATTGAGCCTGATACTTTTCAGCAAGCCATAGTCGCTGAGTATCTGAAGTCGTATTGGTAAAAAACAAATTGACATCATCGAAACGTTGTCTTTGATCAGGGACAAAAGCTTGAGGGTGCAACGCCCCAATCACCTTCCCACGTATGCTAGGTACGATCCAACTGGTGTCTAGGTCAGACAGCACGACAGAGTCGTCGCTGATATAGTCTTTTAAAAATAATAAATCTTTGTAGGAAATTTGATTGGAGATCGGCCGACCAAGGCGGACGCTGTTGAAAACTGTAAGCGCACGTGTGGTTGTTGATGTTAACCAGGGTAATGAAAAATGGATTAAGGTGGTAAACAATATTAGTGGGATGCTAATTTTTAGCACAGCTATCTTGCGTGTTGCTCTCAACTCAAGCCGCGCCGCGCCGACGCCGATTAAGATTTGCAGCAAAATCATTATTATAGAAATGACCCGGCCGAACGAGTATTTTTCTGTAATACCGCCGTAAACATAGACGCCGCAGAGCATTAGTATCGTGAGCAAAACAGCTTGGCCTCGTTTATTTCTGAACGCCCAAGCGATTAGTGGTAGCGCGACTAGGGTTGGCCAGATCCGGGAGAGCACGTCCACGTACATGCTGCGGTTTTCGGGGTGATAGACGCTACCTGCGCCGGCAAAAAGGTCGATTATTGAAAAATAGGGCCATTGCGTGGCAAGGCATAGAGCCCCAACTAGACCAAGGATAGTCAGCAAAACAGCACGATTACGCTGTTTTTCTGGCGTACACCACGACTGCCCGATTAAGGCGCAAGTAAAGAAGATAGCTGTTAATGGATGCGTCAACAACACAAGACAATAAAAAAAATAAACCACTAAGGTAAGCCGGATCTTATTGTCGGTCAAAGCGCGTTGCTGCAGCCAGAGGCCAACAAAGGTTATGCCGAGTGCGAAGGTCGAGGGATAGGGTAGTACGTCAGCAGTTTGAGAATAATGTAGAAAACCGCTGTAGCCCCAAGGATTTGATCCCCAAAGGAACAGCATACATATAAGGGCATAGCTGGCACCTAGCCAGGACTCCTCCTTGGAAGCAAACTTGCAGAAGCCAAGCAAACCGAAGACCAAAAGTAGGAAATTAAAAAGACCGGTTAGTAATAGCGCATCAATGTTGGAGGCGTGGAAGGCTTTCGCAAATCCAGCCACGGCAAAGGTATAAGGGGACAGAAATGCGTGAGCCGCGAAGGTCGCAAATAAGGGGTGCGAGTGCGTATTGGGGGCCGTCAAAAGCGACCGGAGTACAGCGCTGTGTTCCCAGAAATCACCATACGCTACCCCATCAGTCGCCCTAATACTAAAGCCAAATAGCAACACTGTGGAGATTAGTGCGTAGCGTAAAATGCTCAAGGGCATTTTGAAATCACTCAAGATGGAAAAGCATGAAATGAAAAAACGTGAAGTTTCTGATGCCGACCCAGTTGAAAACAGGTTTGTGTCATCGTCGCGTTTTGCTGATTGATTAGGCTAGCCGCAAGAGACGGCGAGGGGTCAGGATCAGAAGCAACTGAAGCATACCACTATCAAAATACAGTTGATTTCATTAACGATGCCTATATCTCCGACAGTTAATTAATTGAGGCTGTAAATTAATTCTATGCAATCCTTAACTTTGATAGAGCCGAAAGCGCGTTTCAGAAAAATAGTATTTTACCAAGGGTATCTCTCTGAGTTGGCAAGCTGATAATTGAAGACGCCTGTTGCATTAATTTTTAATCGTTGATCATGACCAAACAAAAATCAGACACCGGAGTAGGATCATACCGCTCAGATATCGATGGACTCAGAGCCATAGCCATCATATCGGTAATCGGATTTCACGCCTTTCCAGCATATTTCGAGGGGGGCTTTGTCGGAGTCGATATATTTTTCGTGATTTCTGGCTATTTAATCTCAAGTCAAATCATAAAAGAGATCAATAATAGTGAGTTTCAACTGTTCGACTTCTATCGCCGAAGAGTTCAAAGATTGTTTCCTGCGCTGATCTTGGTGTTACTCGCAGTTTTAGCCTATACATTTTTTTTAAAACTGAACGATGAATTTATTTCTATCAATCAATCTATCGCTGCAAGTTCGATTTTCATTGCCAATTACTTTTTCTGGGGCCTAGGCGGCTATTTTGACAGCTCGGCTGATGTTAAGCCGTTGTTGCATGTTTGGTCGCTTAGCATTGAAGAGCAATTTTATCTTTTTTGGCCAATTTTTTTGATTGTAGCGCTGAATATAAAAAAAATACGCGTGAATTTTCAACTTGTGGCCCTTAGCATCTTCGTTGTGTCGTTTGTCTTTTCTGTGTATGAAAGTTACGTTGATCCATTTGCTTCATTCTTCTCTATTCTATCGAGAGTTTGGGAGTTTGGCGTAGGCGCATGCTTAAGTCAGAATGTGCATAGTGTGCAGTGTGTTTCAACGCTTGGCAGAAAAAAAACAGGTAATTGGCAAGCGCTGACAGGGATTATTTTGATCGCGATGGCGATTATTTTTTTGAAACCGTCAATGCCTTTTCCTGGTTGGGCAGCGCTCATCCCCGTATTGGGTACTGCGCTGATAATTAATGCGGGTCCAGATGCAGTTTTAAATAAACGATTTTTGTCGTCATCAATTTGTGTGTGGATTGGCTTAATCAGCTACCCCCTATACCTTTGGCACTGGCCACTCCTTGTGTTTAGTCGCCTAGAGTTAAGTATGCCACCTCCAGAGTGGCTTAGATGTATATTGATTTTCATTGCATTGATTCTAGCGTGGCTAACATATAAATTTGTTGAGAAGCCATTTAGACGAACCAAAGCGAGCAGTAAGAAAACTTTGCTGCTGATTGCATGTATGTTAGTGATAGCAAGTCTGTCGTATTATTACTCACATCAAGCGTTGAAACCTACCGTGAGTATGAAAACTGAACGTCAACAGTTCGAAGACTATTATTTAAAGAACCTGCAAACTAGATCCTTAAGTTTGTTTGAAGAAAAATTTAGGCACGACTGCAACTTTTATCAAGTTGATAAGTACTATGCAGGTGAAACAACACAAATACCTAAATCAAGCATAAGCCCCTCGTGCTACGTTAAGGCAAATCCTACAGATAAAAGTGTATTAATTTGGGGAGACTCGCATGCCCAAATGTTGAACTACGGATTGAGCAAGACCTTGCCCAGCGATTGGTCAATTTTACAGGTGGCGAGCTCTGGTTGTTATCCAAATACGGACTACGACCGAGATTCTGAAACGAATTATTGTGTGCGTTCTAATTGGTTTGCGATGGAGCTCATTCGCTCTCAACAAGTGGACGTTGTGATTCTAGCGCAGTCTACAGGACACAACTCAAGTCAACTCAATTATATGGCACGTCGGCTTCAAAAAATAGGAGTTAAACGAGTAATTATTATGGGCCCAGCACCAAGATGGACTGAATTGCTGCCCAAGATAGTTCTAAAACACTTATGGGAAAGCCGCCCCGACCGAACAACGTTAGGCGTGGATACTGCGGTGCAGGCAATAAATATTAAACTCGGCCGAGAGCTCAATCGATCGGATACCCTTATTTTTGCGGATACGATAGGAGTATTTTGTAATCTGAAAGGATGTTTGACCGAGATTGGGCAAGACGACGCATATAATTTAACCACATGGGATCTAGGACATTTCACTCAAGCTGCGTCAAAGTATTTAGCTGAGAAATTATTGGCAAACTTAGTAACAGGAAAGACATGGTAAATCAAAACATAGGGCTAACATACAAAAAGGCCTCACCTTTTGTCGCAACAATAATTATTTTTATTGCCATAGCCATTTTCCTTTCTTTATATTCGACGACCCCTCAAGGATTGGGATTAAGCCCCGACTCTGTTGCCTATTTAAAGGCTGCATCTGGATTCATTGATGGAAAAGGCTTCGTATATTTTACGTCTCAATGGCCGCCTCTATATCCAACCCTAATTGGAGTTATAGGTATTACTCTAAATGAAAACAGTTTAAATAGCGCTAGAATTTTACAATGTTTATTATACTCATTAAATTTTATAATTATATTTATTATATTAACAGAAGCCAAGTTACTAAGACCTGTAGTCATTATATGTTTTTCAATATTATTATGTTTACAGGCGCCAATAACGTATGTACATTACTATGCCTGGAGTGAGCCGCTTTTCATTTTTTTGTTGTTAGTAGATTTATTTTTACTACAAAAGATCTTAAGTCGCACCGTAGCCAACAATAACGTTAGTTATCTTGTGGTGATGATTTTAATTATTTCAATATTAATTATCTATACCAGATATATAGGATTCGCAGTTGCAATAGCTAACGCAATAATATTTGGCACCACGCGTCAAATTTCAATTAAGACAAGACTAATGGTGATCAGTGCGCAACTGGTACTTCCGTTAGCACTAATCTACCCATGGTTTCAGTATCGTAGTAGTTTCCAAGATACCAATACGACTGCTGGGTTTGCGTTTCAAGGTTTAAGCATTGATCGATTGCTTGTTGGTTTGGGAAATGTTGGTCGTTGGTTTGCGCCAAATGATCAATCAGTGGATTATAACGGTGGCACCTTGTTACATGAGGTGCTTGGCGCGAGCGTATTTTTAGGGGGACTATGTATTTTAGTGATGTTGATCAAAAGACACCAAGCCCGATTTTGCAGTTTAGACCTAGCAATACCTGCCAATGTTTATATTATTATAAGTGGCTTATTGATTGTATACACATACATTGGCGGGCTACTGTTTTTTATTTTCTATCTTGCTGCAGGCATTACTCTAGAAAATAGATATTTAGCGATAATCTTTATACCATCTTTTATTATATTGATTTTATTTGCGGCAGCTCTAAAAAATAAAGTAATAAGTGTAATATTATTAATCGGCATTATGTGTTCGTTACTTTTATTTTATAAGGAGTTTAAATCAAGAGTTTTTGCTAGCTATTTTAATGGGATTGAACTAAGTGCAAAAAGTGTACGTGACAAGCCGATCGCTAATTTTTTACGCAACTGTTCAACGAAGGCAGTTGTTGCTGCGGATTACCCTTGGCATTTTGATTTAGATTTTGATTCGAAAGTTCAGTGGTTACCTAGATCGGTATATTATGGTTCTAACAAATTAAATTCTAGGTTTTTAGATGACTTAGAGTTATTAAGTCATCAAGTGAATGTGGTGGTGATTGAAGATTCCAACAACGAGCTGAATGCTTTTTTTGAACGGCAGACTAATTACAAGAAGATCTTCGACGCGGACGGTATCGTATGGTTGAATATGATGAATCAAACCGCTATATGCAATAAAACAACGAATTGAGGTTATTGGGGTACGTCAAAAAATCCTTCTGACTGCTTGCTCTCCCGAGTTCGACGTGCGCCATGAAAAGGTGGCGCTTTTCCAGTGGGTGCGAACCCCACCCGGCGCGATTTGCTCCAGCCGGAAGTAATCGGAGCAGTCATGGAGGTAACGAAATGGCTGAAGCCTTCGGTGTAGAGGGTCATTAAGTGACTTGGCGAGCATGCAGGCCGTAATGTGAGTGAACGCTGAGCAAGCCTCGAAAAGGGTGATGTACAGGATGACCTGCCAGTCGATGCGGGGAAATCTGATACTGCTAAAGGTTAAGGGCAAAGAGTATCTTTAGTGGCTGTACCGGGGTATTGGCGACGGCATGTATGAAAGAGGAAGAGCGCGCGCAACATGGGAAGTCCTTGGTCGTGGGGAAGAAGGAAATCCCCAACAGGTGGCTGGTGACAGCCAGACCTGGCGGCCTAGGATGGCGGAGGGGCCCGTAGTACTGACGAAGCCGGGTAATGCCGGTGGAGGGAAGGGGCCCTAGTTCAAAGACGATGTAATAAGTAGTCGCACCTGATTTATCCATAACCAATTGATTTAATTGGTTAAATTTTGATTATTGGGTTATAATAACTCCCAGATAATGACCTTCCCAGTACTATTTTCTGGGAGTTTTCTGGAAATGCACTTATGAGCCCAGTCAACGATTTTTTTC
>CANCMG010000019.1 GCA_947378965.1 Alcaligenaceae bacterium | reverse complement strand
CCATGCGGGCGTCCATACCAGCCACTTTCTCTGAAAGAGCATTGATTTCCCCTTTAAGATCAGCCACGCGAGCATCTGTGCGCGCCTCAGCCGCCTCCAACCTTGCGTTCAACACTGTATTCACCGTTCGAAAAGCCATTTTTACCTCTGCAAGTTTCGCATAGTGAGCACTCTACCGACCCACACGCCAACGAACAAGTAGAAAAGGGTAAGTAAATGTAATACTCTTTCACTATCAAACAAAAATTAACGAGACAGCTTTTATGAACCTTGGCCAACCAACCTTTATTGCCGCGCCGAATACGCCCGATCATGCCCTTGCCACACAATGGCTGAGTCAGTTTGGGGCTGCGCTCACGCATCTAGACAAACCAGGTATCGCCGCGCTGTTTGACGCCGACTGCCACTGGCGCGACTTGTTTGCCTTTACCTGGTCGATCACCCCAAGCGAAGGCGTCGACAATATCGCAGACCTGATCTTGATCAAGCAAGCAAGCGTCAAGGCGCGCGACTTTAAACTGGCCGAAGGTCGTCAAGGCCCTCGTCGACTTAAGCGGATTGGGGTCGACGTACTCGAAGTCTTGTTTCAGTTTGAAACCGACATCGGCCACTGCTATGGCGTACTTCGCCTGCTGGCGAGCGATCCCTCAAAAGCCTTTCAACTGCTTACCAGCCTGAATGAGCTCACAGGCTTTGAAGAGCAAACCGGCAAACGCCGCCCGACGGGTGCAGCCTATTCGCGTAACTTTGGTGGCACCAACTGGCAAGATCAACGCCTTGAAAGCCAGGCCTACAACGATCGCGAACCTACCGTTTTGATCGTTGGCGGTGGTCAGTCTGGTCTGAGCATCGCAGCATCGCTTGTCTTGTTAGGGATCGATACCTTACTGATCGACAAATATCCACGCATTGGTGATAGCTGGCGCAAGCGCTATCACTCGCTGGCCTTACACAACATCACCGATCTCAATAATTTGCCGCATCTGCCGTTTCCACCGCACTGGCCTTCGTACCTGCCTAAAGACATGCTGGGTAACTGGCTTGAAGTCTATGCGCAAACGATGGAGATCAATAACTGGACCAATACCGAGCTTGGCAGCGCCACGTACGATGAGAGCGAAGCGCGCTGGACAGCTGTGCTGCGCAACAATGATGGTACCGAGCGTACCGTGCGCCCGCGTCATTTAATTTTTGCGAACGGCTTGGTGGGCAAACCAAGCATGCCTGATCTTCCAGGGCTCAAAGACTTTAAAGGCGAGGTGATGCACACTAGCGCCTTCTCAAGCGGCGCTGCCTGGAGCGGCAAAAAAGCGCTGGTGTTGGGCACGGGCACAAGCGCGCACGATGTGGCGCAAGACCTGCATAGCAACGGTGCAGACACAACGATTATTCAGCGCGGCTCAACCACCGTGGTGAGTATTGACCCGAGCTTGCACCTCACCTATGCCCTATACGACGGCATCACGATTGATGACGGCGATTTATTGTCAAGTATCAACACTCTGCCGGTTGCCAAACGCAATTTCAAACAAGTCACGGCTCGTATGATCGACTTGGATAAAGAGCTGATCGAGGGCTTGATTGCTCGCGGCTTTAAGTGGGACAAGGGCGACGAAGACACCGGCTACCAAATGAAGATTCGTACGCGTTACGGTGGCTATTATCTGAACGCAGGTTGCTCAGAACTGATTGTGAGTGGTGATATTGGCTTAGTGCAATTTGATCAGATCGAGCGCTTCGCACCCGAAGGCGCTCTCATGAAAGATGGCTCAATCAAGCCGGCTGACTTGCTGATCATGGGAACAGGCTACGTGCCCCAAGAAGTGGTCGTCAAAGAATTGCTTGGCAACGAAATCGCCCAAAAGGTCGGCCCTGTTTGGGGCATTGCGCCAGATGGCGAAATGAACAACATGTGGCGTCGCACCGCGCAAGAAGGCTTGTGGTTTGTCGGCGGCAGCTTTACCAACTGCAGAATCTATTCGCGTTACGTGGCGATGCAGATTAAGGCAATTGAAGAAGGGTTGATACCGCGCAGCTAAACCTCAGAGGGCCGATGCGGATAGCTTATAAAAATCTGCTCTCATTTATCTCAAGTGTGCACTGGATCACTCGGACCAGCCCTCGAAGGGGTCTCGCTGTTCTAAATCTTGTTCTCATTCGATTTTTGAAAGAAAATCCTTCGGAATAATAGCGGCAGCTTGCGCGACAAAAAAGGTATCCCACGAATCTGACTTTGCCGCTTGGATGATGTCGACGGTGTTGATAGATAGGCGCATAGACGTCTCGCTTTGTATCAATAACAGTGCCTCTACAATGCCTGAATTCATCCGGCACATGTGTTTCTGGATGTAACAAACAGGCTTTGTCATGCTAACTCTCAGAAAATCTCAAGACCGCGGCTACGCCGATCATGGCTGGCTGAAAAGTTTTCACTCTTTTTCGTTTGCCGGTTACCGCGATGCCGAGTTTATGGGCTGGGGTAATCTGCGCGTCATCAATGAAGATCGTATTGAAGCGGGCAAAGGTTTTGGCGAACACGGTCACCAAAATATGGAGATCATTAGCTACGTGCTCGCAGGTGAATTGGCGCATCGTGACAGCCTGGGCAATGTCAAGGGCATCCCACCAGGCGATGTGCAGCGCATGAGTGCTGGCACCGGTGTGCGGCATAGTGAATTCAATCACGCGGCAGGGCAACAGACTCACTTTTTGCAGATTTGGATTATGCCTAACCAGCAGAATGTGAAACCAAGTTACGAGCAAAAGACTGTACCTTCGCAAAACAAACAAGGTGCACTCGTTTTGATTGCGTCTGCTGAGGGCAAGGACGATGCCGTCAAGATTTATGCTGATGCCAAACTTTATGCGGGCTTGTTTGAGCAGACCCAAACAGCAAGCCTCACGCTTGACTCAACTCGTAAAGCCTACGTCCACCTGATCAAAGGCGAGCTTAAGGTGAATGACATCAGTCTGAGCGCGGGCGACGCCTTATTTGTCTCGGACGAAACCGCGCTGAACTTAACAGACGGTCACAATGCTGAAGTGCTGATTTTTGACCTGGCGGCTTAAGCCAGCCACCTACGATATACAACCTTCGAAACATTCAGCTCTGCTTTGACCCCTTGACGTCTAGGCGAGGCACGCGCTCACAGGCCTGGCGACCCGCGTGCGATATATAGCTGGATCTCACACTCTAAAATCGCGCACGATTTTTCCGTGTGCCACAGCAGCCTGCTCGTACTCTGGCTTGCGCCAAGTTTCAACCAAAGCCTCTGCATACCAACGTTGCATGCTTGGCAGGCTCAACATCCTTTCAACATACGACTGCGACCGCGGACTGAGCTGCAAGCCATAACTCTGCACTCTGAAAATAACAGGCGCAAAAAACGCGTCAACGATTCCATACTCTTTACCTGCAAGATAGGGGCCACCAAATTTGTTAAGCCCCTCAAGCCACAGGGCGTCGATACGATCAACGTCTGCCCGCAAGCCTTCGTCGATTTTCTCAAGCGCTACACGAATACCGCAATTCATCGGACACAGGCTACGCAGCGTCTGAAACCCAGAATGCATTTCGGCTGCCGCGCTACGTGCCCAAGCACGCGCAGTCACCTCGGCGGACCAACAACCCGGATATTGCTCGGCCAGATACTCACAGATTGCCAGCGAATCCCATATCAACATGCCGTTCGTTTCAAGACAGGGCACTTTACCTGTCGGCGAGAGGCCTTTAAAGGTTGACTGTTGCGAGTTGGCTGCAAAGGGCATCAACACCTCCTCGAAAGCAATTCCCCGTGCTTGCAACAGCACCCAGGGCCTCAGCGACCAAGACGAATAGTTTTTATTTGCGATATATAACTTCAACTCGAATCCTTTTCAACACGACCTAGCTGATTGGCATCAAGGATTTAGTTTATATTGGTACGATCAAACGCTCATGGACTTTGTAGCGAATTAGCTACAAATAGGTCAAATCCGACTGATTCGACCAACCAAAAGTTTTAGGCAATAAATTCAACGCCTCAAGTATTCTCTAAACATATTGCCACTGAACTCTCAAAATGGGAATCCGCTGTAAGCGAAGCCAAAATTCAAATAGAGTAAACATGACAACAATAGAAAAGGCGCGGCTGTTATTCCCCGGAGCTGCAGGCTGTATTTATCTCGAAAATTCAGCGCGTGGCTTATTACCCACTACCGCACGCGACGCCGCTCTGCAATATTACGAGGCCCGTATCGCAGGCGTTGCAAAAGAAACGGACCTAGTCTTTGATGCAGAGAGACAAGCATGCGAAAGCTTTGCCTCGCTTGTGGGTGCGACACACGATGAAATCACACTCACCCGTAACGTCACCGATGGGCTGAATATATTCGTGACAGCCCTTCCCTGGAAGGCGGGCGATAACGCGATCGTCTCAAAAGAGGTCGAGCATCCAAATGGCGTCTACGCTCTTTACAACATGAGGCAGCGTCATGGCATTGAAGTCAGAATGGTCGAGGCAGGGCCTGATCTCTCGATCTCTGTAGAGGCAATTGCCCAAGCGATTGATTCGCACACACGGTTAGTCATCGTCTCTTCGGTCACGTTTTCTACGGGTGCTCGCACAGACTTGGCTGCCTTAGGGCAACTTTGTCAGGCGCGTGGGGTCACCTTGCTCGTCGATGCCGCACAATCGGTAGGTGCGCTCGATATCGATGTTCTCGCATGCAATATTGATGGCTTAGTTGTCGGAGCAAGCAAATATCTCTGCGGCCCCTACGGGCTCGGCTTTCTTTATATCCGCCGCGCCCTTGCGGACAGTCTGCATCCAACATATCTGGGGCGCTACAGCATTGACCTGGGTAATGCTCACGAGGGAGACCAAGGAGACAGCTCTTACCAACTCATGCCCGGCGCTAAAAGATTTGACTCTGGCAGCTATAACTATAGTTCGGCCAGTGCTGCGGTGGCTTCAATTGGTATCTTAAAAGCTATCACTGTTCCGGTGATTGAGCAGCACGTACTGCAACTCGCAAAGTTGCTCGATGAGGGTTTGCGCGCCATGGGATTGCCCATCTTAAGTGGCGGCGACGAGCGCCATCGCTCTCATCTCGTCTTGATGGGGCTGCGAAAGCCGACGACTGAGCAAAGACAATTATTTGTTGCGTTGTCTGATTTTTTAATGACAAAAAATATCCGCGTTTCGCAGCGTCAAGCACGTCTGCGCTTTTCTTTTCATTTGTATAACACCGCGGATGAAGTTCAGGTCGTGCTTACAGCGGCCCGCGAGTGGATGCTGACGCAGCATATTTCTGCAGCACATTTTAAATAGCAGGGTGATTGTTTGAGCGAGCGAGCTGATTGCGCAAACCATTTACTCGTCATCGTCAACGCACATTAAAAGAATAAGAATCCATTCATGCGCCTCATCCTAGCTGCCACCTTTGCCAACCTTCCCTTTGGCACGATCTACGCCTTCAGTGTGTTTCTAAAGTCGATGGAGGCAATGCTTTCGCTGACGCGCTCTGATATGGGGATGGTGTTCGGCCTGTCGACCATCATGTTTGCGACTGGGATGAATATTGCACCTGTGCTGTATACCCGCTTATCGACCGGGGCCGTGCTGATTCTCACCTGTGTCACGGGCGCCGCGGGCCTAGCGCTTGCCTCTCAAGCGCAGGGTTTTTGGTCGCTGATGTTTGGGTACGGAATTCTCTTTGGTTTGGGTGGTGGCACGGCGTTTACAACCGCGCAACAGATTGTCAATCTTGCGCCAACCAAACGTCGCGGCTTAGTCAATGGCTATGTTGTTGGCCTATATCCTTTGGGCGCGATGATTGGTGCACCCTTGCTGGGCTGGTCTGTTGAGGTCATGGGTTTGCGCCAGACTTTGTTGAATCTAGCGCTCGTGGTTTTTTTAAGTGGCCTTGTCGCGGTATGGCTGACCGGCTTACGAAGCCATATCCCCAAAGTATCAACGACTACCGCTATCACCGCAGATCGTAAGGCCGATGCAGATGCGATGTACCTGGGCATGATTCAATGGCCCCTGTTTTTCAAGATCGCCATCGTGTTTTTTTTGGCCGCCTCGGCAGGCCTGATGGTAATGAGTCAAGCCGCCGGGATCGTTCAGTCGTATGGCGGCGGCAGTCAATTCGCAATTGGCGCGACCTCGTTTATCACGGGCATGATCGCCAGCGCGCGCATTACAGGCGGCTGGTTGATGGATCGCTTTAGCCTTCGACAAGTCATGGGTGCGGCCCACATATGGTCATTGACTGGCGCCTTGATGCTCACCCTATGGCCTAATCCACACGTTGCCTTGTTTGCGCTTGCAATGGTCGGCATGGGCTACGGCTTTGTCTCGGGCTCGGCCGCAGGCGGTATCGGCATGCACTGGCCTACGACTCAGTTTGGCGTGGTCGCTAGCCGACTGTATATTGGCTGGTGTATCGCTGCAGTATGCCTGCCCGTCTTAGCGGGTTGGTTGTTTGACTGGAGCAATAGCTACAAATCCTCGATTTGGATCGCAGCTGTCGTGAATGTAGCCGGTATGATCCTTTCACTTCGCTTGCCGCAGCACCCGGCCAAAACAGATACCACGCTATCCTGTTAGGTTCGTTAGCTCAAAAATATCCGCTTCGTATTTCACGACTGAGGGTGTCTCGAGCAACTGGCACAGATCAAATTGAAAATAACCGATCGGTATTATTTTAAAGAAAAGCCTCTTTTCAAACTATTTTCTTACCGATCGGTTATTTTCAATTTGCCTTGATCCCGGCTTGCTTAGTGACTGGACCATACAGGTCGAAGTCTCGCTTGATTTCAGCAGCAAAATCCGCTGCAGAGCCCGAGGCCGCGATAATGCCGTAGCCCTGCAATTGTGTTTTGACTTCAGGCTCACCCAACACCGCATTGATTTCGGCATTGAGTTGTCGGATGATTGCGTCAGGCGTATTGGCCGGCGCCAGCACACCAACCCATGAATTTAACTCAACGCCTTGCACGCCTGCTTCAGTAAACGTTGGAACATTTGGGAAGACCACCGAACGCTTTGCGCTCGGTACACCAATGGGAATCAGGCGGCCCGTTTCAAGAAATTGCGTGACCGACGACGCCGAGGCAAACGCCAAGGGAATGTGCCCTGCCACGACATCGGCTGCTGCCGGACCACCACCCTTGTAAGGCACATGCACCAGGTTCGCACCTGACCGTTGCTTGAGCAGTTCTCCGGCCACCTGCGTGATACTGCCTGTGCCAGACGTGCCAAACTCAAGACCCTTGCCATTGGATTTAGACAAGGCAACAACCTCTGCCAAAGTTTTGACGCCAACCGAAGGATGCGCCACGATAATAATGATCGAGTCGCCCACCTTAGCAATCGGCGCAAAATCATGTAACGCATCAAAACCGGTGCGTTCGTACACATGCGGGTTAATCACCAACGTACCGTCTAACGCTAACAAAAGCGTATAGCCATCAGGTGCGGCTTTAGACACCAATTGGGCACCAATATTGCCCGAGGCGCCAGGTTTGTTTTCAACGATCACTTGCTGATTCAAACGCTTTGCAAGTGCGGTTGCAACAATGCGCCCGCTGACGTCAGTCACACCACCCGGAGCAAACGGCACAATTAAACGGATCGGTTTGTTTGGGTAGGGCTGAGCCTGAACGCTGAGTGCCGAGAACAGGGGTACGGTCGCAAATAGCGCAGCCAAAATACGAGGGGCTACCCGAGTGATCACTCGGCTATCTGCTTGAAATAATGTGAAGTTAAAGATTGATTCAACAATTTTTTTCATGAGGTCACGCCCGTGTTGGCTAACTACGCTTCAATTTTTTAAGTGTGCCCGTCTAGCTTCAGACGGAAGTCATCACGACCTAACCCAAACCGCCTGCGGCCCTAAGCGTTTCGATTTCGTTCGTAGTCATACCCAGCACCTCAGCAAGTACATCCTCAGTGTGTTCACCCAAAGAAGGCGAAGGAGTACGCACCGACCCCGGCGTTGCCGACATACGAATCGGCACACCCACCACACGCACGTTGCCGGCGCGTGGATGCACCATATCCACGATTGCGCCGCGCGCGACGACCTGAGGGTGCTCTACGACTTGCTTGACGTTATTGATCGAGCCCATCGGGATGCCAGCACCCACGAGGATGGTTTCCCATTCAGCAAAGCTACGCGTCAGAAAGACTTCTTGCAATCTGTCAATCAAGGCTTTGCGATTTTGCATGCGCGCGCTATTCGTCGCAAACCGAGGATCATGTGTCATGTCAGAGCAACCGATCAGCGGGCAAAACTCGAGCCATAACTTATCGCTACCCACCGCCAACGCCAGGTCTTGCGTTTTTGTACGAAAAGTTTGGTACGGCAACAAAGCCTTGTAAGCGGTACCCATCGGCCCCGCAATCGTACCGGTCGAGAAATAGTCACCGATCATGGTACTCAACAGGGAAAGTTGCCCTTCGAGCATCGAGATATCGATCGACTGCCCGACGCCCGTTGCGTCTTTGGCACGCAAGGCCATCATGATCCCCAAGGCAGCATTCATGCCCGCAGTCAGATCCGCAATCGACACGCCCGCACGGGCGCCGTGCCCACCCTCGTCGCCCGTTGCGCTGATCATGCCGCTCTCGGCCTGCACGATCAGGTCAAGTGCTGGGCGATCGCGGTAAGGGCCATCTTGCCCAAAGCCTGAGATTGAACAATAAATAATGCCTGGATTACGCTTACGTGCCACTTCATAATCAATCCCTAGCTTAACAAGCGTGCCTGGGCGAAAGTTTTCAAGCACCACATCACAGCGCTCGACCATTCGCAAAAAGGTCTCTTTACCCTCAACGTTTTTTAAGTCAAGCACGATGCCTTGTTTATTTCGATGTAGCCCAACAAAATAATCGGTTTCACCGCCAGGCAACTTAGTCCCCCAGGCGCGCGCAATATCTCCTTTACCGGGCGGCTCGATTTTGATGACTTGCGCGCCGTAATCGGCCAGCATCGTTGAGCAAAACGGCCCCGCCAAAGCATGACTAAGGTCAAGGATTTTTAGGCCTTCGAGGGGTAATTTCATTTTTTTCTGTCTCATTTTTTAGTTTCGAATCACAACAGACGTTAGCCACGCCAGGCTAAGCCCAAGCATCCCTTAACCTTTCGTACGCATTGCTCATGAGTTTACGCCAACCTATGGGGCAAACCAATTAACCCGAATGCCTCGAAGGATTGCACGAGACGCTGCATCGCCAACAAAATCTTTACGGCTTGATCACCAACCAAATCTTTACGAAATCTTTACGGCTTTGCGTGCTCAACCGCCGTGACTCAGGCACCAGATGCCCTATGCTAGGTACTCCTTACTCAATGAAGGGCAAGATGAATAGCCAAGAGGGTTTGCTAGATCAGGCAACGGACAAGTTCAACCGGTGGCAGAGCCTTGCTCTTTCTCTTCTGGCTTGCGCGACAACAACGCTCATCGCCACGCCTTTGCTTGACTACTTAGATCTTGCAAACATTGTGATGCTATTTTTGCTCACCGTGTTTTTGGTCGCGGTAAGTTTGGGGCGCCAAGCTGCGATCTTGGCCTCTGTTCTAAGCGTGGTGCTATTTGATATTTTTTTTGTACCACCGCGCTTTTCCTTAGCTGTAAACGATATTCAATACCTCGTCACGTTTGCAGTGATGCTGGCGACCGGATTAATCACCGCACATCTAGCCGCGGGCCTCAGACAACAAGCACGCGAATCGCACTATCGAGCCAAGCGTACTCAAGCACTCTATCAAGTGGCGCACCAGCTTGCTGGCGCGTTGACAGTGAGTCAGGTTGTTGAGATCACACACCGGTTCATTACAAATGAACTGAAAGCGCAATCTGCGATTTTGCTGCCTGACGAAAATGAACAACAGTTGGTCGCAGCCATCCAGTCGTTGACATAACGGTTGACCTAACCTTTGCTCGGGCCGCATTTGAAAATGGCAAGCGCGTGTACAACAAAGAACTCGGCAATATGGGCTATGCACCGCTCTACCTCCCCTTGCGAGCCTCGATGCGCATTCGTGGTGTTCTGGCTGTGCAATCCACACATCAAGCACAAGAGACAACAGACGATCTCACCTCATTACTAGAAGCGCTGTCTTCACTGAGCGCCGTTGCACTAGAACGACTGCACTATGTTGAGGTCGCACAATTGACTGAAGTCAAGATGTTGACCGAACGGCTGCGCAGTTCGATTCTTTCAGCACTTTCACACGACCTACGCACACCCCTCACTGCGATGGTGGGTTTGGCCGACTCGTTAGCGCTGATCAAACCACCTCTTAACCCTGTGGCGCTCGAGATCACACAAGCATTGCAAGAACAAGCGACACGTCTTTCAAACATGGTCAGCAACCTGTTAGACATGGCACGGCTAAACGCCGGAAAGGTCGTCTTGCGCAGAGAATGGCAACCGCTAGAAGAAGTGGTGGGCGCGAGTATCAAGCTGCTTGGCACAACACTTGATCGGCATAAAATCAAGGTGGATTTGCCACGAGATTTGCCCCTACTCAATTTTGATGCCGTACTGATTGAACGCGTGCTCTGTAACTTACTCGAAAATGCTTCAAAGTACGCACCGCCCAACACCGACATTACGCTGACCGCTCGCGTCCACGGCCAGGAGGTGCTGATCAGCATCTCTGACCAAGGCAAGGGTTTTCAGGCTGAAAATCGAGAAAATCTCTTCAACATGTTTGTCAGAGGCGAGAGCGAAACCGAACACTCTGGCACGGGCCTTGGCTTAGCCATCTGCAAAGCCATCATTGAAAGTCATCACGGCCGCATCGTCGCTGACAATCAACGCTCGGGCGGCGCCTGCGTCTACTTCACCTTGCCCTTGGGCTCGCCCCCCACCATCGAGCAAGAGACCCTATGAACACGATTGTGGCTAACGTATTGATCATCGAAGACGAAAAGCAAATTAGGCGTTTTGTTCGAGCTGCCGTCGAAGAAGAAAATTGCCAAGTTACAGAGGCTCAGACCATTGCGCAAGGGTTAATCGAAGCAGGTCAAAGCAAGCCAGATTTGATTATTCTTGACCTAGGGCTACCCGACGGCGATGGCCTATCGCTTATTCGTGATCTGCGCAGCTGGTCTGATGTGCCAGTGCTAATTTTATCGGCCCGTACACAAGAGAATGAAAAAATTGCGGCACTGGATGCCGGGGCTGATGACTACTTGAGCAAGCCCTTTAACGTGGGCGAATTGCGCGCCCGCGTCAGGGCAATGCTCAGGCGACGCGCACGCATCGGTGAGCTTGCTTCTCCCCTTGTCGAGTTCGGAGACGTATCAGTCGATTTGTCACGCAGGCTCGTCACCCGGCGTTCACAACCGGTGCATCTAACACCACTCGAGTACCAGCTTCTATCAGCGCTACTTAGCCAACCCGGTAAAGTTTTAACGCAACGCAGCCTCTTACAAAATATTTGGGGGCCAACGTATATCGATAGCAGTCATTATCTGCGTGTATACGTTGGGCATTTGCGTCAAAAACTCGAAGACGATCCAGCACAACCCAAACATTTTTTGACCGAGACCGGGGTTGGCTACCGGTTTCAGCTTTAAAGGAACAAACACCATGCAAGTCAAACACACTAACAAACGCTTTGCAACGCTCACCCTCGCGGCGCTGGGCATCGTTTACGGCGATATCGGCACAAGCCCCCTATACGCCCTCAAAGAGGTGTTTGGCGGCTCACATCACCCCGTGCCCATCACGCCAGATAATGTGCTTGGGATTTTGTCGCTTTTTTTCTGGTCCTTAATCATTATCGTCACGCTTAAGTATGTATCGTTCATCATGCGCGCCAATAACAAGGGCGAAGGCGGCATCATCGCGCTCATGACCTTGGCGATGCAAAAAGGGTTACCTGGCTCTTGGCAACAAAAGTTGATTGTTACGCTCGGCTTAATCGGCGCAGCACTGTTTTACGGGGATGGAGTGATTACACCCGCAATCTCGGTGCTGTCTGCTGTAGAGGGGCTAGAGATCATCACGCCAGCCTTCCAGCCGTATGTCTTACCTTTCGCCTTAATTGTTTTAGTCGGTTTGTTCATGTTTCAGCGCAAAGGCACTGCAAGTATCGGCGCGTTGTTTGGGCCAATCATGGTGCTCTGGTTTGCTGTGCTCACCGTGCTGGGTGTTTCGGCGATTATTCAGAATCCCTCTGTGCTGGCTGCGGTCAATCCGCTGTACGCCTTTAAATTTCTAACGACCAATTCAATGCTGGGGTTTCTTGCCTTAGGCGCCGTTGTGTTGTGCGTGACGGGTGCCGAAGCCTTGTACGCCGACATGGGGCATTTCGGCGCCAAGCCCATTCAATACGCTTGGCTAGGCTATGTCTTGCCAGCGCTCGTGATTAACTACTTTGGTCAGGGTGCACTCTTGCTCACGGATCCAACCGCAGTTAAAAATCCGTTTTACCTGATGGCCCCCGAATGGGCACTTTACCCCTTGGTTATTTTGGCGACCGTTGCAACGGTGATCGCCTCACAGGCCTTAATTTCAGGCGTTTATTCCGTCACCCAACAAGCGATGCAACTAGGCTATACCCCCCGCTTGGCGGTTCAACATACTTCTGAGCAAGAGATTGGCCAAATCTATATTCCGGCCATTAACTGGATGCTGCTGATTTCGATCGTAGTGCTGGTGCTTGAATTTCGCACCTCAAGCAATCTTGCTGCGGCTTACGGCATCGCAGTCACTGGCACGATGTTAATCACCAATATTTTGGCAATTGCCGTTGCGGTTCGCCTCTGGAACTGGAGCCCACTGCGCGCGGTGCTCGGTGCATTACCTTTTATTTGCATTGATCTTGGATTCTTTTTAGCCAACTCGGTCAAAATCGCTGACGGGGGCTGGTTTCCGTTGGCGTTTGGCTTGGTGGTTTTTATCTTACTCACCACCTGGAAACAGGGACGCGAGCGCTTGAGTCAAACAATCTCTGCCGACGGCATGCAGTTGGTCCCGTTCATCACGCAGATGGTAGACGGAGGCGTTGAGCGCGTACCTGGCACGGCAGTGTTCATGACTCAGGATACTAAGGTCGTCCCACACGCCATGCTGCACAGCTTAAAACACTTCAAACGCTTGCACGAGCGAGTGCTTGTATTAAGCGTCAAAGTACTCGACGAGCCCTACGTACCTGAACCACAACGTGTTGCAGTGACGCACCTAAGCGGAAACTTCTCTCAAGTGATCGTGCACTATGGCTATAAGGATGAAACAGACATACCTGCCACCCTCGCTTTGTGTGCCAGCGCTAATCTCGACATCAACATGATGGACACGACCTTCTTTTTAGGCCGTGAAACTCTGATACCGAAGATGACCTCTAGCATGAACTATTGGCGAACACTGATTTTTATCGCCATGTTCAAAAACTCAGGAAGCGCGACTGCGTTTTTTAAAATTCCGTCAAATCGCGTGGTTGAGCTAGGGTCGCAAGTAGTTCTTTAACGCTTAGCTAGGCTCCATCACCTTAAGCTCGGGCGACACCGCAAAGTCAATCTCGCCCAGTGCTTTGACTTCTTCAGGTGTAAAGCCAGGCGCAATCGCCTCGAGTACGAAGCGATCGTTGACCCAGTGCAATACTGCCAAATCGGTCACCAACCAATCCACGCACTCGCGACCTGTCAGTGGATACTTGCAACGGCGAGGTAATTTGGTTCTACCTTTGCTGTCAGCGTGTTCCATGACAATGATGAGTTCGACTTCACCCGAAATCAAATCCATCGCGCCGCCGATACCACCGCGACGGGCATCAGTGATGCTCCAGTTGGCCACGTTACCGTCTTGATCAACCTCATAGGCGCCCAAAATGACAGTATCAATATGACCGCCGCGGGCCATTTCAAAAGACATCACACTCTCAAAGAATGACGTGCCTGGCACCGCTTCAACAAATTGACCACCGGCGTTAAAGACATCGGGGTCAACTGCATCACCCGAAACAATACCGCCGTAACCCAACACACCGTTTTCAGCGTGTAGCCAGACACCGCGACCACCCAAGAAATTTGAGACTTGCGTGGGGATGCCAACGCCTAGGTTGACATAGGTGTTGTCTTTAACAATCTTTGCCGCATTTTTGGCAATGCCGTTACGTGTGAGCGCTTGCTTGCCGTTATAAGTACGCGCGCTATCGGCCGCACGCTTTTCAGCACGGGTCAGCGTCTTGACATCAATCATGTCGGCGATCTTCAAGACGCGCGTAATAAAGATGCCAGGTAAATCGATTAACTCGGGGGGCAACTCACCGACTTCGACGATCTCTTCGACCTCAACAATCGCAATCTTTGCCGCCTTGGCAAACGCTGAGTTGAAGTTAGCGCTACCGCCACGAAACTGCACATTGCCTGCACGATCGGCGCGATAGGCGCTCAAAAAGGCATAGTCAACCTGGATGGCGTGCTCAAGCACGTGGGGCTTGCCATTGAAATAACGAATGTCTTTACCCTCAGCCAGGTCGGTGTCGACGCCAGTCGGGGAATAAAAAGCAGGGATGCCAGCGCCCCCTGCACGACAGCGCTCAACCAAAATACCTTGTGGTACGAGTTCGACATCAAGCGTGCCCGCTGCGATTCTTTTTTCGCCTTCGGTTTGCATGCCCGCCCGAATTGAAAACGCGGCAACCAGTTTTTTAACCTGATTGTTTTCAACTAACAGCTGGCCTTTTTCGCCTGCTGCACCAAGCGAGTTACAGACCAAAGTCAGGTCTGTTGTCCCTTTGTCGCGAAGGGCGAAAATCAAATTGTTGGGGAAACGATGCGCCAAACCAAACCCAGCGATCGCGACGCTCGCGCCCGCTTGAATATCTGCGATTGCCTGTGCGGCTGAGGCAACTACCTTATCCATACTAATCCTTTATTAATAAGTTCACTTATACAAACCAAGCCTTACGGCTTAATCCATCTTAATATTCAAAATATTTTTGAGCGAGGCCTGAGGCCTTAATCCATCTTGATCTTCAAAATTTTATTGAGCTCGGTCAACTGACGCTTTTCTTCATTTAGCGCAGCCAAAAACTGTTGCGGATTCAGCATTTTGATTTCTGAGCCCACCGCCTCGACACGGGCACGAACTTCGGGCTGTGCAAAATACTTCACACTTGCATCGTACAACACCCGCACGACACTGTCGGGCGTACCCGCCGGCGCCAGTAAACCATACCACGAACCTGTATTACCGGGCACACCCTGCTCGCCCAAGGTAGGTACGTCGGGCAAGGCCTTAGAACGAGTTTGCGCCGAAAGGCCAATCGCACGCAGTTTGCCCGACTTAAGATGCGGCAGCATTGCCGATACATTCAAAAACGAAACGTCTACGTGGCCGCCTAGCATGTCGTTCACCACGGGGGATGCGCCTTTGTAAGGCACATGTGTCATTTTGACGTTCGCTTCAAGTTGAAAAATCTCACCTGCAAGATGGGTCGAGCTTCCGGTGCCGCTTGAGCCGTAGGTCAGCGTCTTTGTTTTTGCCAGCGCGATGAATTCTTTCACTGTGTTCGCTTGGATATGTGGGCCAATCACCATGACATTTGGCACGTCAATCATCATCAAGATCGGCACAAACTCTTTGATTCCATCAAAGGGCGGGTTCGAACTAAAGATCGGCACGGCGATATGAGGTGCGCCACTACCTGCCAACAGCGTGTACCCGTCGGGCGCAGCTTTCGCCACGAAACCGGTACCGATCACGCCACTGCCGCCACCTTTGGCCTCGATCACAAAGGTCTGACCCAACGCCTGCGACAGCCCGTTTGCCAGCTCACGGGCGATCTGATCAGCAGGCCCTCCCGCCGGGTAAGGCACAATCATTTTTACCGGTCGATCTGGATAGGTTTGGGCGCCTGAAAATAGAGGACATACTCCAATCATGAAGAGAAACATCTGCAGGATCTTTTTCATTTTTAACCCTATTTTCAAGTCTTTCTAACGGTGTTGTTTAACTTTTTACTCGCCACGCTGTTCAGGCTCGACCGGCTCAAAGCTGTAGCCTTTCGTGCTGTCGCCGCGTATGTAACCACAGTGTGGCCAACCAAAGTGCACCGGAAAAATCATGGCATTGCGTTCAGCGGCACGTTTCAGAAACAAGGCACGTGAGGCACGTGCCTGCTCAGCATGCGCATCGATCCAGGTATTGATATGCGGCATCGCAATCTGCAACGGACTATGCATCACATCGCCAGCAAAGATCGCTTCTTGCCCTTTTGACTGCAACCGAAAGTGCAGCGAGCCAGGCGTGTGGCCAGGCATGGCTTCAGCCTTCAAGCAACCCGCCACCATATCGCCATCATCGATCAGGTCAATCAAGCCCAATTCATACAGCGGCAGTACGCTATCTTCAAACGAGCCACTGATCACACCCTTGTCGCCATTTTTATACGCAGCGTATGCAGCTTCAAAATCAACCCGCGGCATCAAATGACGCGCGTTCGGAAACATCGGCTCCCAACGACCATCCACCATGCGGGTACCCCAACCGACGTGATCAGGATGAAAGTGCGTGACGATCACGTGCGTCACTGTTTTAGCGCTTGCCCCCGCCGCATCAAGCCAAAGCGGCGTCAAGGTGTTGAGCATGTTCATCCGCTCTGAGCCGCGCTTTTTATGATTGCCAACACCCAAGTCGATCACGATCACGTTATCGCCCATGTGCATCACCCACAACTGCATCGCCACGATAAAGCGTTGCAGCTTGATGTTGTAGTGATGGGGGGCCAGCCACGACAGATGCGGCACGATATCGCGCACATCTAACTGAGGAAACACAAAATCAGCCGCGTGCGTGGGGCCGCTATATTCAATCACGTTATAAATTTTTGCGTCGCCGACGTGACGAGAATAAATCATGGTGATGCCTTTATATTCTAATAAATTGCTAAAAATTTAAGTACGTTGGTACACGCTTAAACAGTGCGACCAGTTGCATGTTGACTTTCTCTGCCACGCGTTCATTGAGTCAGAACGCATCGAACAATACAGCGACCGTCAAACTGAGAGACGATCCCCGATCGCCGAAACTTAATTCGTCAAGAGCAGCCTTGCATCAACCAACCAACCGATAAGTCAAACGCCACTTCGTATCGCGATTTTGCCAAGGCGGTGGGCCAGCCGAGAAAGAATTACCACCAGGATCAGCGCTTAATCGATCTTTCATGAACGACTTTGCCGCGGCCTCATCCTTGATGCCATACATCGCCAAAAAGTTTGGTGCGCCAGGCTCAGGATGAAGAAAGGTACGCATATTTTTATAACGCGCGCCGGTCACAAAACCATAGCCTGCTAACACTTCTGGCACATGGATCGTGTTGTAAAACTCATTGAATTGCGCCAGCTCAGCCGCGCCCGAACCGGCAGCTTCGTTCATCCCGACCAAGTACATATAAGGCGAATCAGACACTTTTGCCGCTTCAGGGTTGTTTAATACGTGCTGCCACATCAAACGCCACTTAGTGCTGCGCTTTTGCCAAGCCGCAGGGCCGTCGCTGTACACAGGCCGCCCACTGACGGGCCCATCATTGCGACTGATATAGAGTTGCGCTGCCTCTTTGCTTTCGATATCGTAGGCCGCGATAAAGCGTGGCCCACGCGGGCCGCGCGTGTCGTCTTGCGCAAGCTCATAACGTCGCCCACGCAAAAAGCCGGGGTTACCAGCCAATACTTCAGGCTTATGCACACCCGAGTAGAAATCATTAAACGCTGCAACATCGGCAGCGCTCGTGTCGGCCGGGATATCCATCCCGACCCAGTAGGTATAAAGCGCGTCGCTCATTTTTTACCCTCTGGACTCAAGCCGGTTTAAACATGGGGATGGCAGGGCCCTCTTCGCTGGGCTTGAAGGTCACCGCAACCTTCTGTCCACAACGAATCGTATCCAGGTCGCAATCGACGATATTGGTGAGCATCGTGATACCTTCATCAAGCGTGACATAGGCAATCGCATAGGGCACAGGGCCCGAGGTACGCGTGACGCTATAGCTGTACACCGTGCCCGTACCTTTGACTTGTTTAAATTCGGTTTTATCGCTAAAACAAAACGGGCATAGCGCACGAGGATAGTGATGGTATTGCTTGCAGTCGTTGCAATATTTCATCATCAACTTGCCTTGGGTGGCCGCGTCAAAATAAGGCTCATCGCCATAGTTCAACTTGGGGGCAGGGATTTTTCTGTCTTGATAGGGTGTGGTCATGGCGTTACTCTCTTTCCATAATCAAGGTGGCACTGCCGTGACGGGTACTCAGCGAACCGCCGGTTCCGTGAGCCAAGGCAATATCGCAGTTTTTAACTTGCACTAAGGGATGGGCTTCGCCGCGCAGCTGGCGCACGGCCTCGATGATCTTGGTGATACCGCCACGGTTAACCGGATGGTTGTTACACATCCCACCGCCATCCGTGTTGAAAGGCAGTTTGCCCACGCCAGAAATCAAATTACCATCCATCACAAACTTGCCGCCCTCACCCTTTTTACAAAAGCCAAGATCCTCAAGCGTCATGACCACGGTGATCGTGAAGCTGTCGTAAATTGAGGCGTACTTGATGTCGCTAGGCTTGACGCCTGCTTCAGCAAACGCGATTGGGCCCGAGCGCACCGCACCGGTATACGTAATATCGATCTTGCCGCCCATCTGACCCTTAGGTGATTCGCCAGCGCCAATTAACTTCACTAACGGACGTTTCAGCCGTTTAGCAACCTCTGGGCTCACCACAATGACCGCACCACCACCATCAGTCACCACACAACAATCCATGCGATGCAGTGGGTCGGCAATCAAAGGCGAATTCACAACATCTTCAACCGTGACCACTTTCTTTAAGTAAGCATTAGGATTGTGTTGCGCATGGTGCGATGCGGAAACTTTGACCCAAGCGAGTTGTTCGCTGGTGGTGCCAAACTCATACATATGTCGCATCGCAGCAAGTGCGTATAAATTTACCGTGACAGGCCCATAGGGCATTTCAAACGGCGTATCTGGGATGGTGGTGTCCAAGTCACGCGCGATCGTGCCGGGGCGCCCAAACCCCGCACAGGTAATCAAGGCAACACTGCACTTGCCCGCCGCAATCGCTTCAGCCGCATGCGCGACTAAATACATGTAAGACGAGCCTCCGGTGTTGGTCGAGTCAGAGTGCTTAACCGTCAACCCCATGTAGTCAATCATATTGATGCCGCCCAAGCTTCCAGGCGCATCGGTTGAGCAGTAGTAGCCGTCAACGTCGTGAATGGTCAGGCCGGCGTCTTCAAGTGCCCCCTTGGCGCATTCAGCGTGTAAGTGTGCCAGCGACATATTTGTGATTTTTCGAGCCGGGTGCTCAAAAATCCCGGCGATATAGGCCTTGCCTTTGATACTCATTGTGTTGTCCCTATGAATCTTTTGGTTTAAACCAAATATTAGAACTGGTCGGCTGTGAGCCTCGTCTTGGTTTTATACCATTCAAATCACGCCTTTAGGCAGTGGTTTTTCTTTTTTTACCGAAAACGATATTTTGCTCTAAGCTATTGCTTAAGGTACTTAGAGACCATCCGGAGACAATATGCCAGAGCAGTCCTCACCATTACTCAGATCCGTGCACGAGGGCGTCATGACGCTTGTCATGAATCGCCCCGAGCGTCGCAACGCCTTGAGCCCCGAGCTGTACGACCAGTTAGGGCAGGCCCTGCTTGAGGCCAAGGATAACAAGCAGATTGGTGCAATCGTATTGACCGGCGCGGGCGATGCTTTTTGTGCTGGTGGCGATGTGGCCCGCATGGCAAACTCACCCGCCGAGGCTCTATCGTTTGAGCAGAAAGTTGCGCGCTTGCGCACGCGCAATCAAATTACAGAATTACTGCATACCCTGCCCATTCCAACCATCGCCATGATTCGCGGCCCCGCTGCAGGCGCAGGCCTGTCTTTCGCCTTGGCCTGCGATTTTCGTTATGCAGATGACTCGGCAAAATTCAAAACGGCTTTTATCAACGTTGGCTTGCCTGGCGATTTTGGCGGACATTATTTTTTACCGCGCATCGTCGGTTTTGCGAAGGCTCGCGAACTGTATTTGCTGTCGCCCACAATCGGTGCGCAGCAAGCGCAAGATTTGGGGATGTTGACGGGTCTTTGCTCGCGTGAAAGTCTTGAATCAGAGGTCACTGCAATTGCCCAAAAACTTGCGAAGGGCCCGCGACAAGCCCTCGCGCTCATGAAAGACAACTTAAACCAAGCTTTACAAAACACCTTAGATCAAACGCTCAATCAAGAAGCCTTTAATCATGTGACCGCCACGCTAAGCGCCGATCACAAAGAGGCCGCACAAGCATTTATCGAAAAACGTCCACCAAAATTTGAACACTAACTCAAGGAACCTAGTCAATCATGAGCCGCTTATGTGAAGGACGCGTCGCCATCGTTACCGGCGCTGCACGTGGAATCGGGCGCGAATACGCGTTGCAATTAGCCGCTTGCGGAGCCAAAGTTGTTGTTAATGATCTTGGCGTCTCAAGAGAAGGACTGGGGCGAGACACCTCAGCCGCGCAACAAGTCGTTGACGAAATTAAAGCAGCCGGGGGCGAGGCGATTGCAAACTGTGACGACGTCTCTGAATGGAAAGAAGCCGAGCATATGATTCACAGCACGGTCGAGCACTTTGGCAAGCTCGATGTCGTCATTAACAACGCAGGTATTCTTCGTGACCGCATGCTTGTGAACATGGAAGAAAGCGAGTGGGATGCGGTGATCAAGGTTCACTTAAAAGGAACCTTCGCACCTTGCCACCACGCCGCCGTGTACTGGAGAGCTCAACAAAAACTCACCGGCGAACCTGTGAACGCAAGGCTCATCAACACCACGTCATTTTCAGGCCTGCTCGGCAACATTGGGCAAAGCAATTACGGCGCAGCCAAAGCCGGGATCGCTGCGTTCACCATCATCACCGCCCGTGAATTAAAACGTTATGGCATCACTGTCAATGCTATTAGCCCCCATGCACAAACGCGTATGACCGAAAGCTTACGTGAGCGCACGCCCGAAGAAATCGCGCAGCGCCATCCTCGTTGGATCGCCGCCGCTGCGACCTGGTTAGCCAGCGCCGAAAGCGCCGAAGTCACCGCTCGAGTGTTTGAATTAGGCGGTGGTTTTCTGGCAGCGATGGAAGGCTGGCATCGCGGGCCTCAAGCCGAACCGATCGATAACCCAAACGCAATCGGCACCGTCATGCTGGACCTGGCACGTCGAGCGCGACGCAATGCAGATATGCGCGGTAACGATCTGGATTAGCCATGATTAATAAGCGTGTTGACTCAATGGCGCAAGCCGTACAGGGCATCAAGGATGGAGATGTGCTGTTGATCGGCGGTTTCGGCACGTCGGGGCGACCGGCCGAGCTGTTGGCCGGCGTGTTCGAATTAGGGGTGAAAGACCTGACTTTAGTGGCAAATAATACGACGACTGGCAGCGATGTGATCGCAGACCTGATGCGAGCCAATCGGGTCAAAAAAATGGTCTGTTCGTTTCCACGCGCCTTAGTCGGAAAGACTATCTTTGATGAACTTTATTGTGCTGGCAAGATCGAGCTTGAGCTTGTGCCGCAGGGCACGTTGGCTGAGCGCATTCGTGCAGGTGCGGCCGGGATCGGCGGTTTCTTCACACGCACTGCTGCGGGCACTGACTTGGCGCGCGGCAAAGAAACACGCCTCATCGATGGACAAGAATACGTTTTTGAAAAACCATTGGTTGGTGACGTTGCGCTGATTCAAGCAAAGAAAGGCGACCGCTGGGGCAATCTGGTGTATCACCGTGGCGCACGTGTCAATAATCCTGCGATGGCTGGCGCAGCAACGTTGGTGATTGCGCAAGTCAACGAGTTTGTCGAGTTAGGTGAGCTCGATCCTGAACACATCATCACACCAGGCGTCTTCATCGACCGAGTCATTGAGATAAAAAAATGAAAGGGCTAAATAGAAAAGATATTGCGCGCGTCGCAGCAGAAGATATCCCTGAGGGTTACTGTGTCAACCTTGGCATTGGTTTGCCGACCATGATCGCGGATTACATTCCTGCAGGGCGCGAGGTCTTGCTGCAGAGTGAGCAAGGCCTACTCGGGCTTGGGCCCGCACCTGAACCTGGGCAAGAAGACGACGATATCGTCGGTGCCGGCAAATCGCACCTCACGCTCTTAAAGGGCGCCTCAGTGTTTAGTCATAGCGATTCTTTTTTAATGATTCGTGGCGGACACATTGATATTGCCTGCCTGGGTGCCTTTCAAGTCGCCGAAAATGGCGATCTCGCAAACTGGTCTACCGGCTCTGCAACTGAAACCCCAGGGGTAGGCGGCGCGATGGATCTTGCAGCGGGCGCTGCCAACGTCTGGGTGTTGATGGAGCATTGCCAAAAGGATGGTGCACCTCGGCTGCTAGAGCGTTGCGCGTATCCGTTAACTGGTCACAAGTGTGTCACCAGAATTTATACAAACTTCGCTTTAATCGAAGTCACCCCACAAGGCTTCGTCGTGCAGCGCATCGCCGACGACATCGACTTTGATACGCTACAGAAGCTGACGGGTGCCAAGCTGCATCTGAGTCCGGGCTGTCAACCCTATCGACCTCACCTCATCGCAAGCGGTGACACGTTAAGCGCTACGCCGTAAAGGATAAACACAATGCAAACCGCGATCACACGCTTGTTGGGTATAGCCCACCCCATTATTCAAGGTGGCATGCAATGGGTGGGGCGTGCCGAGCTCACCGCGGCAGTCTCTAACGCTGGTGCCCTAGGAATACTGACCGCCTTAACCCAACCAACCCCTGAAGCGCTTCACGATGAAATCAAGCGCGTGCGTGGCATGACTGACAAACCCTTTGGTGTGAATCTCACTTTTTTACCCTCACTCAAACCCATCCCCTACGAGGCCTACCGAGATGTCATCATTGATGCTGGCGTCACGATTGTCGAAACCGCCGGCAACAACCCCTCTGCGCACATGCCTGCCTTTAAAAACGCTGGCATAACAGTCATCCACAAGTGCACCACTGTTCGGCATGCACTGAAAGCACAAGACATCGGCGTTGATGCGGTCAGTATCGATGGTTTTGAATGCGCGGGCCATGTTGGCGAAGAAGATATTCCGGGTCTGGTGTTAATCCCTGCTGCTGTCAGCAAACTAAAGATTCCGGTCATTGCCTCGGGTGGTTTTGGCGACGGACGCGGCCTCGCGGCAGCGTTAGCCCTTGGGGCCGAAGCGATCAACATGGGCACGCGCTTTATGTGCACGATCGAGGCGCCGATTCATGACAACATCAAACAAGCCATCGTTGCGCAAGCTGAGCACGATACCTGCCTGATCTTGCGCAGCTTAAGAAATAGCAGCCGTGTCTACAAAAACGCCTTGGCGCTTAGCGTGCTAGAGATGGAAAAGTCAGGCGCCACCATCGCTGAAATCGGCCCAAAGGTCGCCGGCGTCAAAGGCCGAGGTGTCTACGAAGGGGGTGATGTAGAGGGTGGCATCTGGACAGTCGGACAAGTGCAAGGCCTCATTCACGACATCCCTAGTTGCGAAGTACTAGTCTCTCGAATTGTTCAAGAGGCCGAGCACATCATCCGCGAACGCTTGGTGCGCCTGTGCGACTAAGCCTCTATGGCCACATTCGAGCGACTTAGACTGATTTCAGCACTTGCCGCGCTCAAACTGCTTAGACTACCTGCAGCACTTAAAACATTGCACGCCTGCTTACTACGCAACTTTTTAAACAAATTTAGCTTTTCAAACATATCGCCAATAGTCTAGGAGTCAATCATGCTCGAAGTCGAATTTCCTTCAGATATGAAGCAATACGTAGGCCAAAAAGTTGGCAGTAGTGATTGGCTGACCGTAGACCAAAAACGGATCGATGACTTTGCTGCGGTCTCTGGTGACCACAACTGGATTCACATTGATCGCGAGCGTGCCAAACAACAAATGCCAGATGGCAAAACAATCGCCCACGGCATGCTCACGCTTTCGCTCGTCACTTATCTGGCCAGTCAAATTGTCCGAATCAAGCAACGCTCGCGCGGAGTGAACTATGGTCAAAATAAAGTTCGTTTCGTGAGCCCGGTGCAATGCGGTGCTCGCATTCGCCTACACCGCACGCTCGAAAAATATGACGAGATCGAGGGCGGTGCACGGCTGACCTATAGCAACACCGTCGAGATTGAAGGCGTTGCAAAGCCAGCGCTCGTCGCAGAAACACTCACCGTTGTTTACAAATAATAGATTGCACGACAGCATGCAGAGTCAGTACAACAGCACTTAGTCGCAGCACCATGACCTATTCACCGGAGACCCTATGCGTATTTCACGTTTGATCCTGAGCTCTGTCCTGTCTTTTTTGACAACGCTTGCCTGTGCGCAAAGCTTTCCAACCCAGCCGATCAAATTACTGGTGCCCTATGGCCCAGGCTCGGGCACCGATGTCGTGGCGAGAACGCTGGCTAAACTTGCGGGCCCAGAACTCGGGCAGTCTCTTGTCATAGAAAATAAACCGGGTGCCAACGGCACGCTGGGTGCCAGTCAATTGATCAACGCAAAACCGGATGGTTATCTTCTTAGCATTGTTCCTGTCGGCATCTTTCGCCAGCAACACGTCGTGCAAACCAACCTCGATCCAATTAAGCATCTCACCTTCATTAGCTCGCTTGTGGATTACAACTATCTGATTGCGGTGCGGGCAGATTCGCGCTGGAAGTCTGTCAAAGAGCTTGCCGTAGATGCCCAAGCCAATCCGGGCTATCCCTTTGGGTCACCGGGTATCTTTAGCACGCCACAATTATCGATGGAAGCCTTTGCTCGAGCCGGTAATTTTAAGGTCACCCATATACCCTACAAAAGTGCGTCAGACATCGTGACGGGCTTGATGAGCGGCCAGGTCGATATCTTTGTGGGAGCGGGTTCACCGGCGTTAGACGGATTTATCAAGGACGGGCGAGCGCGCCTGCTTGCCAGCCTTGCAGACACGCGCCTTGAATCTTATCCAAACGTGCCAACGTTAAAGGAAGAAGGCTTTAATGTTGTGGCGCTGTCGCCGTTTGGCGTGGTCGGCCCAATCGGCATGGACCCCGCCATTATCAACAAGCTAGATCAAGCTTTTGCCATTGCGGTCAAACAGCCAGAATTTACCGAGATGGTGAAAAGAAACTTGATGGAAATTAAATATATGGGGCCTAAAGACTATCAACGATACGCTGAAAAAACAGCAGTACTTGAGAAGGAACAAATGCAGCTTTTGTTGAAATCAATGCCCAAGAACTAAACGACTCTAACCCGCATCGTGCATCGCTCGTTGCACAAACTGCTCAAGCGAGGGCGCAGGCAACGCCCCACTGACGCGGGTAAGTTCTTGACCTTTTGAATAGGCAGCCAAGGTCGGAATTGACCGGATGCTTAACCGCTGCGACAGCGCTTGATTCTCTTCAGTATTGACCTTAACGTGCAAGACTTCATTGGTATGTTTGAGCGCGCTTGCTTGAAAGGTCGGTGCAAACATTTTGCAGGGCCCACACCACGAGGCCCAAAAATCAACAATCACCGACAGGGGCGATTGCGCGGTTAACTCACCAAACAATTGCTCATCGACTTCAATCGGCGCTGACAACAAATCCTTTTTACACGCACCGCATATCGGCTGGCTAGCCAGGCGCTCGATCGCAAGTTGATTGGTTTTATGGCAATGAGGGCACGAGATTTTCATCATTTTGAGGTCTTAACAGTCAACAGTGATTTGAGTATAAAGCGCAACATTAAATTTCAGTGCGCTGCACTAAGGATCAATCCCTATTTGGTGGCAAAACATAAAACTTCAAGCCTTCGTTTGCGAAAGATCAAACTCATGCACTGCATCGGTCTCTTACCTTTAAGGGCTCGGCCGATTGACCAAGTACTTTTGAAGACCTAGGGATTCTAGCTTTGTTGACTGCGTCGCCTGAAGATCACGCATGAGTTTTGCGATGAAGGTGGCGTTCAAGTGATGAGAGTCACTAATAAAAGGTACACCTTGCGCTTGGGTTGGACAGCCCGCTTTATGTTCATGGCAAGTTAAGCCGATTAGGTCGACGTACGCGAACTTAAGGTCGTGCGGATAAAACGGCAAGCTTTCTCGGCTTATTTGTTTTTTTGGATAATCCGCCAGTTCCATACACACGTCAGCTTGCCGACCCGTTCTGTACATTAACTTTTCACAGCTCGAATACTTTTCAGAATCAAGTTGAAAGTAATTACCAAATACAAAGACATCAAAATGACTATTTTTTTTCTTTAGCTCCCGGATCACGTCAAACCTAAATCGGTTGACAGCATACTCAAAAGGCCGATAGCTGACTAACATCACCGCGGCGAGCCTGCGGATAACACTTGGATCGTTGATCCACAATTCAAAGGGCTGACAGTAGCGTTCAAATTTCGGTTCGTTGGCAATTGCGATGATTTTTTCGGCCGTAACGCTTACCTGACAACCAAGATACGATACTGAGACAATATCGTATTGCTTGATATCGATCACAGTATTGAGCCCAACAGTCCAGTTGGGATTGAAAGAGTCACCAACAATTAAGACCACGGGTTGACTTGAGTGACTGGGCTCACCCCCGACGTAGTTGCGGTAACTAGCAACCAAGTTGGCTTCAATATGATGTGCTTCAGAGGTGTACAACGCGTCGGCCAACTGCACGCTTTTACGAAACGGAAAGCCTCTTTCATAAAACGTACCCAAACCTACCCCTCCAAGTATGAGCATCAGTACAACGAGAAGGCCTGCCTTGCGACCACCGTGCTTGCCAAAACGAATCGGCCGCTCGATCAACTGGTAGGTGAGCCAGGCGAGCGCAATCGAAAGAACGATCAGCCCCATACGGGTTGTGTTGCTTGGCGGGGCTGCCTCGACAATCCAGGCGAAACTGAGTAGTGGCCAGTGCCACAGATAAAGCGGGTAACTGATCAAACCGAACCACACCAAAACTTTGTTAGACAATATCTTTGTGTTAAGCCAAGCAAGAGGCCCAGCGGCCACGATAAAGGCAGTACCCAACACCGGTATCAGTGCCCACTTACCCGGAAACTGGAGGTCTCGGTTAATTCGGATTAGACCGTAGCTCAAGACGATAAAGCCTATGCAAGAAAGAATATTGGCCATACGTGTACGAATACGTGCTTGATCAAGCGCACACCACGCCAACCCGCTTCCTATCAGAAGCTCCCAAATCCGCGTTTGGGGTGAGTAGAACGTTGCCACTGCGTCACTTTTGATTCCGGTGACGTTCAGATAACAGGATAAGGCGGCAAGGATCACTATTAACGCAAAGACTGAAAATCTTAGCTTTGACGCCAACCACAACAGCAACGGCCACACAATGTAGAACTGCTCTTCAATGCCTAAGCTCCACAAATGAAGCAGAGGCTTGGTATGGGCTGAATGATCGAAATAACCAGCCTCGCCCCACAACACAAAATTTGAGATGAATGCCGCACCAGCGGCAATATGCTGACCTAATTGGCCATATTCGTCTGCAAGCAGCGTGAACCACCCTGCTATGTAGGCCGCGCCTAAGACCATCAGTAAAGCCGGGAAAATTCGTTTAATTCGACGAGCATAAAAATCAAGAAAATTAAACGTACCTTGATTTAATTGTTCAAAAATAATCCGGCTAATTAAGTAGCCCGACAGCACAAAAAAAATGTCTACACCAATGAAACCGCCCTTAAAAATCTGTGGGAAACCATGAAACAGCACGACAGCCAAGACGGCGATGGCGCGCAGGCCATCAATGTCTGGCCGATAGGTGGCATGTGAAGGGTTGACAGACATGGCGTTTAGGTAGCGCTAGTATCCCTCGCGCCCGGCAAGCTGTAGGCCAAACGTTAAAGACAGGGCATTGAGTTGTGTGGGCTTGAATGCCCCCACCAACGTCGGGTAACTTGAGCCATGCAGGATGTGGCGATACATCACGTGGTAGGCCGCATCTTGATCATGCAAATTTCTTGCATCTTTTTTGTCATAAAGAAAAGGTAGCAGCTCTCGCTGAAGTCGATCACGCAGGTGGCTGGTATAACGCATATCCAATGCATACAAATACGGAAACACGCTACGAAGAAAATCAAAAAAATCTGGCACCGAGGTGCGCTGAAACGCATTGAGGCACCAGTGATTCAGCTCGAGCGCGACAATCGGCTGATCACGCGCGATGGTCGCAGCAAGCCCCTCGATGACGCTCTGCTCAAAACCTTCTACATCGATCTTAATAAAATCAACTTTAGCGATTTGACGCTCACGGATGAAGTCATCGCCCTTTGCAATGGTGATTTGTTCAACTTGATGCCCTTCAGAGGCACTTGTTAAATTAGACACAAAACCGCCAGAGCGGTTATTTGGCGAAAAGGTTAAGTCAAACGTGCCTGCTTCTTTGCCCAGGCCGAGATTGATCGTTTCAACATTGTTTAGCCTGGCTCTTTGCACGTTCTCAACAAGCCAGCGGTACGTAGTAGAAGACGGCTCAAAACTGTAGACCTTGCGGCTAAGATCGCCAAACAATATTGAGGTACAGCCGATATTTGCGCCGATATCCAAGACCGTGTCATTGGGTTGAATGAGTGATTTGAAAAGCGAGACCATTTCGGGCTCGAACTCGCCTTTAACGTGGTCAAGGTAATCGTCGTCTGAAGAGATGCTGTATGGTTTTTTGTTAATTTTCGTTTGAACAAGGCGCTCTTTTGGCAAGCGCATAGTCGCCCGCGAGCTAAATAAAGATATCACCTTAGCGAAGCGTTTCATGTGTGTTTCAATTTATGTGACCGATGGTTTGCGGCTAGGGTAACCGATGCGGTGACGGATTAGCCCCTTGCGAAAGTATAGAGGCGCCAGCAGCTTTGATGAGCGAGTTGAATGTTTAAATCGCCCCAAGGTGCGGATCAAACAGTGGTGAGCCTCTCTAAATTTCAGGGGATGATAGCGGTTGGCTTTCGCTGTCAATCTGAGTAGTATTAACATACACTTATCGCTTATTTGACTGTTGATTTAAGCTGAGTTTACTAAGTAAAACCGCTGAATATTGACAGTGATGACTGATATCAGTCGGTAATGACATCAGTCATCATTGAATTTAACGAACGGCATCGCGCAACTAAAAAATGACCATTCAATGAATGGATTTTGCATGAGCCGCCGCTCCGAATTTCTACCTGACACAGCCCCTCGACTTTTAAAGTTTTCTACGATGCCGAAAAATCAAGCGTTTTATAAGAAAAAGAAACTATCTCTTGCAATCGCTTCTATTTTTACGTTAGCTAACCCGCTGGTATTTGCAACACCGCCTGGATCAAACGGGCTTGAACATACGGCCGTGTCCTCTAACCAGACCAATTCAACAGCCCTGGTTGGTAGTGTTGGAGCACTGGGTGGCGGAAGCGGTTTTGCCGGCCTGGTTGTCATAGGAGCAAGCAATATCCCTGAACTGACGAATGCAGTGACAACTGGAGTCCTCAGCGGTGGAGCGGGCGGGGCTGGAGCAGATGGCGTTGTGGGGTTAATCGGCAGCGGCGGAACCAATGCTGGCAGCGGTGGGCCCGGCGGTTCTGGAATCTTTGTTGGTGGCTTGTCAATCGTTGGCAATTTAATCAATAACGGACAAATTGCTGCCGGCAATGGTGCGATGGGTGGAGCGGGCGGTAACGGTGGTGCGGGTGGTTCTTATGGCGGGGGTATACAGGCAGGCGATGGCGGTAAGGGTGGACTCGGTGGCGAGGGTGGCAAGGGCGGTGCTGGTGTGGTCGCTAACCCAGGCTCTTCAATCACTCAGTTAGCCAATCAAGGGCTGATCGGAGGTGGATCGGGTGGCGCTGGTTATGGCGTTGGTAACGGCGGCAACGGTGGCGCCGGCGCCGACGGAGTCGCTGGGGCAGACGGCGCTAGTAAAAATCCTAACGGAGCAAATGGTAGTGCTGGCGGTTCTGGGGGTAACGGCGGTTCGGCTGGCGCGAGTGGCTGGGGCGGAGCAGGTGGTTCTGGTGTAATCGTTTCAAATGTCATGTCTTCATTCTCTAATTCGGGCAGTATTTTGGGTGGTTCTGGCGGTAAGGGTGGTGATGCTGGGCTCGGTAGCAGTGATGGGCAAGGCGGCGTCGGGGCAGCAGGTGGCAAGGGTGGTAACGGTGGCTCAGGCTCGACAGCGGTCAGTGGGGCTGGTGGCGCGGCAGGTCATGGTGAAGTTGGCTCAAACGGCGGCAGGGGCGGAACAGGTGCCACGGGTGGTAACGGTGGCGCGGGTGCGGCAGGTGTTCAGGTTTCTGACTCGGTCGGTATTTTTAATAGCCCTGGCACGATTTTAGGTGGAGCTGGCGGTAAGGGTGGTGATGGCGGTAAAGGTGGCGTTGGCGGCAACGGTGGCAATGGTGGAGTTGGCGGCAACGGTGGCAATGGCGGCTCCGGCGGCATTGCCACTAATGGCGGTGATGGCGGCAAAGGTGGCAAGGGTGGTTTGGCTGGCAACGGTGGCAATGGCGGTGCTGGTGGTTCTGGTGGAAACGGAGGTGCCGGTATTAGCATTTCAGTTTCAGCAACGATCGAAACTTTAGTGAATACCGGGGCCATTCAAGGTGGCAGCGGTGGGGCTGCGGGTGCGGGTGGAATAGGCGGTGCGGGCGGAAATGGTGGGGCTGGTGCACTAGGCGGTTCTGGTGGAGCAGGTGGAAATGGTGGGACAGCGGGCGTTGCGGGTGCTGACGGAGCTAAAGGATGGGGGGGGTCTGCCGGAAATGACGGTGCCGCCGGATTTGCGGGCGTCGGCGCGCCTGGAATTCTCAATAATGGCTCAATCATTAACTTAATCAATGCTCAGGGTGGAAACAATAGCCTGCCAAGTTCGACGGCTTTAACTTATCAAGGTGCACTACCCACTAACTACAACATCATCGTTGCCTCACCGACTCAATACGGGCAACTTGCCGTTGCAAACTCAACTGGGTCAACAACTTTTGGTATTTACGCGGGTGAAATCAGTGGCGTTGCGGCATCGACACTGACCGCAGGAACCTATTCCTCTGTGTTCACAGGAGTGACTTCAGCCTCCTTCCTCGGCCCGCTCAGTGGTATGTATGGCAATTACCGTTGGTCGCTGGTCAATTCTTCGGCTCTCAATTGGGATCTGTTGGTGGCGCTCAGCCTACTTCCAAATATGACAAGTGGCGGGTCCTTTACCTTGGCCTCTGTCGGTGTGACAGCAAACCCCATTTTTGCGAGTGGTGCGCTCACGCTTGCAACCGGAGATCGCTCTAATCAGCCTTTCACCGTGAGCGCCGCGGGTGGCACGATCACCTCGCCTAATAACGGTGTCGCTACTTTATCTGGTGTGTTTAGCGGTCTGGGGGGCTTGACGTTTAGCGGCCAGGGCACAACAGTTATCTCTGGCTTAAATTCCTATGCAGGCGGTACAACAGTTGCTTCTGGAATTCTCTCCGTTCAGGGTAACTCACCGACAGGCAGCGGTACAGTGGTGGTGAATTCAGGCGCAACACTGATGGGGATAGGCACCATTTCTGGCCCCGTTACTGTTACTGGTACGTTAAAGCCGGGTAACTCGCCAGGTTATCTGTCGTTGAGCTCAAACCTCACGTTGAACGCTGGTTCGACTTTTCAAGAAGATATCGCAGGCACGACAAAAGCCAGCAGTTCAACACCTGCAGGTACCACGGGCTATTACTCAGCGACACAAGTTGATGGCAACGTCGTCATCCACTCTGGGGCAACCTTAAAGCCTCAGCTACAGAACCTGTTCTCTGCAACAGAAGCGGGTTATGGTTCAGCGCCTTACGTACCAAAACTGGGTGACCAGTTCAGGATGTTGACTGCTACGGGCGGTATTTCAGGTCGCTTCTCAGCGATGGCCCAACCCGCCGGGCTGGCTGCTGGTACGCAGTTTGTGTCTTTTAATAACTTGTACAACAGCAACAGCATTGATCTCGCTGTGATTCCAAGCTCTTACCCGACAACGATCTCTGCAGCCTCGGGTAATAAAAATGCACAGTCTGTTGGTTCAGCTCTTGATAAAATCGCGCTGGCCAATCAAACTGGTATTTCAACCTCGTCTCAAGACACTTTGCTGGCGGGCGTGTCAAGGCTGACCACCGCCTCTGGCATCGCAGCCACAGCACAAGCCCTGGCAGGCGAAGTCTACCCAGCGACGGTGGCCGTCATCGCCCAAACCGCTCAGCGTGCACAACAGGCAGTCATGTCACGTCTGGGTGACACAATGGGCCTGAGCTTGCCTGGAGCAATGTCTAATCCCGTCGAAAATACGGCAATGATGGCCCGCTCTAACGCAGCGATGTCAGGTGGTGTACCCAATGCCTCGGTCAGTTCAAATCCAAGTGTGACCCCTAAAGCAGAGTCAACAGCCTTTTCCAATCCTAATGCCTGGGGTGAGCTTGCCTATCAAAGGGGCAATCGAGGCAGTGACGACTATTCGGGTGGTTGGAGCAGCAATCTATATCAATTAGTATTTGGATCAGACTTTTATGCTGCAAACGGTGTGAGAGCCGGTGGTGGCTTGGCATTGTCCAATACGACACTGAACCCAAGCTTCGGTTCTGGCACGATCCAGCAAGGCTCACTCTTTGCCTACGGCAAAATGCCTGTTCAAGAATTCGTCATCGACGCCATGGCGAGTATCGGCATGAACTCTAGCGATTTGTCTCGCAATGACGCCACAGGAGCTAACGCCTTCAAGAGCAAGGCGGTGCTCGGCAATGATGCACTGATCAGTTTAGGCCTGAGCCGTCCAATTGATCTAGAGACTAACTTGCGTTTGACCCCTTTCGCACGAGTGACATGGCAGATCGTGACACAGTCAGGTGTCAATGAAGGAAACTCTGTCACCGCCTTGAACGTGAATCACTTTACCGGCAATGGTGTACGTGGCATGTTGGGGTTAGCGGCTGGTTCTAAGGCAAATGATGCCTTGACAGAGAAGTACACCTACCGCGCCTATGTCGCTGTTGGTGCAGACTCTTCAGGTGTTTTGAATCCAACGCTTAACGCCTCACTGGGCGGATTTGGAACAAACATTACAACCCCGAATGCTGGTGCAACCTTTGTTCAGGCTGGCCTGTACGGCACGGCAAAGGTTTCGGATAACGCCTATGCCTATGCTGGACTATCAGCAGAGGCACGCAGCGGTCAGACTCTAGGTACGATCAACGTAGGGGTTCGCCTCCAATTTTAAAAATGAACACGAACCCTCTAGCAGATATCGTTTCTGATCAATACGAACGGTGGGTTTATCCTCAACCTATTCTTGATCTTCGTGGGTGGCTTGTTAATAATTGGCAGTGGTTTGATCCCAGCCATGCTCACAGTATGTTCTGGCCAAATGCTCAGTACAAAGCCGATTTAGATATCTTGGTCGCAGGCTGTGGGACGAATCAAGCAGCAGTGATAGCCTACAACAATCCACAGGCAAAAATTGTAGCGATCGATGTCAGTCAGGCGTCACTCAGTCACCATCGGTATTTGCTAGATAAGTACAACTTGAAAAACCTTGAGTTGCACTTGCTTCCTATTGAAGCTGTGCGCCAATTAGATCGCGACTTTGATCTCATTATCTCTACGGGCGTCTTACACCATCTTGCCGACCCCGAAAAAGGAATACAAGCGCTCTCAACTTGCTTGCGGCGCGATGGCGTCATCGCTCTGATGCTCTACGCAAAGTACGGACGTATTGGTGTAGAGATCCTGCAGACCGTCGTTCGGGATTTAAACCTGCCTCAAAATGAGGCGTCAATCCTGTTGATCAGAGACATGTTAGGCACCCTGGCACCTGATCATCCGATCAAAAGCTATATGAACATTGCCCCCGATTTGCAATTCGACGCAGGGTTAGTTGATACGTTTTTGCATGGACGCGACCGCAGCTATTCAATCCCCGACTGTATCGATCTGGTGCGCTCTGCAGGTCTTGAATTTCAAGATCTATTTTTAAAAAGCCCCTACTATCTTCCAACCGATACAGAGAACGCCTTCTATTCGTCAATCGTTAGTCTGCCGCAACAGCAGCAGTGGTCAATGATGGAGCGAATCAATGTTAAAAATGCCTGTCATTTTTTTATGGCCTGCCGTAAAGATCGTCCGAAGGATAACTACGAAATTAATTTTTCGTCAAACAAACTTGGCGATTTTGTACCTTCATTGAGATACAGATGTGCCTTAAACGGCAACCTACTCTCGCGGCACAATTGGAGCACGACGCTCGACAATCTTGAGGCCGCACTCTTACGTCGGGTAAATGGGCAACTAACCATCAACAATATCATTGATCAAGTCTGCGCCACAGAGTCTCTCAGGCATCATGGTCCTTCAAAACTGAAAGAGATAGGCAAAGCACTGTTTCAGAAACTGTGGCAACTAGACTTCTTGGCAATGGGCTTAGAAAGCAAGCAGATTGAGTGAAAACTTGAGTCAGGCAAATTTTTGATAGACAAGCCAACGCAACTCGATTGGCGACTGCTCTCTTTCCACATCAAAAACATCTCGCCCAGTGATCCAACCTTCGTACCAACCCGTTGGAGGCCAGGCTGCAGCTGGCAAATGGGTTTTTTCATACTCATAAACCGATTCATCCGAAATCAAACTAAGTGGTAGCCCCTCTAGTGCAGAGGACAAATCCATATCAGTAAATATCGTCGAATAAAACTGTTGCCCGAGTTGCCGCGTTGCCTCATCTGGTATGTATCCGTTCTTTGGAAGGAAGGCATTCAAAACCAAACAGCCTCCTGGGGCGAGTGATGTTGAGGCAAGGGTGAAGATGCTACGAAGTTGTTCGATTGAGCGAAAGTCTGTCACAACCTCAGTCAAAATGATGAGTTGATAATCTTGGCGCAGCTCAGGCAAACGATCAAAAATATCGTGCTGAAAGACACGCAGTTTGAGTGACTCTTTTTGGGCATCCTGCCGAATGATGTCCACAAACTTACCGGTCAACTCGACGGCATCAAGTGGATGACCACGGCGCGCAAGCGGTATCGAATTTCTACCAGTGCCTGCGCCAATGTCCAAGATAGGAAATTGCTCTGGTTGGGCGGCTGCCATGGCAAGCTTCCACACCCGTGCATCGGGTTCAGTGCCAAAGAACGGCTGCTGTCTTGTGGCAAACCACTTCTCGTACTCAACCTCAAGGCTGCTCCACTCGGCCCTCACATGATAGTTCATCACTGAGCCCACTGGAGAATCATAGGTAATCACAATGACCGAGCGTGCCGAGGCGGCGAAGGCCGTTGCCAGTTCGCCAACAAGCACGCTGCGAAGATGACCGAGCTCGTCTTCGTTAAAAATTACACCGGTCGCGTTGAATACCTTGTCGCACATCTTGACATACTCGTCAATCATGCTCGGAACCGCAGGGACTTCAATACGGCCAGTCACGAGTGCTCTACGGTAGAGACGACGTGCCCTCGCAGACTGATAGTCTGACTCAGATATTAGGTCTGGAGCATTCATTTTTGACGTTTATTGAAGTCTGAAACCGCCTGACAAAGGTAGCCTTAGAAATCATACCGCAGTCAGTCAAATTTACAACGCTCAACGCATATGGCACAAGGCCGCTTCACGGCTTATTTCGAGAAGTTCTCACGCCTTCCGTGAGCTGGGCGTGGACTGAAATCGGGTCAGCATTGGATTAGCCAATGAAACTCGGCACTCACGCAACCTCTGGCGCGAGACGATGGCTCAGGTATCCCACACCTACTTGGGCATGGGTATTAGCCACCTTCGGGTGGCTTTTTATTGGTATGCGTTTATTCGTTGATTGCCTTTCAACGTTGAGTTTGCGAGACCGGCGACCACCAGCCGGTTGATCTCTCGCTGAAGAGACGCGCTACCCAGACCCGTCAAGCGGCGCAATTCGCCCAGATGAGAAGACCGCTCGGGTTGACCGTAAATCCAAAGATAAACCTAAGTTTTAGATGGGCAAGCAAATCTAGCCATTGGTGTCCTGTTCATCTTTCAGCTTTTATTTTTACGCCTACTGTACAAAACTAAACGTAAACCCGTATACGAAAGTTCTCGACGTAGAGAAATTTCAAAGTGAAAATGGTTTTTAGAAATATCATTCACATAACAATAAGAGACAAAATGAAAATCACCGTTGTCACGCTCACTTTGGCCGGTTTAGTCCTAAGCCAAGCAGGGTTGGTGCAAGCCGAACCCATCACTCTAAATAGCACACAGCAGACAGGTCAGCGATTATTTGCACAAGCCTGCGGGGTATGTCACTTGCAAGCCAGTATGGGTGCCAAAACCTATGGGCCGATGCTCAACAAGAGCTCAGCCGCAGGCAACGATGAGGTGATGCGCGTCTTTATTAATAACGGGGCCGAACACATGCCCGGCTTTCAGCACTATTTAAAACCTGCTGAGGTCGATGCAATCATTAGCTATATCAGAACAATACCTGTGCCCGCACAAGCTGTTGAAACCTCACTGCCAAAGGGGAAATAATATGACTCATCATTACGCAGCGCGCATCGCTTTATTCGCCGGCCTAGTATTGAGCGCACAAAGCTTTGCGGCAGATAAAGTCCTGCACGGCACCATCACCGCAGAGGACGGTAAAACGCTGGAAGGCGTAACAGTCTCAGCCAAACTTGATGGCTCGACCAAAACAGTCAGTGTCTATACAGATCAATCGGGCAAGTTTTATTTTCCGGCTATGCAAGAGGGGTCCTATAAAGTCTGGGCACAGGCTCTAGGGTTTAATCGAGCAGATGTGAGATTAAATACCTCAAAAAATAATGCGCAAGATTTAAAGCTCGCAGCAATTTCAGACGCTGAAACGCGATATCGTCAACTGCCAAGTGAGATGATGATGGCTGCGTTACCTGGTGAGTCGGTGCATGATGCACGCATGAAAAGTCTTTTCATGAATAATTGTGCGGGCTGTCACTCGCCCTCCTACCTACTGCAATTCAAATTTGATGCAGCGGGCTGGAATAAGATTATCAATTTGATGAAAGCGGTACCTGTGTCAGGTGTCTATCCCGGCTCGCAAGATAAATCGAACCAGATGATTGAGCGTCATCAAAAAGAATTTGTCCAGTACCTCGCTGATGCGCGAGGCCCGGGCGAATCTTCCATGAAAGTTACGGAACGACCCAGACCGACGGGTGAGTCCGCGCGCGCAGTGTGGACACTGTATGACCTGCCAATCAATGCAGACTCAGGGATCGGTACAAAGTACAACCCAAATGATGGTACCAACTGGGCCTTAGGTACAACCTCTAAAATCGGTGAGTTACCGCACGATGGCGCATTAGGTCTTGATGGCACGATCTATTTCACCTCCATTACAGCTAATAGAGATGTATCGATCGGCAAGGTAGATAGAAAGTCAGGTGCAGTGAGTTTTATTAAAACGGAAGCAAAAAACGGCATGGCTGCAGGATCGCACGGTTTAGCACGCGATGCAGCTGGCAACCTGTGGTTTGATATCAACCCAGGGCGCCGCGCACTTGGAAAACTTGATACCAAAACAGACAAAATTACCGTTTATCAAACCCCTGAAAGCATGGCACCTGTTGGCGGTGCAGTGACAGTCGACGTAGACAACAAAGGGATGGTATGGGCCTCAACACCACAAGGTGTCGTGCGCTTTGATCCCTCGACAGAGAAATTTACAGAATACAAATCGACGATCCCTGATCCAAATCCTAAAGGCTCAGGACAAACATATGGCGTCGCCGCTGATCGTGATGGAAATGGCTGGTGGGCGCAAATGGCTATGGATACGGTCTATCATGCAGATGCGGCAACCGGCCAGGTCACTCCGATCAAGATCGCGGATGTACAAACGCCCCCCATCCCTGCGACAGATCGTAAATTTTACGAATCAATGAGTGACCTGGGATTTAACTCGCCTATGCCTTGGTCGGCAGGTCCGCGTCGGATGGGAACGGATAAGAATGGCGATGTCCTGTGGGTCGGTAACTCCTGGGGTTCATCGCTTGCCCGCATCGATACAAAAACGAAACAAGTAGAAATCATTCCATTCCCAGAAAAAACCATGCAGGGTTATCACGCAACAATCGATAACCAGCACAATGTATGGGCGAATTTATGGACGAACGACCGCTTGGCTAAATACAATCCAGCTAATAAATCCTGGACTATTTTCGAATTGCCTGTCAGAGGTACTGAAATCAGGCACATCGCACATTTAGACACACCTCAAGGCCCTGAAATCGTTGTGCCAGTTTATCGGACAAGTCAGATGGGGGTATTGACGGTGCGTAGTGAACAAGAGATGGCAGAAGCCAAAAACTCAGCGCAATGATCACGATGCATCCATTACGCTGAGATCGTTGAATGTAAAATCATTCAAACCGCAGGTGATCGATGGCGTAATCGTCAAATTTCCAATGCCCTGTGTACTATTGAGACCATCTCCTAGTGATGGCATCGAGATAACGGGAAGAATAGAACGGGTAATGACGTTGTAGTCGCTATTCAAACTAAACGGTATCACAGGTTGGATATTTAAAACGTTCTGAGTTCCATGGTTTGGTCCAAAATTTGGATTCATTCTGCTATCTCTTCTCAGTTGCTTGAGATACGCCTCACAGACCCGCATGAACCCAAGCCTTCGACATCGGCAAAGGCATAGGGGGGAATCGTAAGTGCATAGAGGAGAAACGTAAGTGCATACAGGGGAATCGTAAGTGCTTACCCCAGTGTTTGTTACTGCACAACTGTCAATCTGGCTAAAACCTAAAGGTCACCCCAGCAGCAACGCCCATAAAGTTCAAGTTCGTGGTGACGTTCTGATTTTTTTGGCTGTAATACAAATTTTTGACGCCAAGTTGAACATCACCCCAGTCGAAGGCGCGTCCAGCGCCCAAGAAGGCTTGACTGGTCAGTTGTGTCGTACCGCCACCACCACCTACGTCTGCATAGAATGGGATGAAGTAATCGCTTTCTGCGATTCTGACTCTGCCTTTCAAACCAACGATTGGGTCTACAGAGGTGGTGTTTGAACTTTGGGTATAGCCAACCTGAAACCCATTTACAGAAAAGTTAGTCGTACTGCTCACGCTGAAAATCCGTGCTCCAGCCAAGGCATCTAGATAAACGTTTTTACTGTTAAACAGCGTATAGGTACCCGCGAGCGTGTACACGCCCTGCGTGACGTCTGTTGTCGAACCGAGGTCAACGTAATTGTCGGGTGCCCGCGAGCCGCTCTTGCCTAAGCTCGCGTACATTAAGTCCATCGAAAAACCAAAGTTACCTTTGTGAACTTCGGCCTCAAGCATCCCGCCAAACTTGAGGGCTTGCAAGATGGAGCCCGAACTAATGCTTGCTGAAGCAATCTGATTACCGCCGTAGCCGACGCTACCTGATATCCCCGTTGCCCAAAGATAGGGTGTCAATGAAACACGCCAGGCGTCTGAGACTTGCGGGATGGCAACAGGCGAGTTGGTCGCTTGGGCAAACACAACTGTACTTGCACAAGAGAGCATCGTGGCGGCTAAGATTTTGCGCAATGAAGGAGTACGGTGAATCATGATTTAAATTTTCTCAAGTTAATTATTGGCAGGGCGGGTAATGGATTCCATCACACGATCCAGATTGAACGAACCTGGTTTCATACGGGGTGGAAACTCTTTGAAGCTCTGCAACCACTTCGCCACGTAGGAGATGCCAGGTGCAATCGCAAACATGCGCTCAGAGTACCAACGTTGATAACCCATGGCGTTTTCTTTTTCTGCCCGCTCAAACGGATCCATGCGTAGATTCGTGAGTATTGGCGCGCGCAATTGAACGAACGGTTGTTGCCATACGCGCAAGCCGACCGCCTGTTGCTCTAGAAAGGTCATTTTCCAGTTGCCGTAGCGCAGCGCTGCAACGCTGCCATCATCCGTCCAGTAAATGAATTCTTTGCGTGGCCATTCGGTTTTACCTTGAAGGGCTGGGCCAAGGTCGTAGCCATCTAAATGCACCTTGTAATTCATATTGCCGACCTGACGGCCTTTCAGCAGATCTTCTTTTGCCGTGGTGTCGCCCGCAGCAGCGGCGAGCGTCGGCAGCATGTCCTCGTGCGACCCAATTTCATTGTTCACAGTGCCAGGTTTAATCACGCCTGGCCACTTCATCATCGCCGGCACGCGATAGCCGCCTTCCCAGTTCGTGTTTTTCTCACCCCTGAACATCGTCGTGCCACCATCTGGCCAGGTGAAAGTCTCGGCGCCGTTGTCCGTCGCGTATACAACAATAGTGTTTTCGTCGATACCCAGCTCTTTGAGTTTGGCCAAGAGTTGCCCGACCTGTTCGTCGTGCTCAACCATCCCGTCAGCGTACAGACCCAGCCCCGTCTTGCCTTGTGAGCTTGGTTTTAGGTGGGTGAAAATGTGCATGCGGGTTGAGTTAAACCAAACAAAGAAAGGTTTTTTCTCTTGCTTGGCGCTATCCATGAAGCCTAGTGTTTTAACCATGACCTCGTCGTCAATGGTCTCCATGCGCTTGCGCGTCAGGGGCCCGGTGTCTTCGATCTTGCCACCCGCAAAACTGTGGATCACGCCACGTGGACCAAATTTCTTTTTGAATTCGGGATCTTTGGGATAGTCAACGTTCTCGGGTTCTTCTTCGGCATTCAGGTGATAAAGGTTGCCGAAAAACTCATCAAAGCCGTGTGCAGTCGGCAACATGTCGTCACGATCGCCCAGATGATTTTTACCGAATTGGCCTGTTTTGTAACCTCGGGCTTTGAGCAGCTCTGCCAGTGTTGGGTCTTCTTTTTTAATGCCCTCGGGTGTACCAGGCAAACCGACTTTGGTCAGGCCAGTTCGAATCGGTGACTGGCCCGTAATGAAAGCGGCGCGCCCAGCGGTACTGCTTTGTTGACCATACCAATCGGTGAATAACACACCCTCTTTGGCGATACGATCAATATTCGGGGTTCTGTAGCCCATCATGCCGTTGTTATAGGCACTGATGTTGAACTGGCCAATATCGTCACCAAAAATGACAAGAATATTTGGGGCATCAGCGGCGAGCGCCTGTCCTGCCAGCAAGGTGCCAGCAATCGTGGCAGCAAGCAAAGTCTTTTTAAATGGACGCATCATAGTAAATCTCCGAAAGCACACGCATGGCAATGTTTTACATTTAAAGTCTATCGACCGAATCTAGTGATCACTTCAGACCACAACAGCCTATCTAATAAGTGTAGAGGGTAACGAACAAATAAGGTTGAAGAAAACGAGCTTGCCATTTTAGACAAGTTTTACTTTGTCGACGATCGCAGTGCAAGCCAAGTCCAGACGGCACCCGCTGCATCAATGGCTCCAAACAAAAGCATACTGGGACCAAGTTTGCCCAACAAAACGATCACCACGATGAACGCAGCGCCGTATAACCTCATGGCCACGGTCCAGGGGATAAATTGATCAAACTTGGCGCGGACAATCAATAGATAATAGCCACCAATAATCGAGCCAAGCAAGCCAACAAAGCGAATCCAGACGTCGTCACCTGCTGATAACCCAAAGGTGTTCAGGATAAACATAGGCATGAAAATAAAGCCAACGCCCACACCAAAGATCATGTACAAACCGAAGAAGAACAGACTGCGTCGAGCATTATTCATATTTGACTGTTAGGCTAGTTTGAGATTTCGCAATTTTTCTGGGTGAAACGGTAACATGACCTGATGACAAAAAATTGATGACACTGTTTTTTTTCACCAGGGGGCGACCCAATGCATATTTGGATCCGATTGCAATTCGCACGGCTGCGTCGACCATTAAGCCGCTTTGAATAAATCCCATCACCCCCACCACAAGTACGAATAGGGGCTTAATTGGGGGGGCGTTAAAAAATCGTGGGAAAAGGCTTGTACCGGCTCAAAGACATTGAGGCCTTTGAAGAAGCCTGTCTGATCCGGAAGGTGCTGAAATCTTAGGATTTTTGGTTTTAGTTTGCAGCAGGGATACTAACCACCATCGCTCTTGAGCAACATCCTTGGGCTATGTTCGCATCTTTACCAGCACCGATCAGTCCTCTTTTTGCAAGTAGCTTTGGAATACGCCGACATGCACTTGCGCAGAGTCCGACGCATTGGGCCATAAGTCCTCAGTGCGAAAGACCACATCGTATGTCGGTTCGTCCTCAGCTTGAATGCCGTGGGCATGTGCATCGGGCAATGGGTAGGCAGGTGTTTCTCGCACGACGATACCTTGCTTGCCGCGAATGTAGGCGGGCATGCGGATATGCCCGGCGAAGAACTCATTGCGCACACGTACACGGTCACCGGGCTTGAACTGCTGCCGATCAGGCAGGTTGCTGCGACCCGCAGCGCTCGGGCCTGCGAGAGGGAATTCCCCCTTCGCAAGCTTTTCAAGTTCCTCCCGGCTCGTCACTCCTTTTTCGACGAGCAACGTCGCGAGGCTAGTCAGTGTGCGCTCGTAGTAACTTGCCGACATGTAATGGTATGGGGACATGCGCTCAATGGCATGACGATACTCGTCCATGTTGAAGATGCCATGGCGAACAGCCAGACCGTAGAGCGCATTTGCTCTTCTTTCCCATTCTGCGTGGAATACTGATGCATTGGGCGCATAGCGGATGACGCCGAACCCTTGGCGACCGCCCATATCGTGTACACCGTCCATGTTTTAGCTCCCCATCAAGCGTGCAACGCCGATCATTGATTCTTTTGTGATGATTTCCACAAGCCGATCCTCTGGCCAGCCGATTGTTTCTGGAGGTTGATGTGGAACGATCATGTATCGGGTATCCGTGGTTGTATCCCACACTTTGATCTCGGTGGACGCAGGCAGATCAAGACCCATTTCCTTGAGCACTGTGCGAGACTCTCTGACGACACGTGCCCTATATTCCAGATCCTTATACCAATCAGGCGGCAGTCCAATAATCGAAAACGCAGTGCAAGAACACAGTGTGCAAACAATCACATTGTGCAGCTTCGGGGTGTTTTCAAGTGCGACAAGGTAGCGATGATGGGGCGGCATATCGAAGCCTAGCTCAGCAGCTGCAGCTTTACCATCCGCCAAAAGCCGCTGTCGATACGCCGGATCAGTCCAGGCTTTGGCGATGATCCGGGCACCGTTGCGTGGTACCCAGTCTTCTTCGGCCCGATGATACGCTTGTTCAATAGCGGCGACCGGTTCCATACCGCGCGCTTCCAGCACAGACTGGATCGCATTCATACGCTGTTCTACGGATGCAGATTTGTTGGAATTCATGCCGTCTTCGTCCATTGTTATATTTGTCTAAACATCACGATTAGGTTAGCGTATATCTGACAGCGAATCACCATATTTCTCAAGAATCACCGCCCCGCCATCACTAGCGGTTTGATGCACCGGGAGCGGCGTCGTGTAGTTAAGCGACGAAAGTGAATCGTACGTCCGCTTAGCTTATTACGATCGCTCGACTCACCAATCACAGCAACCGAACTAGGATTAAACAACAGGGCTAAATCAGGCATGTTGCTCGGCATTCTGCGAAAAATTAGATAAAAGTTCACGATGGTACTGTCCATCGCCAAACTCAAAATTAGCCATCAAAATCCGTTTGTTCAGTCTCGTCGCCCAAAGCTCTTCTGTCATGCCCATGCCGCCATGCGTCTGAATCACCATGTGCGCAACAATTGGCCCAACCTGAGAGAGGTAAAGCTTCAGTAGTGAAATATCACGATCGACTGGCGCCGTTCCGCTTCTCGTCGACTCCGCTTGTGCCGCAACGAAAGCACGGAAGCATTCGTATCTCACGTAGGCGTCCGCCACATAATGACGCAACACTTGAAAACTTGAGAGTGTCACACCAAACTGTTTACGCTCAGACAAATAGCGGATCGTCTGCTCCAAGACAGAGCCCATTGACGCCACGGCTTCCACGCAAACAAACAACGTACCCATTGCATTCGTGCGATCGAGCGCCTCACCCAGAGCTTGTCCCTCTGCAAGAACTTGTACACCCGATACAGTCAGCCCAGCAAATTTCAAACTGACGGCATGCCGTCCATCGATTCGCATTTCGCGCGCAAACTCAACTTGATCTGATCCTGCAGGAACCAGGAGCAGTAGCGGGCTCGTGACTTTTGGCGATCCGCCATCGCAGGCAATCAAATAGTGCGTAGCGGCTGGCACCTCTTCCACCCCGGCTACTCGACCATTAACCTGCCATCCTCCAGCATTCGGCTGCGCGAACAAGCTTGTCTGCTCGTCTAGCTGTTTGCAATAAGGATCTAGTGAACGCCAAACCGGCTGAATGCGGACTGAACCATCAGCCATCCCTGCTAATAACGACTCTTTACCTGCAAACTGCAGAGTAGAGAGCAGCACTGCGGGCAACCCCATCCCAGAGCTAACAGGCAAAGGTAACGCGTAATGGGAAGCCCCTTCTAGCAAAGAGCAAAAATCAGTGACGCCCCCCCCCAGTCCACCAAAAGCTTCGGGTATCAGGCACGCGGCCCAACCGAGTTCAAGCGCTTCGCTCCACTTCGCACGGCGCAGATCAACCCGCTCAGACGGTTCTGCAGCAGCAATAGCATCCGCGTCTGCATCTTTTGCAAAAACGAGTGCGGCATCGCGGAACTCAGATTCAAAAATTGGCTTAACGATAAATGTCATGATGCTTAATGTCCAAACAGTTCGCGAGCAACCATGTTTTTCTGCACTTCATCACTCCCGCCGTAGATCGTACGAACGCGAGAATAAAAGTAGTTCTGAATCCAGAGCGTCGCTTGCTCATTCTCATCAAAAGCTGAGCCCTCTTGCAGCGGCATCCGAGCAGCAAACTCTGGGCCAACAACCTCTGCACCGATTTCAGTGATCGTCTGATACAAGCGCGAGCTTGTGAGCTTCAACACCGACGGCTGTGTCGTGATCGGAGTCTTACTCATCACCGCTTCGATGGCTTCGAGACCGAGCTCGCGAATGCCGCGCAATTCTGCCTCCACGTTCAGCAGGCGTAACTCAAGCGCCGCTCGTCGTGCTCGATGCTTGGGTTGGGTAAGCTTCTCGGCAATTAAATGGCGGGTACGACTAAGATATTGAAATAGTGGCGCAGTATTAGCGGAATTCAAGCGCTCACGTGCCAACAAAAATTTGCCATACTTCCAGCCGCTACCGACGTCGCCGATGCAATCAGATAATGGCACTTCGACATTATCCAGAAACACTTCATTTACATGGAGCCAACCATCAATCGTGCGAATCGGTCGTACCGTAATGCCGTGGGCCTTGATTGGAATAATCAACAGACTAATACCGTCTTGTTTGCGCGCCTCTTCTGATGTGCGAACCAGCGTGTACATCAGGTCTGATTCCTGAGCGTGTGAGGTCCAGGTCTTTTGTCCGTTGACAATGATGGTGTCGCCACAAACCTCGCCGCGCGTTTTGAGTGAGGCAAGATCCGAGCCTGCGTTGGGTTCAGAATAGCCCTGACACCACCAGTCCGATCCATCCAAGATACCTGGCAAGTAGCGGCTCTTCTGCTCAGGGCTCCCGAACTCAATTAAGACAGGACCAATGTGACGAAGTCCGTGGTGGTATTGGGCAGGACAATCGTTCTCTGCCAGAACCTCACCATAAATCGCCTGTTGTTTCGGGTTCCAGCCTGTTCCCCCTAACTCCGTGGGCCAGTTTGGCGCACCCCAGCCGTGTTGATGCAATATTTTTTGCCAACGACTCCAAGGCTCTCGCGAAAGCTTGCGATTTTCAGCGACAAGCTTCCGAATATCTTTCGGACAATTTTTTTGAACAAACGTCTCTACTTCATTTCGAAACGCTTGATAGTCAATCTGCTCACTCATTTCACGACCCTTCGCTCAACTTCACTGTGAATCAACGACCTTTATAGACGGGCTTACGCTTTTCTTTAAAGGCCTTGAGTGCTTCGGCCGTGTCTTCGGTTTTCCCAAGCGCAACGGTCATGTTTTGCTCGAATCGATAGCCTTCGCGACGCGGCATCACTGCCGTCACTTGCGCCGCTTGTTTTGCGTAGCTCAACGCAAGTGGGGCCTTGCTTGCGATGTCTGTGGCAATTTCCATGACATACGGCATCAATTCGTCAGGCGGCAAACTCGCTTCGATCAAACCTAGGCGGTACATCTCATCGGCCGTGACCTTCATGCCTGTAAAGAACATTCTGCGCGCTCGCGATTTACCAAACACGCTTTGAAGCATCGCGGTGCCGCCAGCCAGTCCGACATTGATTTCGGGCATGGAGAAGAATGCTGTATTGGACGCCACCCAAATATCGCAACTATTCATCAGACCAAGGCCTGCACCCATCGCTGGACCATTGACCGCAGCGATTACAGGCTTGCTACATTCGATGATTGAGTTACTGGCTTCGCGCACTAATCGATTGTGCTTCCAGTAAGCCCCAGGTGTTGCGCCAAGATTTGGCCGCTCATTTAAGTCAGCCCCGGCGCAAAATATCTTGCCTTTACCTGTAACGATCGCGCACTTAACGTCATCGTTATCATTGAAACTATCAAAAACTTGAATGAGCTCGCCGCGCATCTGTGCATTTTGAGCATTATGCGGCGGTCGATTTAGCATAACCGTTGCAATGCCGTCCGCAATCGTCAGTTCTAGTGTTTCTAATTCCATTATTTTTCTCTCAGTGTAAATATGTAATTGTCTAATAACTATTCAAGTTGAATGCTAGCGCCTTCCGTTTTTATTAGACGACGTAGCCGAGCCTCTTCTGCATCCAGAAACTTTTGGTAGTCCTGTTGCTTGAGGTTGGTATACCTCAAGCCGGTTTTTTCGATCGCCGAGATCACGGTGGGATCTTTCAACGCAAGTTCGATGCCTGCGATGATGGTGTTCTGTATGTCACCGAAGGTCCCTGTGGGCACGAAGAAGCCGAACCAGCTACCGAACACAAGATCAATACCCAGCTCTCTAAAGGTCGGCACTTCCATTGCCGCGGGATGACGTTGCGCTAACGCACGACCGTACACATCGGTCACTCCACCTGGCGGGTACGGAACCACAATCGTGACCTGCCTTTCAGGATATATCGCGAGAGTCGGCGCCACCCAAAGAGACATCGCTACAAACAATGTCGCCAGTACAAATTTGAACGTACTAGTTTTTGTCATCGGTGCTTACCTCTGGGATTTATTGCTTACCAATATTGGCTTGTTCAATCACGCGCTTCCATTTCGCGGACTCTGATTTGATCACAGCAGCCATTTGCTCTGGCGTTCCGCCTTTGACAGTCAAGCCATTAGCCACCAACCTTTCGCGCACGACGGGATCTTGTAGGACCGCATTAAACTCTTTGTTAAGCCTATCAATGATGGCGCGAGGTGTCCCTGCGGGTGCGGTGATGTAGTTAACAGGAATAGCTTCATAGCCCGCGAGCGTATCGCCAATCGTTGGCAACTCTGGTATCGCGGGTGTTCTCTCTTGGGTCGCCACGGCTAGGGGTTTAATCCGCCCAGCTTGGAGATGAGACTGATACACCGATAATGAGTCAATACTCATTTGCACGCCCCCACCTAAGACCTCTGACACCGCCGCGCCCGAGCCTTTGTACGGAACGTGCACAATATCTACGTTCGCCATGCTCTTGAATAGTTCGCCCGCAAGATGACTTGACGAACCAATCCCCGAGCTCGCGAAGTTGATTTTTCCTGGATTTGCTTTGATGTAAGCAATGAGCTCCGCCACGTTAGTGACGGGCAACTTGTTATTGACCACAAGTACATTCACGCCAGAAATTAGTTCAACAACAGGTGAAAATCCACTGAAGGCATCGTACGTTAACTTTTCCATCAAATAAGGATTTGTCATTTGCTGACCAGGCGTCGCAAAGAGCAAGGTGTATCCGTCTTTTGGCGCAGCAGCAACATACGCTGCCCCAATCGTTCCTCCAGCGCCTGGGCGATATTCAATCACTACGGGCTGCCCCAAACGCTTGGCTAACGGCTCGCTGATAACGCGAGCGGTGTTATCCGCCCCACCGCCTGGCGCGAAAGGCAACACGATTTTGATCGGTGCAGTCGGATAGTCCTGAGCGTATGCGTTTGCGCAACAGCTCAGCGCCATCACAATTGTGACGACCAAGGATCTAATGTGTGACATGCGTTGTCTCCCACGACAGATTGCCTAGGGCTTGTTATGAAGTTCATCATAAGCTATCTGAGGGTATGGCAACAAACAAATTCAAGATGTGGACCATGAAACGCTTGCGCACCGCGCTACCGCAACGCACCAATTCTTTGGGCGAGCAAGCGGCTATTTTTTAACGGATGGCGTGCTTAATGTTGCCTTATTATAAATGCCATAGCGATCAGTTGGGTAAGGGTATGGATTACGTGGGCTTGCATCATTTCGGGGTCTATACGGATGACCCGGATGCTTGGGTCGACGCGGTGCAGTCTTTGGGTGCCGTGCCTTACACGGATGAGATAGTTGCAAACGCAGCGCCGATGATTCAAGCTGGTCGATTACGCGGCCTAGCCGTAACCACTCCGCAGCGCTCACCCCTCTTGCCCGAAGTTCCTTCAATGGAAGAATTGGGTTTCAAGGATTTTTCGTATGGGGCGTTGTTGGTATCGCAGTGCCCGCCGGGACACCTGCGCCAATCGTGGACAAGCTGCGCGCCACCACTAACATGCGGTCAATTTCCGCACGGTTCATTGGTTCAGCTTTTATCTTACCAATTTTGGCAAGATTACTGAGCGCTTCTAAAGTCATCCATATTTCCAAACAGTTGAATGATTGGTTGGCTCAGCACTTTGTTCACAAACGAGTCTGTGTCGCTTAATCTTTTTTTGAATTCGCCAACCGTGTAACAGGTCGGGTTAACCTTTCGGCAAAGCATTTCTTCTACCGGTAATAATTGGCCCAGTAATTCGCTGAGCGTTAAATCGCTGCCAACAATCATGATATCAATGTCGCTTTCAGCATTATCTGATTGCTTTGCAACAGAGCCATAAAGAAAGGCGATTTCGATTTTTCGTTCGATTGGTAGCAAGGCTTCTGTAAGCAGCGCGGCTGCGCCCATGACTTTGCGCGTCAAATCGCTTAACTCTTTAAACAAGGGACTTTGACGATTGGCAGATATTTGTCGTTGATTGCCTTTCAACGCTGAGTTTGCGAGACCGGCGACCACCAGCCTGTTGATCTCTCGCTGAAGAGACGCGCTACCCAAACCCGTCAGGCGGCGCAATTCGCTCAGATGATAAGACCGCTCGGGTTGACCATAAATCCAAAGATAAACTTTGGCTTGGCTATCAGTAAAAACTGCATCCTTTAATGACATAGCCAAATTTTAGCACGATCAGGCCAAAATTTAGAATGATTGTGCAAGTCACTTCTTGAACATTAGTTTTGGTCCAAAGCTATAGGGACTAGTCGGCTCTTTCGCACGGAAACCAGCGACCGAAGGGAGCGAGATCGAGCGCCATATTGGGCATCGTTAATTGTGCTCGTGCTCCCGATTCAACGCGACAGCTACGCGCCCGGCTGGAAACATGGGTGACGTGCTGGACGCCCTGTCCAGTGGCATCGCCAAAACCGCAGCCTTCGAACCCAAGCTCGAGCACCAACTCCCGGTTCCAGAGGTCTCGGCCGAACCTGCCCGCCAGCTCCTGACCGAAATAATGCTCGCCGATCGTGGGGTGTGTTCAGTGGCGCGACTTCAGCGCTGGCGCACCGTCGGAGAGGGCCCGCAGTACTTGAAGATCGTGGGGAAGGTTTTGTACCGGCTCAAAGACATTGAGGCCTATGAAGAAGCCTGTCTGATCCGGAAAGTGTTCTAGGGGCGCACCCAAGGAGGCCCAGAACGGGTTGTAAATTGTTCGAACGACTTGGAATCAGTTCGAAATAGTTTTGGCGTGGCAGCACTGAGTCCATCACACACCGCCTGAGGTGCTGAAATCTTAGGCTTTTTGCTTTTGGTCTACGGGAGGGATACTAACCCTATTACTCTTGAGTCATAGCAAACTCTCGAAGCCAGGGTTCAATGTGGGCGATATCAAAAGTGCCAGCCTCGAAAAGCTGCAACATCTCTTTGTGGATGACCATGGATGGCCTCTTTAAGCACCAGCCGTTGATACGCAGAAACACGTCGGCGGCAGCAAAAGCTATCCGCTTGTTGCCATCTACAAAGGGATGATTAATTGCGAGGCTTTCTAGCAATGCTGCAGCCTCAGCAATGATATCGGCGTAGTAGCCCGTTTGTGGTCTAAACAAGGCTGCTTCGAGGGCGCCTGGGTCACGAACCCCACCTGCGCCGCCATACCTTTGCATTAAAACTATATGCATGCCGAGTACATCGGCCACGGTTAAATAATCGCGCGGCACTGCTTATTTCGCGAGTTCGCGATACAAATGATCAAACTCGTCAAGACTAGACGCAAAAGACGCCATTACGTGGCGGCGGGGTCGGGTCTTTTGCTGGCGGTCAATGTAATCACGCAGAGCCTCATCGAGCACAGCTTGAAATTGCCGGCCTTGTCCCTCAGCAATTTGACGTAATGCGGTCAACACGTCAGGCGAGGCTTGAGAAGAAAACTTTTCGCGCGCAGTTGTAGCCATGAAAGCACCTAATCTTGATAAATCTTGAAATAGCATGATACTTCAAGATGTTTGAAATCGCCTATTTTTGTGCGTTTCATGAGCACTTCGAACCGAGGTCAGTCCATTGATGGGCTAGAGCCGTTTGTTTCCGGCAAAAATGCAATTTCTCAATTTTGCCGGAAATACAGACGCAGGACGTCATGTAGGCACTCACCGCAGTTCGGGCGAACTACAGAAAAGCAGCAAGGGCAATGCTTAGCGGGCCGGTACTGCCGCCAATGCCTGCTTAAGCGCGGCATCGGCACGTTGTGCTGCGATCGTATCTCCGCGTTCAGCCAGAATCTTTATCAACTGCCGTAACTGCTCAGCCGTCAAGCCTACTCGCATGCTAGCGGCCATGTGCGATCGCAGTTGCGGCTCTGCTCCTTGTGTGGCGGCCAGGGCACCCACTGTGGCCAACTCACGGCTTTGCCAGTCTAGGTTGTCCCGCTCGAAAATATCACCAAATAAATGGGCTTGGAGATATTGGTTGATCACTGGCGCGAAATCGAATAAAGGTCCTTGAACCGGAGCTCCGGATATCTTTGTTTGATTGGCTTTTCCAACGGAGATGTTATGAACGCCTCCCTCCCCCCTGGGGAGTGAGGGTGACAGAAAAGCAGAGAGCCCTCGCTTTACCTAACGGCATCTAAGTGCCAAAGTGGAGTTTCTTAATTCAACCACAAACGGTAATGAGGGCTCGATATGAAGA
>CANCMG010000018.1 GCA_947378965.1 Alcaligenaceae bacterium | reverse complement strand
CTTCAACAGCCATTTTTTTCGTTGGTCGATTCGCGCTGCCGCACCGTTTTGCTGCTCGGCACCCGAGGTCTGTTCTGTCATGATCGAGGTGAATTTAAAGGGTTCGTGTTCGACGACTGGTAACCGCCCCCTAGGGCGCGTACCAAGGCAACATTTAAAGAAAAACGACGCGCGCGAAGCTCAGTCACGCTACGCAAGCTCGCTAGCATGATGTCTTCGGCAATCAAGACATCGAGATAGTTCGACAAACCGCCACGATAGCGATTCGACGCAATTTGAAAAGCCTCTTGCGCAGCGGCTAAACCCACTTCGGCTTGCTCAATTTGGCCGCTCAACGCTTTGAAACTCGTCACCGCATCGGCAACGTCTTGAAAGGCTTGCACCAGCGTACGGTTGTAATTTGCCACGGCCTCATCGTAACTGGCGCGCGCACCCTTTAACTCGCCCTGCAGACGACCACCCGTAAAAATCGGCAACGAAATCGCGGGGCCTACACTGCCAAAGACTGAGCCGCTTTGGCCTAAACGATCAAGCCCGAGCGATTGCAAACCAATAAAACCAGCCAAATTGATATTGGGATAAAAATCAGCCTGCTTTTGATCGATACGCGCCGCCTGCGCCTGCGCCTGCACCCTGGCAGCCACCACGTCTGGGCGCCGCCCTAACAACTCAGCCGCTAAGCGCTCAGGCAAGCCCAGGGTCTTGCTCAGCGTCACGCTCGGCCGTTGTACTGACAGACCACGATCTGGCCCCGCACCCACCAATGCTGCCAAGCGATTACGTTGCAACGCAATTTGCTCGTTCAACACCAAGAGATCAGTTTTGGCTTGCGCGCGCTTAGCATCCGCCTCACGAACGCCACCGCGTGTTTCAAGGCCATGGGTAAAACGTTCTGCAAACAAGCTAGCGGTTTTTTCACGGATCGCCACCGCACGCTCAGTTGCCTCTTTCTGAGAAAATAAACGTGCAAGTTCTGCGTACGCCGAGGCGGTCGCCGTTGTCAGTACGAGCGCCGCCTGCGCCTGGTCGGCCAACCTTGCTTCAAGCTCTGAGGTGGCCGCCACAAGGCCAGCGCGATATTTGCCCCAAAAATCAATTTCCCAGCTGATGTTGAGTGCGGCCTGACCAAACTGGTTCCAGTTTCGCATCACGTTCGCCTCTGGAGTCAGGTAGTTGTAGCTCAGCCTCTGCGACGTCGCTGTGCCCATCGCTGAGAGCTGAGGCAACAACGGTGCGCCCGCCACTTCAGCCATCGCTTGCGCGCGCTGGACGCGAGCCTGAGCAATCGCAAGATCAGGCGAACCGGCTAAGGTCTCGCGCATCAGTTCATTTAACTGGTCGTCTTGATAACTCATCCACCACTGTTGCTCTGGCCAAGAGAGTGGGGGCGCAACAAAAGATGCTGCCGTCGCAAAGTCTTGGCTCGTTTTTTCAGTGAACCTAGCATCGGCCGGAGGCAGAGGAGCGCAGCCCGTCTGACACCAGACCACCAACGTCAATAACAGGCCACTCAAGGCATTAAAGCGAAAAAATCTTAGTGTCACAGGCCGCGTAAGTGCCCTTTTTGTATTCTGTTTAGCGACTTTTAGGCAGATAGCGTGCTGCGTTTAAAGTACGGGTAGCCACAAGATACCATTATTTGCTTTCCCGTTCTTTGCGCCTCTGCCCCCGAGCCTGCCCATTGGTCGTACGGCTTCGTACTCAGAGACTCACCGATTGTGGTAATTTGCCCTTATCAATCGCCTGGAGTCCCGATGATTAAGCTTAACTTTCACCCTACCGGCCGCCATTTTTTACAAATCCCCGGCCCAAGCCCCGTGCCCGATCGAGTGCTACGGGCCATTAGTCTGCCCACAATCGATCACCGTGGCCCAGAATTTGCCGGCTTAGGTCGCAAAGCCATCGAAGGCATGCAAACCATTTTCAAAACCAAACAACCAGTCATTATTTACCCGGCCTCGGGCACCGGCGCCTGGGAGGCCGCACTTGCCAACACCCTAAGCCCTGGCGATCATGTCCTGATGTACGAAACCGGTCACTTCGCCTTTCTCTGGAACCGCCTGGCGACCAGACTGGGGCTTAAAACCGAAGTGTTGTCGTTTCAAGGCCATGACGAGCAGTTCCCTGCCTTAGCGGGCTGGCGACGTGGCGTTCAAGCCAACCAAATTCATGATCGTCTGGTGCAAGATCGCGAACACAGTATCAAAGCCGTCTGTGTCGTGCACAACGAAACCTCAACTGGCGTCACCTCAGATATTGTCTCGGTGCGTAAAGCGATTGATGACGCCAAGCACCCAGCGCTATTGATGGTGGATACGATCTCGGGCCTGGGCAGTGCCGATTACCGCCACGATGAGTGGGGAGTCGACGTGGCCATGGCTGCCTCGCAAAAAGGCTTGATGCTGCCCCCGGGCCTGAGCTTTAACGCTCTGTCTGCGCGCGCGATCGAAGCGTCAAAAACAGCCAAGATGCCTCGCTCGTTTTGGGCGTGGGACGAAGTGATCGAGATGAACAAAGGCGGCTACTGGCCCTCAACCTCAAGCACTAACCTGCTCTATGGCCTCTCAGAAGTCATTGACATGTTTACCGAAGAGGGCATGGATAACGTCTATGCACGTCATCAGCGCTGGGCCGCTGGCGTGCGCGCCGCCGTCACCGCGTGGGGCCTCCCCATTCAGTGCGCTGACCCAAGCGTGTACTCCCCGATTTTGACCGGCGTCATCACGCCCGAAGGCGTGGACGCCGACGATATTCGCAAATTGATCCAAGAACGTTTTGATCTATCGTTGGGCACAGGTTTGGGCAAAGTCAAAGGTCGGATGTTTCGCATTGGGCATCTTGGCGACAGCAACGATCTGACTTTATTGGCAACCTTGGCTGGGGTCGAGATGGGCCTCAAACTCTCTGGCGTCAAGCTAGCGGGTAGCGGCGTACAGGCGGGCATGGACTATTTCTCGAACGGAGCCTGAACGTGCTCTCACCGACCGCAATCGCCAAGCCTCTGCATTTTTTTCCCGCTAGCGCGGGCGGCGCATCGCCGCTCGCCCAGTTACTCGCAAAAAACTTACGCGGCGAAGTCCTGTTTGACGCCGCCTCACGCGGGCGTTATTCGACCGATGCCTCGATCTATCAAATCACGCCGATTGGCGTTGTTGTGCCGCGCGATCAAGCCGATGTGCTGCGCGCACTTGAGATCGCTCGCGATCAAAAGGTGGCAGTGTTGTCGCGCGGTGCGGGCACGAGCCAGTGTGGGCAGACTGTTGGCGACGCACTGATTATCGACAACAGCAAATGGCTGTGCAACGTGATTGCCTTTGATGCGAACGCAATGACGATCACCGTCGAGCCTGGTATGGTGCTCGATCACTTGAACGCGTGGCTCAAACCCCATGGTCTGTGGTTTCCGGTTGACGTATCGACAAGCGCGCAGTGCACGATTGGTGGCATGACGGGTAATAACTCGTGTGGCTCACGCTCAATCGAGTACGGCAACATGGTGCATAACGTGCTAAGCGTCGATGCCGTGTTGGCCGATGGCACGCAGGCAAATTTTGGCTCATTAAACACACCTGTTGTGGGCGCCCGCCTGCAAAACATCTTATCGGCACTCAAAACGATTGCCACCCGCGAGCGCGCCGAACTTGCCGAACGTATTCCAAAAGTATTGCGTCGCGTCGCCGGCTACAACATCGATTTATTTGACTGTCAAAATCCGCGCGCCTATACCGATGATGGTGTGGCAAACCTTGCGCATCTGCTCGTCGGCTCAGAAGGCACCCTAGCTTACAGTCGCCAGATTACGCTGAAGCTATGTCCTCTTCCTGTTCACAAAGTATTGGGCGTTGTGAACTTTCAAAGCTTTTATAAAGCGATGGATTCGGCGCAACATATTGTGACGCTCAAGCCGACCGCGGTTGAGTTGGTCGATCGCACCATGATTGAGTTGGCGCTTTCGAATCCGGCCTTTCGCCCTGTCGTAGAGAAAGCCCTGCTTGGGCAGCCTGCTGCGATTTTACTGGTGGAGTTTGCTGGCGAGGATCAAGCTGCACTTCTTAAAAAACTAGAGGACTTGGATGCCCTGCTCAGCGATCAGGGGCTACCCAATAGCGTCGTCAAGATGCCAGAGGCTCAAGCACAAAAAGCCTTATGGGATGTACGCAAAGCCGGCCTGAATATCATGATGAGCATGAAAGGCGATGGCAAGCCCGTCTCTTTTGTCGAAGACTGCGCAGTACCCCTTGAGCACCTTGCACAATATACAGACCGTCTCACTGAGGTTTTTCATCGCTACGGCACTGAGGGCACTTGGTATGCCCACGCGAGCGTCGGCACGCTGCATGTCCGTCCGATTTTAGACATGCGCCGCGATGGTGCCGTCAAGATGCGTGCCATTGCAGAAGAAACATCTGCCTTAGTACGCGAGTACAAAGGTGCCTTCTCGGGCGAACATGGCGACGGCTTATGCCGAGGTGAATGGGTATCGTGGCAGTACGGCCCACGCATTCATCAAGCCTTTACCGAAATCAAAGCCCTCTTTGATCCAGACAATCGCTTTAATCCAGACAAAATTGTTCGTCCGCCAAAGATGGATGACCGAAACAATTTTCGCTATGCACCCGGCTATCAGGTGCCAGCACTTCAAACTGGTCTAGACTGGTCAGCCTGGAACGTCTTGCGCGACCCCTTAACCGGCGACGAGACCAAGCCCGGTACGGGTTTAGACCTCAGTAACGGACTGGCGTCTGCTGTCGAGATGTGCAATAACAACGGCCATTGCCGCAAGTTTGATGCGGGCACCATGTGCCCAAGTTATCGCATCACCAAAGATGAACAACATGTCACACGCGGCCGTGCCAATACCTTGCGCCTCGCCTTATCGGGCCAGATCGGGCAAGCGGGCTTAGCCAGCGTAGAAGTCAAAGACGCATTGGATCTGTGCGTATCCTGCAAAGGCTGTAAGCGCGATTGCCCAACAGGCGTCGACATGGCCAAGATCAAAATTGAAGCTCGTGCGGCGTGGGGTAAGTTACACGGTTTGACTCTGCGAGAGCGTCTGATTGCCTTTATGCCCCATTACGCACCTTGGGCGAGTCGCTTTGGTAGTTTATTAAGCATCGCCGAAGCAACGCCGGTGCTCGGAGCACTCGTGAAGCGCGCGCTTGGCTTTGCAACCGCACGTTCATTACCAAAATTTAAAGCACCATTTTTAACCAGCGCACGAAGCAACAACACCGCAGCAAGCGTTGAGGCTCCAACCACAACAAGCACCAAAGACGTTTTACTCTTTGTCGATACCTTTAGCAATTATCTTGAAGCTGAAAACGCACACGCAGCACAACGTGTGCTGCAAGCCGCGGGCTATACCGTGCATTTGAATGTGCGTGCAGGCGAACGCCCGCTGTGCTGTGGCCGAACCTTTTTGTCGGCAGGGCTCATCGACCAGGCCAAAGCCGAAGCCAGGCGCACGCTCGACACCCTCATGCCTTATGTCACCAAGGGCATTGCAATCGTCGGGCTCGAGCCATCGTGCCTGCTGACACTACGAGACGAGTTTTTGCACTACGGCTATGGCGCTGAGGCTGAACAACTTGCGCAACACGCCTTTTTGTTTGAAGAGTTTTTGGTACGCGAACAAAAAGCCGGTCGTTTTAAGTTGGCTCTGCAACCTATCGATTACAACAATGCGCTTCTGCATGGCCATTGCCATCAAAAAGCCTTTGATGCGCTCACGCCAGTGCAAACAGTCTTGAGTTGGATTCCCGAGCTCAAGGTGTCAACGGTTGAGTCTTCGTGTTGCGGGATGGCGGGTAGCTTTGGCTACGAGGCTGAACATCATCAAGCCTCGATGCAGATGGCCGAACTTTCGCTGCTGCCGGCCGTGCGTAATCGCGCAGCGAGCACAGTGGTAGTGGCCGATGGCACGAGTTGTCGACATCAAATACAAGATGGTGCTGAGGTGAACGCGATTCATACGGCTCGTCTGTTAGCACAAGCGTTAACAACCTAATGCTCGCCTGACCAAAGCAAACGACTTGTGGGTTGGTCGCATAATTAAATCAATGACCGTTTCTACAAACCAAAAGTAGTGATTAAGTTTTTATTTTTTATTTTTTATTTTTTATTTTTTTACAGATTGAGCCACACCATGACAAGCCCTATCAATGCCATCATCGAACAGCGTATTTCAGCCAATCAATTCGACCCCACCAAAGCACTGAGTACCGCACAAATTAAAGAACTTGTGCGCCTGGCCACCTGTGCACCCACTGCCTTTAATTTTCAAAACTGGAAATTTATCGCAGTTCAATCTAAAGACGCCAAAGAGCGCTTGAAGGCCGTTTCGTATGGGCAACAAAAGATTGTCGATGCCTCAGTGACGTTTATTGTCTGCGGCACGCTTGAAGCCCACAAAACGCTTGCCAAAGCATTGAAGCCAACGCTTGATGCAGGCCTCATCGATCAGGCCATGCACGATAGCTGGGTGACAATGGCGGCGGGCGGTCATGAAAACAATCCAGAGCGCCAACGTGATGAGGCGATTCGTTCGGCCTCAATGGGCGCAATGACGTTGATGTTAGCGGCTCAAGGCATGGGTCTGGTGACTGGCCCCATGATTGGGTTTGTGCCGGCCGATGTGTCGCGTGAATTTAAACTCGCTGCGAACGACATTCCGGCGATGCTGGTTGCGGTGGGCTACGCAGCACCAGGCAACTGGCCCCAAAAGCCTCGCTTACCAGTTGATGATGTACTGACGATTGTTTAACAACAGGATTGTTTAACAGCGGGACTGTTTAATAGCAGGATTGTTTGATAGCAGGATTGTTTGATAGCAGGAGTGTTCAATAGCAGGATTGTTGGATAGCAGCAAAGGAAATCCTCCCCTTCTAGAGGGAGGGTTTCAAAGCAACCTGGTGCTCACAGCACCTGACAAGTCGGTGAAAAACCAACTAAGCGGCCCTCGGCCAACAAACAAGCACTTAGCGCCTTAGACCAGCAATCCCAAACGTTTGGCAAGGGCTACAGTGTGTTCGGCCTCGGTAATAAACGGGCCGTCAATCAATCGGCCGTCAACAACAAACGCACCGACCCCTTCCGCTAATTTCTTGCTAGTCGCTTCAAGCACTCTGACGGCATGGGCGATCGCGGCATCACTTGGACGAAACACCTCATTGGCCAAGGCGATCTGGGTTGGATGGATGCAGCTTTTACCGCTAAACCCGAGCCGCTGCGCCGCTTGCGCATCAAGCTTAAATGCCTCGGGATTTGCAATATCAACAAAAGCACCGTCATAAGCATGGATGCCTGCTTCACCCGCTGCAAAGCGCACTGCCACACGCACAGCCTGTAAGGCTGCGGGCTCGCATGACACAATCCCTAAGGGTGCAAACAAATCACCAAAACCGATCTGCAAGCCCACGACACGCGGATGGGCGCAGGCTAATTCTGCGGCACGCCGCAAGCCCTTGGGCGATTCAATGTTGACCAAGATACCGATTGGTCGTGTCAGGCCTCGTGCCATCTCAAGTCGCTCAAGTTCTGCCGCAACGGCTCGAATGGTGTCCGGATCTTCGACCATTGGGATATTGACAGTATGTGTGGCAGAGCAGACGACCGCATCAAGATCTGCCAAAAAATGAGGCGTATCGATCGCGTTGATTCGAACCACAATCAGTTTATGATGGGTCGACAAATCGTCTTTAAACAGCGTTTGTAAGGCTTTGCGGGCTGCGGGTTTGCTGCTTTCTTCGACCGCATCTTCAAGATCAAACGAAATAGCATCGGCGGCGCTTGCCAACGCTTTTTTAAAGAGTTCAGGCCGCGAGGCAGGTACAAATAATTTACTACGCATACAACGATCCTTTTTAGATCATAATCAAGGTTAATTTTATAATAACGCCAGCGCACCTAGCACTCGCCACACAGGAATTCACCACATGAGTCGGCACGAACTAAAAGCAGAAGTCACTGGATCAATCTGGAAAATTGAAACGACGATTGGTCAAGCACTTGATAAAGAGCATACCGTACTGATCATTGAATCCATGAAAATGGAAATCCCCTTAGTCGCCGAAGACGGCGGCACGCTTGTTGAAATTTGCGTCAACGAGGGCGACTCGGTCAGCGAAGGCCAGGTGTTGGCGATCATTGAGCGCTGAGATCTGCAACGCGCCCAGCTCACCAGCACTCTGAAACATCGTCGTCGCACTGTACTGCAGAACCTCAGTTTTATAGAGTATAAAATTTGACCGTTTAAGCGCAAACGACACTGTTCGCTCAGGCAAACGAGATTAGCGTGCCAAGACGCATCAATCCTGACACACTACTGCTTCTGAATACCAGCCTTAGTCACAGCAGTTTCCCAGCGACTCAGGTCACGTTTAATTTGCTCAGCATACTGCTCTGGGGTCGTGCCTTCGACTGACAAACCAGCGGCTTGCATGGTCTGGATGATCTCAGGCATTTGCAAAATCTTAGCAACTTCTTTTTGTAAAAGATTCACGATGTTTGCGGGCGTCTTGGCCGGCGCCATCATGCCGTACCATGAATTCACCTCAAAGCCTGGATACACCTCTGCAATCGCGGGCAATTCTGGCAGTAAGGGTGAACGTTTAAGCGTGCTCACACCGATCGCACGAACTTGCCCGGCTTTGATATAAGGCATTAACGCCGCGATATTCAAGAAAGTGCAATTGATCTGCCCACCGAGCAAATCAGTCATCACGGGCGCCGCCCCTTTGTAAGGTACATGCAGCATATTAACGTTTGCCATCGTCGCTAGAATTTCTCCAGCCAGGTGGGTTGTGCTTCCGGTGCCCACAGAGCCATAGGATAGCTTGCCCGGGTTCGCACGAGCGTACTCAACAAACTCTTTTAAGTTATGAATCGGCAAGTCTGGGCGCACCACCAGCACTGTTGGCGCTGAAACGATCTGCGTGATGGGTGCAAAGTCACGTACCGAGTCAAAGGGCATCTCTTTTTGCACAGCAGGGCTAATTGTGATCGGGCCAACGTGCGAAAACAACAATGTGTAACCATCGGGCGTCGCGCGCGCCACATAGTTTGCCCCAATCACACCATTTGCACCGGCCTTGTTTTCTAAGACAACAGGTTGCTTAAGCGCTTCTGAGAGCTTCTGCAAAATCGGTCTGGCGACTGTATCCGCGGGGCCTCCCGCCGTCCACGGGTTGATCACGGTAATGGTTCGCGTTGGGTAATCGGCAGCCCAAACGCTCGTCGTCATCGCCGCTGCGATTAAGACCTTTGTCAAGCCAACAAGATGTTTTTCTAGGCGATTGAAACCAAAAAAGTATGAAGTCATAATTGGACTCTTTGTCAGTTAGCGTTGCTGTCCTCCCAACGGGAAGGAGCTTGTTACTGTTGCTGCGTACTGCCTTGAACTCAGCACACATTTCATGAAAACAAATCAAACTTTACAACGACTCAGGCTCAAACAAGGGCGGCGCCACGCCATCCGAGAGCCGTTCTGTCGGATCATCACACGTGCGCCAACCGCTCACCACAACACGCATACCGATCTTGACGTCTTCGGGCTTAACCTTCACCAAGCGCGTCATTAAGTGAGGGCCTTCATCGGTGGCCACAATTGCAACCACATACGGGACATCTTTTTCGAAAGCAGCACTTGGGGCACGATAGACAATCGAAAAACTATACACACTACCGCGACCACTCGTCACGACAGCTTTGATATCTAAACTACCGCAGGCTGGGCAAGCTGGGCGCAGGTAAAAATGAAATGCTTTGCAGACCTGACATTGGGGCAAACCAAACCCTTGTGGGCGCAGGCTTTCCCAATATTGATGACTAGTCAGTGGATTCAGGGGCGTTGTCATTCGTATTAGCCTTTTCCTAAAATCAAGGTATTGTGCAAGCCGATAATCCCGCCGTTACCGTGCACCAGCACGACTTCTGCCCCGGGTACCTGCCGCGCTTGTGCCTGTCCACGCAATTGCCGCACCCCTTCCGTTAAGTGAAACATTCCACCCGCCAGACCGGGATGCCCTGCCGACAAGAGCCCACCATGTGTGGTCACAGGTAGTGGGCTATTTAAGCCAATCCCTTGGCTCGCAACATAATGCCCACCCTCGCCTTTGGCACAAAAGCCAAGATCTTCAAGTTCAATCAACACAGTGATCGTGAAGCAGTCATACAGCTGCGCCACGTCGATATCGCGAGGGGTTAGCCCCGCCATGTCGTAGGCCTCTTGTCCCGACCGAACCGCACCGGTGGTTGTCACATTTTTATAGTCACCAATATAGGTGTGCGAATGACCATAGCCGTGGCCTAAAAGCTTCACTGGCATTTGCTTGAGATCACGGGCACGCTCAGGCGTTGTCACAATGAATGCCACGGCACCATCCGATACCAAGGCACAGTCCAGCATTCTTAACGGCGAGGTGATCATGCGCGACTGCATCACATCGGCAAGAGAAATCAGCTCTTTTTTATGAGCGAGCGGGTTCAAAGACGCATTCTCACGCATCGTCACTGCCACCTGCGCTAACTGCTCGTGAGTGGTTCCGTACTCGTGCATGTGACGCTGCGCGGCTAACGCATACAGGGTCGGTACAAGCGGACCATGAGGCATCTCAAAGTCGGGATGCGCCCAGCCAGCGTCAGCTAGTTTTTGTACGGCATCACCACGCGACTGAAACGACAACATATTTTGACCTGCAACACACAAGACAGTTTCACACTGCCCCGAAGCTACGGCCATTGCCGCGTGATGCGCCATCGCGACACCAGAGGCACCGGCAACATCCAACGTGGCCAAGTAACGCGCCTCTATCCCTAGCCCCTCAGAGACGACTCCACAAGGCATTGCCCAATTTTCAACGCGGATCGGCGTTGTTAACAAACCGTCGATGTCTGCAAACGTTAACCCAGCGTCAGCCAGAGCGTTTGCAGCGGCCATGCGTTGTAAACCCAACGCATCTAGATGAGGCACTCGGCCAACGGAGCTCTCGCCGATACCAACAATCACAGCATTGAGCGGTGGTCTGCGCGACCCGTTCACGCGCGTCATCCCAGCACCTCGCGCGCAATCAGCATTCGTTGAATTTCTGAAGAGCCTTCGCCAACGCGGTAATGACGGACATCGCGATAGAACCGCTCGACCGGCACACCCCTCACCAAGCCCGCACCCCCATGAATTTGTACCGCACGATCAGCCACTCGGCCTACCATTTCAGAGGCAGCAAGTTTACACATGCTGGCTGCTGCGCCAACGTTCTCGCCCGCTTCAATCCGGCGTAAGGTCTCATACGTTAACGCGCGCGCCTGCGCCAGTTCGGTAGCAGAATCGGCCAACATCCACTGAATCGCCTGGCGCTCGGCCAACGGCTTGCCAAAGGTCTGACGCTCGCGTGCGTAAGCCGCCGATACTTCAAGCAGGCGATCGGCCGCACCAATACAAGAGCAGGCAATACCCATGCGACCGCTGACTAGCGAACTCATTGCGATCTTGAAACCCTGACCTACCTCGCCCAGCACCGCTGAGTTTGGGATTTCACAATCTTCAAACGTTAATTCGCAAATCTTAATTGGGTCTGAACCAATGGTGGTATCGACGCGCGTGACCGTTAAACCCGGTGTGCCTTGATCAACCAGAAAGGCAGAAATCCCACCACGCGATCGCTTCTCAGGGTCATTGACTGCCATCACCAGTAAGACATCTGCTTGGTGCGCTCCGCTGATGTAATGTTTACGACCATTTAAACGCCAGCCGGTAAGCGTTTTTTCTGCTTTGGTAGAAATCGCTTGGGCGTCAGACCCGGCGCCAGGCTCAGTCAACGCAAACGATGCTAATAAACGACCAGTACATAAACCATTCAAATATTGCTCTTGCTGCGCTGGGGTTCCAAACTTTGCAATCGCAATCGGATTCAAGCCACTTGTCGCGTCTAACATCAATGTAAAAATGCGATGTGAGCGACTAAATTCTTCAAGCGCCAAACAATACGTTGAAAGATCAACATCACCACCGCCAAACTGCGCTGGCATACGCATACCAAGATAGCCTTGCGCGCGCAAGACATCCCAGGCCTGCGTCGGCACCTCACCGGTCTGATCAATTTCAAGGGCAAGGGGCTCAAGGACTTCTGTCGTAAACCGACGTAATGCGGCACGAAGTTCTGCAAGCTCTGGGGTGATCTCTAATTGCATGATCGATTCTCTTCTAAATGTCTAATCTTCTAATTCAGTCGAATAGTACAAATAACGACTCTCTTTATCTGGACAAGGTCAAACGCGTTATTCAAATAACCTAACTTCGAGTCTGAACCTGACATCAATTTGTGAGCGGTCGTACTAGTCACGCTGATGAGCTGCCTCGGCAACTTCAGCAGCAGCAAGCAATTGTTGCCGAATCTCGCGATTCATCCATTTTTTATTTACGGCAAAACCATACGACGGAATCTGTGAAAGCACGCTGGCACGTTGCGCGCACAACACAGGCAACTCTGCCAGGGGTACCGCTTGATCGACCAAACCAGCGCTCACACATTGTGCAGCGTTTAACCGATCGCCGAGCTGCACCAAGCGATGACAGACTGAGCGATTTGAACGCGCCAGCACAATCGCGGCTCCAATCGGAGTTGGCATATCAAATTTCACTTCTGGTAATGAAACCCAAGTGTGCTCTGCGATCAGCACTTCATCGCATAACGCCGCAAGCATCAATCCTGCTCCGACTGCCGGCGCCTGAACCATAGCGATTACTGGCTTAGGAAAATCGAGAAGTTCAAGAAAACAGCGCATCAGCAAATTTAATCGTTGGTGTGCAGCCGCCACAGGCTTTACATCCGAAAATTCTTTCAGGTCAGCACCCGAGCAAAAGGCACGCGCACCTTCGCCAGTGATCACCACAACTTTAACGTCGTCTTGCGTAGCCGCATTTTCTAGCGCCTTGTGCACGGCCTCATAAATCTCGGCATTCAACGCATTCGCGGCTGAGGCGCGATCAAAAGACAGCGTCAGTACATTATTTTCTAGGATTATCTTTAACATGAGGGGATCACCAATGCATCGACGACGCGAACACCTTGCCCCGCCGCCAATACACATAAAGGGTTGATATCAATTTCTGCGATTTTGTCAGCGCAGTCTGCTGCTAACCAAGACACACGCTCAATGCAGTCAACTAACGCGTCAATATCTGCAGGGGCCTGCCCGCGCACCCCTTGCAATAAGGTCATGGCGTGCAGTTCATTCAAAGCATCTAGGATATCTTGTCTGGATAGAGGCGCTAAACGAAACACCAAATCTTTCAAGACTTCGACATAAATACCGCCAAGACCAAACGTCATGACAGCTCCAAAGGTTGGATCACGCACCATGCCAACAAACATTTCGTGCGACTGCCCCACCATCTCTTGCACGAGCACGCCTTCGATGGTTGCGTCAGCGCGATAGTTCAGCGCCGCAGCCATAATGTCGCCGTACGCTTGCGCAACCGACTCGGCGCTATTTAGGTTTAAACGAATGGCCTGCGCTTCGGTCTTATGCAAAATATCTGGCGACACAATCTTTAACGCGACTGGGCTTGTTATGTTCGACCAATGCGTCACAGCCATGTCTTTAGAGGTCGCCAGATATTCGTGCGTCACCCGCACCCCATATTGGCTCAACAGTTGCTTGGCCGTTTGTTCAGTCATTGGCCCCTTTTGTTGCTCAAGTAACAGTCGCGCGGCGGCGCGGTCGATGCCTGCAGGCCGACTGGGCATCGGGCGCAAACGACTGGCGCGAAACTCTGAATACTGCATCGCGCGCCGCACGGCTTTCAGGCAGGGCGCGGCGTCCGAATACACCGCATGCCCCTGAGCGACTAATGCCTGATGTGTCAGCGCAGGATCATTCGAGGTGCAACCCGTCCAGAGCAACGCCACAGGCTTCGCGCTACGGGCAGAAACCTCTGCCACACTGCGCACGTCTTCGGCACTCGCAATTGTCATCACCGGAATCAAGACATCAACGGCTGGATCTTGCAAAATAATTTCAGTCGCTCGCGCGTAAGCCCCAGGCTGACCGATCGCTGCGGCGGTGAGGTCAGTGGGGTTAGCCGTGGCACCAAAACCTGGCAGCAGTTGTGCGAGTTGCTCGCAAGTGTCTGTTTGGTACTGAGGCCATTCGATGTCAAGTGCTGCGCCTAAGTCAGCCACCATCACAAGATTGCCGCCGGATATTGAGGTTGCCGCCGCACCACGTCCCTTAAAAGATTTCTGCTGCCGCAAAAGCATCGCCGTCTCGTAGAGTTCATTGCAGTCATCCACACGAATGATCCCTAACTGCCTTAAGGCAGCGTCACAGACATCATCCGCACCCGTAATGGATCCCGTGTGAGAGGCGGCAGCGCGACTCCCAACCTCAGTACGCCCGACTTTCACCATGACGATCGGCTTATTGAGTTGGTAAGAGCGTTCGGCCAGCGCTCTTAACCGCTCACCGTCCGAAAGACTTTCGACCAACATCGCCACCACCTTGGTCGCTTCGCTCTCGAGCATAAAGGCAGCGTAATCCATCAAATCCAGATCACAGGCGTTACCACAACTGACCTGATAACTCACACCTAATCCGGCTTGCTGCGCCCGCCACATGACATTGACTTGCCCGGCGCCGCCCGACTGACTGACAACGCCAAGCTCTCCGGCAGCGCGGCGTGGCCCTTGAATCGTGGCTGTTGAAGTCAGCGCAAAGGCATCGACAAAATTGACCATCCCGTTGCAATTGGGACCCATCATTCGAATATTGCCGGCTCTAGCGATGTCAATCAAACGTTGTTGCGCAGCACGCCCCTCGTCTGTTCCCAACTCACCGAACCCCGACGAAAAAATCGTCACGAAAGGCACACCTTTTGCTGCGCATTGCTCAAGCGCGGTTGGCACCGCGTGGGCCGGCAACACGATCCCTACATGATCAGGTGCTTCGGGCAAATCCGCTATCGAGGCAAAGCAACGTTGACCAAAAATGGTCTCGCGTTTTGGGTTAATTGGGTAAACATTGCCCTGAAAGCCAAAATCAATTGTTTGGCGCATACAGCGCCCACCGAACTTTGAAAGATCTTCTGTTGCGCCCACCATCGCGACACTGCGAGGCGCAAAAAAATGAGTCAAATCTGCGAAAACCGACGCCCTTGACCCCGAGGGACGGATGGCGTTCAGGCTCACGCCCTCACCGACTTCAGACATAGCATGCTCCGTGATCACCAAAATTGCTCGATGAGTTCATTATGCGAGCCCGACCGGACTCTTTTTTGCTAGTATAAGTCAACCCCATCTTGAGATGACACAACGCTCGACTTGAGAGGCAAGCGGACTGGGCAGCAAAAAACAAAACCGATAGCCCGACTTAAATCAAAGGTATCCGAAGATGGTCTCTACTCTGCAGCCCTTAACTGGCATCTTGGCACTGACAGCACTTGCAATTCTATTGAGTGAAGATCGTCGGGCCAATAAAATTCGTCTCATCGCGACGGGGGTCGGCATACAGTTTGTGTTTGCACTGCTGTTGCTTAAAGTTCCTTTCATCAAAGAGACTGTCGCGCTGATCAATCAGGGCGTGCTAGCGTTACAAAAAGCTAGCGAAGCCGGTACGTCCTTAGTATTCGGCTATCTGGGCGGTGCGCCCCTGCCCTTTCATGAAAGTCAGCCCGGTGCAGCCTATGTGCTAGCGTTTCAAGCGCTACCGCTTGCGTTATTTATTAGTGCCTTTGCCGCACTGCTGTATCACTGGCGCATCTTGCCAAAGATTGTGGGTATATTTTCGTGGCTGCTAGGCAAAACATTAAAAATGAATGGGGCTACAAGCTTTGCGGTGTCAGCGAACATTTTTGTCGGAATGGTCGAAGCGCCTTTGCTCGTGCGCCCGTATCTTGCGCAGCTCAGTCGCTCTGACCTGTTTGTTGTCATGGCCTCGGGCATGTCTTGTATTGCAGGCACCGTTCTTGTGATCTATGCGAGTGTGCTCAGTCAAATTGTTCCAGATGCTGCTAGCCATCTTTTGATTTCTTCGATTGTCAGCGCACCTGCGGTCATCATGCTCGCCCGCCTGATGGTTCCACAAAGCCCTGCCACCGCTCAAACCGCCTTTCAACCCACCTCAGCCTACGGCAGCACGATGGATGCCATCGCAACGGGTACAGGTGATGGGGTTCGACTAGTCGTCAATATTGCTGCAATGTTGGTTGTGTTGGTGGCGCTTGTCGCGCTGGCCAATGCTGTTCTGGCGCTCATGCCAAATGTTGCAGGGGCGCCGTTGACTCTTCAACGGATATTGGGCATACCCATGCAGCCAATTGTGTGGATGCTTGGAATCCCTTGGGCTGAAACCAGCGTTGCGGGTCAACTGTTAGGCACTAAAATTGCATTGAACGAGATGATTGCCTATTTAGACTTGGCCAAGCTGCCAGAGGGCGCTTTGTCGGCTCGCAGCCAACTGATCATGACCTACGTTTTATGCGGGTTTGCCAATTTTGGCAGTCTTGGCATTGTGATCGGCGGCTTAGGCGCCATGGCACCCGCAAGGCGCCCAGAAATTATCGCCCTAGGACTACGTTCAGTGTTGGTTGGTGCGATGGCAACCTGCATGAGTGCGGCTGTGGTTGCCATCGTTCTCGCTTAAGGTATCAGTACAGCAGACCTTGCCCTCGTGCTCGCTTAGTGATCGAAGCGGTCTAAGACATGGCCAGGGCCTTGCTCAAGCTCAACGTAATCCTTGCCGTCATGCACCAGGCAACCGTTGACCCATACTCCGTGAATGCCAAGCCCCGAGCGAACTTTTCTTGAGCCGCCGCCAGGCAAATCATTCAAGGTTGAAACCTTGGACTTGCCTACCGTCGTCGGATCGAACAGCAACATGTCGGCAGGGCTGCCCACTAACAAACGTCCGCGGTTAGGGATTTTGAAACGGTCGGCCGCCTCGCTAGTCAGAAGACGAATGCCGTCTTCTAACGAGAAATAACCTGTCTCGCGCACCCAGTGCGACAAGAAATGCAGGCCGAAGGCTGCATCGCACATGTAAATCAAATGCGCACCCGCATCAGATAAAGTCACAACCGCCGAGGGGTGCTTCAGCAGTGGCGCCACACCCTCATCAATATGATTAAAGAACTTGCCGGTAAAGTGAGTTTCTAAATTCTCTTTGACAGACAAATCAAAAAACGCATCAAGTGGATCTTTGCCCCATTTTGCACCTAGGGCTTCAATCGTCAGACCTTCAAGGTCTGCATGCTCGGTAAGCGCTGTCTCACCGACTTCAAGATATTTCCAGTCACCTAAAAATAAGATACCTGTTTTAGGATGCTTTAAGTTTTCGCGCAACGCATTGCGAAAAGCTGGATCCATGTAGACTTTTTTAATGTCGTCAGCAGACTTATTTTTGATCGCATCAAAGGCCGAGTGACTGATCAAGGGGTATGGCTCAGCCAGGGTGAAGTCAAACGAAAGTGGCTGACAACTCGTCAAGATATACACCTCGTTACCACGCGCACGCATCTCTGCTGTCTTGTCGTAATACGTGATGGCTAAATCTGGATTCGCGGGGTTATACATCGACAATACTGTCGAAATAAACGCAGGTCGACCGCTGTTGATTGAAACTTTTTCCATCACTTCGGGCGTGGCACGCGAACCCGTTGCCATCATGAACACGCCTTTATTGGTCTCGCCCAACACACCTGTCAGCGCCAACAACTCTTGTTCAGAGGCAATCGTCGACGGCATTGGCCGACCAGCGTAGCCGCTATGGTTAGGCGAAAACGACGAAGCAAAACCAATCGAACCAGCATTCATCGCATCACGAACAAGTTGACACATCGCCTCAAGCTCTTGCGGCGAAGGTTCGGCTTTTTCTGAGCCCGCTTCGCCCATCACGGCGGTGCGCACCACCGAATGCCCCACAAACACAGCAGTATTCAGATACGGCTTAATCTCGCGCAACTGATCCATATATTCTTTGAAAGTCTCAAAGCCCCAATTGACCCCCGTCAATAACGAAGTCAAGTCCATGCCTTCAACCACTGATAAATTTTTCATCATGGTTTCACGCTGCGGCGCAGGGCATGGCGCAATCCCAAAACCACAGTTCCCCATCACCACAGTGGTGACGCCAAGCGCGGGCGAAGGAGACATGGTGCGATCCCAGGTGACCTGCGCATCGAAATGCGTATGCAAGTCAACAATGCCCGGCATCAACGATAGGCCCTTGGCATCGATCTCTTGTTTTGCCTGACCTGTCACAGTCCCTATTTCGGCAACGACACCTTCTTTGACTGCCACATCAGCATGCACGCCAGGGTTCCCTAAGCCATCAAATACCTGCGCATTACGAATAATTAAATCGAACATGACGTCTCCGTTTTTTTTGATCTCGAGTGCTTTTAGGCGAGAGGTTTCTCGCACCTTAAATTTTTCTGACGTGATTTTAAAGCCATAGCGCCTTCTTCATCCACCACACGGGGATCGCTTTCAAAGCTGCAAAGCGAGGTTTTCCCTAAAACTGATCAAACGATTCCTGTCGCTTTTAACGCAGCAATCTGTTCTGCATTTTTATGCAGCACAGTGCTTAAAATCTCATCGGTATGCTGCCCCAACGCTGGCGGCGGAATCTCGTGTTTGATCGGCGTTCCCGAAAACTTCATCGGGCTACCCACCAAAGGCACCGTACCTGCCACAGCGTGTGGCAATTCAATTTTCATACCGCGTGCCAGCACCTGAGGCTCTTCAAACACCTGCGCCACGGTATTGATCGGCCCATTCGCAACACCTGCCTCGTCCAATAATTTGACCCACTCGCGCGTGGTGTGCTTTAAAAATATCCCATCCAAAATCGCTGTGATCTCAACGCGATTTTTTACACGCTCGCCGTTGGTTGCATAGCGCGGATCTTGCGAAAGATGAGTGCATTGTGCAACTTCACAGAACTTCTTAAAGAGATTATCGTTGCCACAGGCTAGGATCAAGGCACCATCCGAGGTTTTGAAGGTTTGGTAAGGAACAATATTTGGGTGCGCATTACCGATTGACTTAGGCGACTCGCCGGTCGCAAAATAATTCATGGCCTGATTTGCCAAGAAGGCCACACAAGAATCCAGCAATGAGACATCGATCCATTGTCCCTGACCAGTGACCGCACGGTTCGCAATGGCGGCACAGACAGCGATCGACGCATACATCCCTGTCGTCAAGTCAATAATCGGCACACCAACACGCTGCGGCCCACCACCAGGCGCGTCGTCGCGCTCGCCAGTGATGCTCATTAAACCGCCCATGCCTTGCGCCATAAAGTCGTAGCCTGGCCGGTCTTTTTCAGGGCCAGTCTGGCCAAAGCCAGTGACCGAACAGTAAATAATCGCAGGATTAATCGCTTTGATATCTTCGTAACCCAAACCATAACGAGCCAGGTCACCGACTTTGTAGTTCTCAAAAATCACATCAACATTTTTTGCCAACTCACGTACCAACTGCTGCCCTTCGGGTTTAGACAAATCAATCGTGATTGATTTTTTACCGCGATTGGCTGCGCAAAAATAAGCCGACTCTCGGGTGGCATTGCCGTCTTGATCTTTCAAGAACGGCGGCGCGAAAGCGCGCGAGTCATCGCCCTTAATTGGGCGTTCAACTTTAATCACGTCTGCGCCCAAATCCGCCAGATTTTGTGCGGCCCAAGGGGCTGCCAAGACGCGCGAAAGGTCAAGAACTTTGATGTGCGAGAGTGGGCCAGACATAAGAAAGGTTCCAATTTTGTGTCAAAAGCCGTATTGTAGAGGTTCAAACAAAAGCTCGGGAGCACTCGGGCCAGGAGACCCACTTGAAACGCTTACTTGTTGCCCTACTATTTGCCCCCTGCCTGGCACTCGCTCAGGCCTATCCGACCAAATCGGTCCGAATCGTTGTGCCTTTTCCACCAGGCGGGGGCACCGACGTTGTCGCCCGTATTTTGGGTCAAAAACTGACTGAAGCTTGGGGGCAACAAGCCATTATTGAGAATAAAGCCGGTGCCAGCGGCACGGTGGGTTCGGAGCTTGTCGCCAAATCAGCGGCTGACGGCTATACCTTGTTGCTACAAGGCACCCAACACTCGATCAATCTGAGTCTCTATAAAAAGCTGCCCTACGACACCTTAAAGGATTTTGTCCCGGTAGCCCATCTTGCGATCGCACCCTTTTTGCTGATTGTGAATGCATCCGTACCGGCCAATACAGTCGCTGAACTGATTGCCTACATCAAGACTCAGCCAAATGGCCTGGATTATGGGTCGAGCGGTCCCGGAGGTGGTGCGCATTTAGCCGGCGAAATTTTTAAGACGATGGCCGGTGTACAACTGCGCCATATTCCGTATAAAGGTGGCTCTATCGCCCTCACCGACTTGTTAGGCGGTCAGATCCCGATGCTGTTCGATCCGATCCCCACGTCCCTCAAACATGCAACCGGTGGGCGCATCAAGGTACTTGCGATTTCAAGTGGTGAACGCGTCTCAGCCGCACCAAACGTGCCCACCGTGTCCGAGTCTGGCTTACCCGGCTTTGATGTGGTGTCTTGGTTTGGCCTGTACGCGCCAAGCGCGACCCCACTAGCCGTTGTCAACAAGCTCAACGCAGATGTGAACCGCGCACTCGCACTGCCCGATGTGCAAGATAAATTCAAAGACATGGGCTTTAGCACTAAGCTGATGAGTGCAGCAGAGTTTGATACCCATCTGCGCGCCGAAGTGGTGAAGTTCGCGAAAGCGATTCAGGACTCGGGCGCAAAGATCGACGAATAAGTCCGTGCCACCCAAACCCTTGGGTGGCAATTGAACGACGACCGACAAGCTGCGCTTCAACGCATCGGGTGCTCGACCGCAGCCTGACGTAGCGTTGAGATCAGATGGAAGCTACTTTTTAGGCAAACGCCCGAGCATAAAGAACTCATCGTTCGGGCGCATCGAGGTCACGTTGGCCATGCGGTTAGACATCCCAAAAAAACCGGTGATGGCGGTGATATCCCAAATATCTTCGTCATCAAAACCGTGCTCGCGTAAGTCGGCATAATCCTGATCACCGACCGACTGTGAGTCAAGGCAGACTTTCACAGCAAAATCGAGCATCGCTTTTTGTCTAGGTGTAATGTCGGCTTTGTGGTGATTGACAGCCACCTGATCAGCCACCAGCGGATTTTTTGCATAAATACGCAAAATTGCACCGTGCGCCATCACGCAATACAAACAGTTATTTTTGGCACTGGTGGTGGTGACAATCATTTCACGATCGGCTTTCGTCAGGCTGCCCGTATCTTTCACCATTAATGCGTCGTGATACGCAAAAAAAGCGCGAAACTCATCGGGCCTGCGCGAAAGCACCAAAAAGACATTCGGTACAAAACCAGATTTCTCTTGAACAGCAAGAATTTTTTCTCGAATGTCGGTTGGTAAATCGGCCAACGCCGGAATCGCAAAACGCGAGATCGGTTGAGCCTGATTATTAACTGCTGCGGCATTTTGCGAAACGGTAGTCATCAAAGTTCCAGTTAGTGAGTCGGTCTATTGGTCTGTCGGTCTGTCTATTGGTCAGTCAGTCAGTCAGTCTGTCAGTCAGTCAGTCTGTCAGTCAGCCAGTCAGTCAGTCAGTCAGTCAGTCGGTCGGTCAGTCGGTCAGTCGGTCTGTCAGTCGGTCGGTCAGTCATTCGGTCAGTCATTCGGTCAGTCATTCGGTCTGTCATTCGGTCTGTCGGTCTGTCAGTCGGTCTGTCAGTCAGGCGGTAAAAAGTCAATTCATCAGTAATCACGCGGTTTGAGCCCTACCGTTTGTCAATCGCTTTCTCAAATAAACGACTTTGAAACACCTCGAAGCCCACGGCTAATCTAAATCACCAGCGCTCGACCGCAGGACGCAGGTCTAGTTCAAAGGTCCACGCATCGGGACGTTGCTGGTGCAGCCACAAATACGCTTGCGCAATGCTATCAGGCTCAATCAACCCTTGGGGGCCTAAGGTTGCCACGCGCTCTGGTTGAGCGGTACGCACTCGCTCAGAGTCGATCACACCGTCAACAATGACGTGTGCCACATGCAAGCCTTGAGGGCCAAATTCGCGTGCCATGCTTTGCGCGAGAGCTCTGAGCGCAGCTTTGCCGCCAGCGAAGGCGCTAAAACCAATCCCACCACGCAAGCTCGCCGTTGCACCTGTAAATAAAATCGTGCCGCGCTTTCTGGGGAGCATCACACGTGCAGCCTCACGCCCCACTAAAAACCCAGCCATTGCGCACATTTCCCACGTCTTGAAATACTTTTGCGCGGTCATCTCTAACAGGGGGAAGCGTACGTTGCCCCCAACGTTAAAAACCACAACCTCAAGAGCGCCAACGTCGTGCTCAATTTTCTTAAATAGATTGACGACTTCATCCTCATGACGGGCATCGAGCGTGAAAGCCAAGGCACGACCGCCTAATGCATGAATCGCCGCCAGCAAGCCTTGACTCGCCTCTGGGGTACGACGGGTGACGCATACGGTGTAGCCTGCCTGTGCAAATCGCTTCGCTACCGCACTGCCCGTACCATCTCCGGCACCTACGATTAGGCAAACTTTCTGGGCGACGTCGGGTGCAGCGGATTCGCTCATCTCAAGCTCTCGCAGTAGGACGCGTCACCATCGCGCTGTACCAGCGCGACAATTCTTTAAGCTCTGGAGGAATCCTTGTGCCGGTCGCTTTACCGACCAAAAAACCGCACTGTGCAACGATGTCAGCGATCGTGTAATGATCTGCAGCAATAAACTCTTTACCAACAAGTTCTCGATCGAGCCATTCAAACGCCTCAAGTGCACGCGCATGATAGAACTCACCACAAACCGGCTCTTGAGGCGAGCGACCAATCCAATACTGTCCGGTATGTCTAAAATTAGTCAGGATGGGCAACACAATTTCAAACTCAATTCGACGTGTCCACATTTCAATCTGCGCCTGCTCAAGAGCGTTACGACCAAAAAGTGGCTTCTCAGGATACAAGGCTTCGAGGTAACGGCAAATCGCAAGGGATTCAGTCAGAAATGTTCCATCATCGAGTTCAAGCACCGGCATTTTGCCTAGTGAGTTTTTTGCTAAAAACTCAGGCTGCAGGTTCTCGCGATTTAGCCCATCGACTTGTCGGGTAGGGATTGTGAGCCCTTTTTCAGCTAAAAATATTCGCACCCGCCGAGGATTCATGGCACTAGTCATGTCGTAGAGCAGCATGGGTTATCCCTTATAAAAACATGCTTTGAATTCTAGTGGAAATAGGCAATAGTGTCTCAAGAGTATTAACATCACACTTAATAGCGGCTATGCATGATGTAAACGCAGCTAAGCACTTTTGGATTAATACCCATAGAAGGTACCGTATGCCATTCAATTTGTTTCGACAACTCACCCTGCTTGCCTGTACCGTCGCGAGCTTAACTGTCACCACGCTTGCTAGCGCTCAGACCTGGCCCACCAAACCCGTGCGGATTGTTCTGCAGTTTCCACCAGGCGGCTCAACTGACGTTGTGGCACGCATTCTGGCTCAGACAATGACGGTTGCGCTCGGCCAGCCTGTCGTGGTCGAAAACAAGCCAGGCGCTGATGGCGCGATTGCTGCCGAATATGTCTTGCGCTCTGAGCCCGATGGACACACCTATTTTTTAGCGTCGAACACGCCAATGATGCAGGTGCCTTTACTCAAAAAGAACCCGCCTTACGATCCAATCAAAAGCTTCACTCCCGTTTCACTTGTTGGACGCTATATCTATGTTCTAGTTTCGAGCCCATCGATTCCTGCCAATACCGCGGCAGAATTGATTGCCTATGGTCGCAACAATCCGGGCAAACTCAATTACGGCAGTTATAGCGGCGTCACACAACTGATGCACACCAAGCTCAAGGACGACGCTAAGATGGATCTGAATCTGATCCCCTACAAAGGCGAAGGCCCTACGATCAATGACATTCTAGGTGGCCACGTACAGTTAACCTTTGCGACACCCACCAGTACTCAAGCCCATATTAAAGAAGGCAAGCTCAAAGCGTTGGCAATTTTATTGCCTAAGCGCTCACCTCTGATGCCAGAGATCCCTACCGCGGAGGAGGCAGGTGTGCCGCCACTAGGCGCTGACACTTGGGCCGCCCTGTTTGGCCCCGCCAATATGTCACCCGCCATCACAACGCGCATGAGTGAAGCGCTAAACGCCGCGATGGTTAACCCTGAAGCGCGTGAAAAAATTGCCCGACAGGGTTTTGATCTCGGCGGCTCAACTCCGGCAGAACTCGCCGACTTTATGCAGATACAGTTAAAAGGCTGGGCAAAGGCTTTTGCTGACTCAGGACTGAAACCAGAATAAAAGGATTTTTGATGCAACGATTTTTTATTTTCCGTCTCTTTGCAACGATCGCACTGAGCATCGCCTGCTCTGGGGTCAGCGCGCAAACCTGGCCAACAAAAAACATTCGGATTGTGCTGCAGTTTTCGCCGGGTGGCGCGACTGACGTCGTGGCCAGAATCTTGGCACAACACCTCACGACCTCGCTCGGCCAAACAGTTGTTGTCGAAAACAAGCCTGGCGCCGACGGACAAATTGCCGCTGAATTTGTGATGCGCGCCGAGCCTGATGGTCATACGTTTTTCATGGCCTCGAATACGCCCATGATGCAGGTGCCGTTACTCAAAAAGAACCCACCTTACGATCCACTCACAAGTTTCACCCCTGTGACGTTGGTGGGTCATTACATTTACGTGATGGTCGCAAACTCGAAACTGCCATATAAAACATATACTGAATTAGTCGCCTACGGCAAAGCTAATCCAGGCAAGCTCAACTTCGGCAGCCACAGCGGTGTGACCCAATTAATGTTTAGCCGTATGTCTAAACAAAATGGTCTGCAAATGAACTTAATCCCTTACAAGGGTGAAGCCCCAAACGTCAATGATTTGCTAGGTGGACATGTGGACTTCAACCTGGTCTCGACGATCAGTACCCTGCAACACATTAACGACGGCAAGCTCACTCCAATCGCTGTGATGCTCAATAAACGACTTTCACTTTTGCCTGAGGTACCTACCTTTGCTGAAGCGGGGCTGCCAGCGTTGGGCGCCGAAAGTTGGGCCGCACTCTTTGGCCCCGCCAAACTACCGCCACAGATCGCCACCCGGATGAGCGACGCAGTCCGGGCTGCCATCAAAGACCCCGAAGTACGCGCGCGCATCGAACGACAAGGGTTTGATCTTGCAGGCACAACGCCTGCAGAACTTGGTACCTATATGGTGACGCAGCTTAAGGACTGGAAACAGGCGTTTGACGATGTGGGATTAAAACCCGAGTGAGCAATCAAACCGTGTAGGTCGCACCACCATCAACAGGGATCAGCGCACCGGTCACATGGCGCGACTGATCTGAGAGCAACCAAAGCGTTGCCTCAGCAACATCCTCAGGGGTGCCGGGGCGGTTAAACGTTTGCGCGCTTCGATCCGACATGGCTCCAGTTGATTTCATCATCTGATCGAGGCGGTCTGAGGCAATGGGCCCCGGGGCGACGGTGTTGACACGAATACCAAAAGGTAAGAAGGCATCAGCAACGCCTTTATCCAACAAATTCACCGCGGCGTTTGCGCAACCCCCTGGCAAATGTGTCGCCGTAGGCTGCTTACCGCCACGACCCGACATATTTACGATCACACCTTGTTTGCGTTCTGACATCGCGGGCAGAACCGCACGCATCGTACGCACGTAGCCAAGCAATTTTGAATTCAAGACATCCATCCAGACATCATCATCCAGACTCATCAGCGGGCCAAAATCCGAAATCGAAGTTGAATTCACTAAGCCATCAATTTGGCCATGTTGCGCCAAAATCGTTTGTGCAGCCTCGTCAACATTTTTGCGACTCTTGATATCGACAGGCAAGGCCTGTGCTCGCCCACCCGCCTCAATAATGTCTGTCTTTAACGCCTCTAGCTTGTCAACCGAACGGGCTGACACCACCACAACGGCACCCTCACCCGCAACACGGCGGGCGATTGCGGCGCCAATTGCCCCAGAGGCCCCAACCACCCAGATCACTCGATTTTCTAATAATTTTGCCATCACTCACACCTATTTGTTATGTGTATCATCGTGTCATAATAAAGCATCAGATAGGCCACAACCGCTTTCACACTAAGGCCCACACGGAGACTTTCACTATGACCATGATCGGCACTGTCACTGCAGCATTCAGCAACCGCCGCGAGCGTCCAATTCGCTCGGCATCTGGCGTAGCCGGTGGGCATATTTTCAGAAGCGACTTAATTCCTGAAACTGGTGATGCTGAATCCGATACGCCAAACTGTAAACTGATCGAGCAGCAACCGCATGGTGTACTGCAATCACACTTTCATATCGTCGACCAGTTTCAGATTATGGTGGCGGGTGATGGCCTGCTAGGCAAACATCAGGTCGCGCCTTACACCGTACATTTTGCCGCTAAGCACACTGGCTATGGCCCCATCACTGCGGGTGCACAGGGATTACATTACATGGTGTTTAGGTTAGGTAAAGACGCCGGCGCAGGATATTTGCCAGAACAGCGCGGTGACATGAAAGACCTGCCGCGCCGCCATGTGATGGGCACGCCTGTGGGCTGTTTAAGCGATACGCAGCGCGCTGAAATGCCAAGCACACTTGAGCACAACGCCATTGCGATGCAAACTGATGGCTTGTTCGCCACGATTTACCAAGCACCTGCGCAGCAACGCATTGTTGGGCCTGAGCCAATTTCTGGACGCGGACAATTTATCTATATTGCGGCAGGTGCTGCTCAATTTGATGGTCAAACGCACGAGGCCGGCACGGCGATTTTTATCGCACCAACCGACCCTGCCGCCATATTGACAACAGACACCTTAGGCGCCGAGATTTTAGTGATGCAGTTTCCGAGAGCAAGCAACTGATCTACCCAACGGCCAGTTCGCATACCGAGCGTGACAGTTCGTTTGGCACTCGAACATACTTAGCGCGTGACTTCGGCCACTGCCGCTCGTGACGACAGACATTGCAGCGCTCACTACTGCGGCAGTTGCAAATTAAATTGCTTGGCAACTCGCTGCCATTTTTCGAGTTCAGCGCGTCTAAACAAATCAAGTTCTTCAGGTGTTGAAGCAATAATTTCACCGTTAAACTCACCGATGCGTGCGATCACCGTCGGTTGTTTTAATGCGTTCACAAAGGCTTGATTCAAGCGCTGAATGATCGCTGCTGGCGTGCCTGCAGGGGCATAGATGCCGTTCCATTCATAACTTGCGTAGCCGGTCACGCCTGTCTCGGCAATCGTTGGGATATCAGGGAACGCTGCAGTGCGCTTGTCACTTCCGACAGCGATCACTCGTAATTTGCCAGCCTGTACGTGTGGCAGCGAGACGCCGATCGTCGAAAACATCATGGTCACCTGACCAGACAGCACATCCATGATACCGGCCGAACCACCCTTGTAATGCACGGCTTCAAGATGGGTCCCGGTCAAGGCGTTAAAGAGCACGCCAGCTAAATGCTGCGCGCCACCAGGCCCCGACGACGCGTAGTACAAAAGAGGATCTTTTTGTTTGCCCAACCTGATAAGGTCTGCGACAGTTTTCATCTCGTTATCGGCGCGCACCACCAAAATATTAGGCACCCGTTGCACGTAGACAATCGGCGCAAAATCTTTCAAGGTGTCAAAGAGCATCTTTGGCTGCACAGCAGGATTTTGTGCATGATTGGCCGCGTCAAGCATGATCGTATAGCCGTCGGGTGCAGCCTTGGCTACGAGGGCACCACCAATCATTCCGCCCGCACCTCCGCGATTTTCAACCACAATATTTTGACCTAAGTCTTTGCCCGCTTCAGGCGCTAACAGGCGAGCCACTAAATCTGCCGTGCCGCCGGGCGGATAGGTCACGATCAACGTAATCGGGCGCTCAGGGTAGGCAGCACTCACCGGGGCCACCGCTGCGCAAAGTGACAGCAACAGCATCCCCAACACCTGCCGACTCAGACTGTGCATGTTTAGCATCATGATCTCTTGAAGTTCTATGGTTGGCTGACGTACGCAATGTTTCGTCTACTCACGTCTAAGCCTGATTTGTCAGGTCAAGCTTACTATAATTCGTGGCAGACTCTGCCGAATTTTCCTGAAGCTGAAATGTACGCTTTGCAAATCAGGCTTAGACTATTATCCTTAGTCGTCAGGCCACTGCCACGTAGTCGTAGGGTGAGTCCCCAACTAGCGCAGACGCCATCTCGTTCACACTTTTGCACATATAAGGCGCTATATGGAGGGCACTTTTCTCAATGCTAATGGTCTGGCTAATCTACAGGCGCGCCTTGAGCAAGATTTAGCGTGGCTTGAGTTACCGGCTAAACGCTGGGTGGTCAGCCGTGAACACGAGGGTCAACCCGTGCTCGAAGTTGCGATTATCGGCGGCGGAATGGCCGGCATGGCTGCCGCGGCTTCGCTCACACTGACTGGCATCCAAGCCGTCATTTTTGATCGTGCGTCTGTAGGTTTTGAAGGCCCTTGGGTCACAACCGCACGCATGGAGACTCTTCGCTCGCCAAAGCAACTGACGGGGCCTGCACTAGGCTTACCCGCCCTGACCTTTCGTGCTTGGTTTGAAGCTCAGTTCGGCGTAGATGCCTGGGCAGCCCTAGACAAGATCCCTCGCACGCAATGGATGGACTATCTGCGCTGGTATCGTCAGGCGCTGAAACTCGACCTGCGAAACGAACACCACGTCACCTCGATCACACCCCGTGCGGATGGTCTGGTGCAATTAGTCATGAATACCCCGACGGGGCAACAAAGCATCTATGCCAGACGTGTAGTGCTTGCCACCGGACGCGACGGCCTAGGTGGGGCTTACCTGCCAGAGATTGCCACAACTCTGCCCCGCTCTCTTTGGGCACATTCGTCTGACACACTCGACTACAACACCCTTGCAGGCAAACGCATTGGCGTGATCGGTGCCGGCGCCTCGGCCATGGATAGTGCGGCAACGGCACTTGAGGCAGGTGTTGCCAGTGTAGATTTGTTGATCCGTCGCCCTGATCTACCCCGAGTCAACAAAGGTAAAGGCGCAGGTCACGCCGGCATGAATATTGGCTTCGTCAATTTGCCCGATCACTGGAAATGGCGCATCCGCCATTATTTAGGGGTCGAACAAGTGCCCGCACCACGCGGCAGTACCTTGCGGGTGTCACGGCACTCAAATGCCCGCTTTAATTTGAGCTGTCCGATTGAATCCATCAGCGTGGGGCAAAATGTCTTAACAGTGAACACCTCAAAAGGTCCGTTTGAACTTGATTTTCTGATCTTCTCGACAGGCTTCAAAATCGACTGGTGGACACGCCCCGAATACGCCAACATCGCACCTCATGTACTGGCCTGGAAACACCGCAAACTTGAACTCACCGAACCAGCTAGCCAAGAGATGCTCGATTCCCCTGATCTCGGGCCCGCTTTTGAATTCAAAGAAGTGACGCCCGGCCAGTGCCCCGGGCTCTCGAGCATTCATTGTTTTTGTTATCCTGCCGCGCTCTCACACGGCACCGTCTCGGGTGATATTCCCGCGATCAGTGAAGGCGCCAAGCGCTTAGCGGCAGGTATTGCAAGTTTGTTTTATGGCGAGGACATTGCCGAGCATTATCATCGCATGGAGCTTTACAACGACCCTGAACTACTGGGCGATGAATGGACCCCTGCAACAAAGACAGCTTCATAGACACTGACTTTTTGCTTTCGACTCGATTTACTTTTACATGGATGCCAAATTTTCATGACAAATACTCAACCGAACGACACGATTGATCGCTTAGTCGGACTCAGCCCAACACTTAACACTTACTCGGTACGTCATCAACGCGAAAAAGTTGTTGCCGCAACACAAAAAAGTGAAGACGGCTTATTTGATCCCTCGCTGCCTGGCCTCTCCCTCTCCGAACGTTTACTCGTGGCTCTGCTTGCCTGTGCGCTCACGCCCTCTGCGTTATGTGCCGCTGAATACCGCCAACGCCTCGTAGACTTGAACGTTGAAACTAGCCTGATCGATCACATTTCAAATGGTGCCATTGAGCAGATTAACGACGTTCGTTTGCGTGCAATCTTGACGTTTACTCACACCCTCATTACGGACCCGGTCAAGGCCGACAAAGCTGCCCTGCAAGCGCTGCCGAAGGCGGGCCTCTCAACTCCCGAAGTGGTCACGCTAGCACAACTCATCGCGTTTGTGTCTTATCAGGTGCGCGTAGTGGCAGGTCTGCAGGCCATGAAAGCTTTGGAGCAACAAGCATGAGCGACCTCATCGAAATCAAAGGCTTCACCAATGCAACACTCGGCTGGAAAGCCTGGCTTGACGTGGTGAGCCTTGCTGCAGCCACGCCCGAACAAATCGCTGTGCTAGAAGAGAGCCATCCTAAAGCCAAGGTGTCTGACTATTATCTTTTTTTAGTGCATCAACCCGAAGTGCTGAAGCAGCGCTCGGTCGCCTTCAATGCCATTATGTATGCACCAGGCGGGATGCCTCGCTCTGAGCGAGAACTTGGTGCGACGGTCGTCTCGCGTATCAATGGCTGCGTGTATTGCGCATCGGTGCACGCACAGCGCTTTGAGCAACTGGCCAAACGCACAGACGCGATTGTTGAGGTGTTCAACGATCCGCATACTGCCGGCACCTCAGAGCGCGAACGCGCAATCGTTCAATTCTCGATTGAACTGACGAGTCATCCAGAACGCGTTTCGTCTGCCAGCATACAAGCACTGAAAGATGTTGGCTTAACCGAAGCCGAGATTTTAGATTTGATGCATTCTGTGGCGATTTTTGCCTGGGCAAACAGACTAATGTTAAATCTTGGCGAGCCGGTTTTTGCTTGAGATGTCTCGACACGGGGCCGTGATTCGTCAACTTTGCGTGCGATAGACAAACAAGACGGCAGGCGTGGCTCTGGCTTTGAACAAGTTGTGCAGAAATCCTCTTGTGCCGAGCGCGCAGGACACCACCGAACAATGTGCAATATTTTCAACATGAGGCTAATGATGCGTTTAAGCAGCAAACTTCTGATCTCGAGCACTGCGCTACTTTCTACTCTGTCGCTCTCTGTGCTGGCGAACACTTGGCCGAACACCGATAAACCCATCCAAATCACCGTACCGGCGCCAGGCGGCGGTGGCACAGGCGACACGATTGCGCGCATGCTAGGCGAGCAACTCGCGACTCGCTTAAAAACCAGTGTCGTGATCGAAAACAAACCCGGTGCCAATGGCAACATTGGGGCAACAGCCGCAGCGAAGTATCCGCCTGACGGATACCGGTTTTTGTTTTCGTGGGCGGGCACCTTGGCGGTGAACAAAAGCTTATACGCCAGCATCAACTACGATCCACAAAAAGATTTTGATCCTATTGCGCTGATCTGCGACGTGCCCAATATTTTGGTCGTCAATAACGACCAACCCATTAAAAGCATTCAAGAATTCATCGCGTATGCCAACACCAATCCCGGAAAATTGAATTTTGGTTCGACCGGCATCGGCAGCTCAATGCATCTGGCTGGCGAATTGTTTATGCGCGAGACGGCAACCAAAATGGTGCATGTGCCTTACAACGCCCCAGGTACAGCAACCACCAACTTAATCGCCAACGAGATTCAAACCATGTTTCAGTTGGTGCCCGGCATTGCCGGACAGGTCAAAGCCAATAAGGTACGCGCCCTCGCGATCATGTCGCCGACTCGTTCGCCGGCTCTGCCCGACGTGCCAACAACCGCTGAGCTAGGCTTTCCGAAGTTGATGTCGTCAACATGGTTTGCCTTGTTAGCACCTGCAGGCACCCCCAAATCCATCATTGACAAAATGAATACCGAGGTCAATCAAATTCTAAGCGACGCAGCGTTCAAAAAGAAACTTGCAGATATTGGTGCGACCCCAATGGGCGGCACGCCAACTGACCTTGCCAAGCATCTTTCTGCCGAGCTCGAAAAATGGGGCGTCGTGATTCGGGCAGCCGGGATTAAAAACCAGTAAGACGAACGCTTCGCCCTGCACCCAGTCACACAACCGCTTGGTCTTCGACCAAACGATCTGCCTTCAGCTAAACACTCTGCAAATCAAACAAGCGACCATAGCCTTTGGCATGGTCGCGTATCCCATATTTACGTAAGCCAAACCACACCATTGCCTGATTACTGGTAATCACTGGCCGATCGAGTAAGGCTTCGATCCGTTCGATCGCCTCGGCCGAACGGACTGCGGTACAACTGATGAAATACGCGTCGGCCTGCGGATCTTGCAGTTTTAAGGCTTGGTCAACCCACACTTGCTCAGGCAGTTTTCCCATTTCAGCATTAGTGTTGATCCCCAAACCCATTTGTGCGATGACCTCAAAGCCGTGATGCGCTAAGAAAGCACACTCACGCACATTGACCTCTTCAATGTAAGGCGTCAACAACACAATTTTTTTAGCCTTTAAGCCGCGTAAGGCCGCAACAATCGCTTCAGAGGTTGAAAACGCGGGCAAACCGCTGGCTTGTTCAATGCGCTGTTGAATCTCTTGCCCCATCTGCGCACTAAACGTGCTGACTGCGGTGCAGTGAAACACCACCGCCCCCACTTGCGCGTCGGCCAAGAGCTTGGCGCCTGCTTCAACATGGCGACTCATTTCAATCAGTTCAAGCTCAGAACTACCTCGCAACTCAAGGCGAGTAATGTAGGCCACGACGCCTGCCGGCAGCATTGCATGAATCTGCGGCTCGGCAATCACGTTGCCCGAAGGCACCATCACGCCCAGGCGCAGCCGCTCACCATAATCAATGACTGGCATATTCGTCACGCAACAACTGGGCTGCCTCAACCATCGCTTTTAGCTTGCCATCGGCCACGGCTCGGGGCAAATATTTCATGCCGCAATCAGGCGCCAAGATCACTTGTTCTGGCTTGATGAATTTCAGGGCTTTACGAATACGCGCAGCCACCACTTCGGGGGTTTCAATCGCCATATCGCTTAAGTCTAAACAGCCCACCATGATCTGCTTATTACCTAACGACTCGAGCACCCGGCAATCTAGATTCGACTGAGCCGTTTCGATCGAAATCTGGTGACAAGAGCATTGCGCGAGCTCAGGTAAAAAATCATAACCAGAGGGGCGCGCGTGAATCACCGCAGCGTAGCCAAAGCAGATATGCACAGCAGTCTGGCCCGTGACGCCCTCCAAGGCTCGGTTCAACGCCTTGATGCCGTACTGGCGGGCTTTTTCAGGGCGCGCCTGCATGTAAGGCTCGTCAATCTGCACGATATCCGCGCCATGAGCAAACAAATCTTTAATCTCTTCATTCAAGGCCGCCGCGTAGTCCATGGCGGCCTCTTCTTCAGACGCATAGAAATCATTTTGCGCCTGCTGCAACATCGTAAACGCGCCCGGCACTGTAATTTTGACCTTGCGGGTGGTGTGCGCCTTTAAAAACAGTAAGTCTTCAACTTCGATGGCGCGAGCACGTTTGATTTTGCCGACAATTCTGGGCACGGGATTCGGGTGCCCCGAACGATCGAGCGCCGTCCCTGGATTGTCGATATCGATGCCCTCAAGCGCGGTGGCGATCCGATTGGAGTAGCTTTCTCGGCGGATTTCGCCATCCGTAATAATGTCCAAGCCGGCCTGCTCTTGGCCCCTGATCGCAATCAAGGTGGCGTCTTCCATGGCCTGCTGAAGATACGGCTCGGCGACACGCCACAGCTCTTTTGCACGCACACGCGGCGGAAACCGCCCTGCCAGCTTTTCGCGATCAATCAGCCAGTCGGGCTGTGGATAACTACCAACGATTGTGGTGGGAAATAGCATAAAAGCCTCCGGGTGCATTGTTCTAAAGATCAGGCGGAAATCCCCGCCGTCATCGCTATTTTGCGAAAACCCAACATTACCCGAAATAGCTAAAAAAAGGGATCTTTAGCCAAGTGGCGGTTTGAGCTCGACAGGCCGAAACTCGTTTAAACATCTGATCGTCGCAGATCGGCTAACCGAAACTCGTTTAAACATCTAGTCGTCGCGGCTCGGCTAGCCGAAACTCGTTTAAACATCTAGTCGTCGCGGCTCGGCTAGCCGACCGCTCAAAAGCAACCAAGCGAAAAAAGTGTTACCATTTTACCTTGTTGCGAATCATTCGCATTTGCATTTAGATTATCAACTTCCTGTTTAGAACTAAAACTGCTGTGTTCATTACTCTAAGTTAAAGGTTGACCATTTTGCATCGTTTTTATCTAGGTTTTAATCGCCTCACCACTCAGTCCGCGCAGCTCAACAATATCGCAGCCACCGCAGCCCGTTGGTTTTCTAAAGTCACCGCAGTGACCTCAGTTGGCCTCACCGCACTCGCGCTTACCCTGTGCACCAGTGTTCAAGCGCAAACACAATCCATTAATTTGTATACCACCCGCGAACCCGGGCTCATGAAACCGCTACTTGAAGCCTTCACCGCCCAGACGGGGATTAACGTCGCAACGGTTTTCTTAAAAGACGGGCTGCTTGAGCGCGTCAAAGCCGAGGGCGCGAGCTCGCCCGCAGACGTCTTGATGGTCGTTGACATCGGTAACCTTCTGGATTTGTCTGAGTCAAAGCTATTTCAAGCGATCGACTCTAACGTGTTAAGCGCAGCGATCCCTGCCCCGCTTCGCAGCAGCGACGGCACCTGGTTTGCTTTCTCGTTACGCGATCGCGTGCTCTACGCCGACAAAAGCCTTAAGCTCGAGTCGTTTCGTTACGAAGATTTAGCAAGCCCCGCTTACAAGGGAAAAGTCTGCCTTCGTTCGGGGCAACATCCTTACAACAACGCCCTGATTGCCTCAATGATTGCACACCGAGGCGTTGCGCAAACTGAGCAATGGTTACGTGGAGTCAAAGCCAACCTCGCCCGCAAAGCAGCTGGCGGCGACCGCGATGTGGCGCGAGATATCTTAGGTGGCATCTGCGACCTCGGCTTAGCAAACGCCTATTACGCAGGGCAAATGAAGACGGCCGCAGCAGGTAGTGACGCGCGCAAATGGGGCGATGCCATCCAAGTGATTCGCCCAACCTTCGCGCAAACCGGTGGCACCTTCGTCAACATCTCGGGCGCTGGGGTCGCTACACACGCGCCCAACCAAGCAGGCGCTATTGCGTTTCTTGAGTACTTAATCTCTGAGCCAGCGCAAAATCTTTATGCCCGTGTCAATTTTGAATACCCCGTGCGTCAGGGCGTAGCACTCGACCCCACCGTTGCAAGCTTTGGGTTGCTCACGGCAGATCTCACACCACTCACCGAGATTGCCAAGCATCGCAAAGAAGCTAGCTTGCTGGTGGATCGCTTGGGCTTTGACCGGTAACCCAACGCCACGATGACACTGACACCCTCTCGCAACAGTTGGCTCGCGACTGGCTTTTGGCCCACCGCACTCGCCTGTTTGATTTCAGTCTGTGTGCTCGCACCCATCGCGTCTTTGCTGGTGTCTGCCCTAAGTGCAAATAACACTCAGTGGGCGCACCTATCACGCTATGTCATCCCCGACGCTGCACTCACCACGCTGCTATTGTTGCTAGGCGTGGGCGTTGTGGTGGTGCTGCTCGGCACGGGCGCTGCGTGGCTTGTCACCGCCTTCCAGTTTCCCGGTCGCAAAGTCATGGTCTGGGCGCTATTGTTACCGCTCGCTGTCCCCACCTACGTCGTGGCCTACTCTTATCTTGACCTACTGCACCCAATCGGGCCACTTCAAAGCTTGATCCGCACGGTACTGGGCTACAGTTCGCCGCGCGAGTTTCGGCTGCCAGACACCCGCTCAATGTTCGGGGCGATTCTCATTCTAGGCAGCGTGCTCTACCCTTATGTGTACCTCAGCGCACGTCACATGTTTTTAACCCAGCCAGCCAACTTGATCGAAGCAGCACGGGGGTTAGGACACGGCCCCTATAGTCTGTTTTTTCGGGTAGCCTTACCGATGGCGCGCCCGGCCATTGTTGTTGGTACGACGCTCGCCCTGCTCGAAACTCTTAACGATGTCGGTGCCTCAGAGTTTTTAGGTCTGCAAACGCTCACCGTTGCGATCTACACCACGTGGCTCACACGTTCAGATTTAGCAGGCGCCGCCCACATTGCGTTGACGATGTTGGTCTTGGTGCTGGGCTTGATCGCCGTTGAGCGCTACGCGCGACGACGACAACGCTTTATCAACACTGATCAGTCGCGGCCGATGCAACCCAGGCCGCTGCGCCGTTGGCCTGGTCTCGTCGCCTGTTTGTTCTGCCTGCTCCCGGTCTTAGCGGGTTTTGTGATTCCTGTGGCGCATTTAAGCTGGCAGGCTTTTTTGCGCCTGAACCAAACCGGCGCGATATCCTCCATTCTTAAACAGGCTGCACTAAATACCGTGCTCATCTCGCTGACCGTCACTGCCTGTACCGTCTTGAGTGGGCTAGTGCTAGCGTGGGCGGCACGTAGTTGGAGTTCGCGCCGTGGAGTCACGCTTGGTCAGCGCCTGGCACGCACGGCGACGATTGGCTATGCCCTGCCCGGTACGGTGCTCGCCATCGGACTGCTGATGCCCTTTGCTTTGTTAGACAGTGGGCTCAATCAAATTCGCCAAGGGCTATCGCTCGGTTCGCCCGCGTTGTGGCTGCTTGGCACGATGACCGGCTTAGTGCTGGCCTGTACCTTACGCCTGTTGGCCGTTGCTTCAGGATCAATCGAAGCAGGCTTTGCGCGCATTCCCATTGCACTTGACCAGTTAGCGCGCTCGCTTGGTCAATCCCCCCTTGGGGTACTGCTTCAGGTAGACCTGCCGCTTTTGCGCCCTGCGCTGTTTGCCGCAGCGCTCATGGTCTTTGTTGAGACACTGAAAGAGCTTCCGCTCACCTTGTTGCTACGCCCTCTGAATATCGAAACGCTGGCGACCTGGCTGTATGGCGAAGCAGCGCGCGGCACCTACGAAGAAGGCGCCATCGCCGCGTTGATCATTGTTTTAGTCAGCGTCTTACCCGTGATTTTGCTAACACGCACGCAATCCACGTTAAAAAAATCTCAGTTAAAAAATTAAAGTGACATGCCCTTAAATCGATTGCTAAAAACTTAAAGCGACGTGCTCTTAAGTCACTCTTTAACCAACATGGTCTGAATTTCACTTGCTTCACTTTATGGACACGCGTCGTGAATACCATTTTAAAAATTGACGAGATCAGTTTAAGTTTCGCCTCAAACGGTGCAGACGTCTCAGTGCTCAGGCGTTACAGCTTAACGCTGCAAGCGGGCGAAACCGTTTGCATACTGGGCCCGTCTGGTTGCGGAAAAAGCAGTTTGCTGCGGGCGATTGCCGGCTTTGAAACCATCGATGCGGGGGCCATTTACCTCAATGACATGTTGCTCTCGTCGGCCACGCAAACAGTCGCACCAGAACATCGCCGAGTGGGCTTCATGTTTCAGGATTACGCTCTGTTTCCGCATTTGAATGTCGTTGAAAACATTGGTTTTGGTCTAAAAAAATTATCAGCTAAGGCGCGTGAACAACAGGTGCAAGCTCTGCTTAAGTTGGTCGATCTTAAACCGTATGCAAAACGTTTTCCACACCAACTCTCGGGGGGGCAACAACAACGAACCGCCCTCGCCCGTGCCTTGGCACCTAAACCCGAGATCCTGCTGCTCGACGAGCCTTTCTCTAATCTTGATGCAGACACGCGTGAACGCTTAATCGTCGAGCTACGCACCATTCTGAAGCAGACAGGCGTCACCACTCTCATGGTGACCCATAGCCACTCAGAAGCTGTGGCCTTAGGCGACCGCATTGAGCGAATGGGATAGTGCTAAGATTCTTAGTATCACTAGAAGGAGACACCTCATGGAACTACTACAAGGCCTTCAGACTCGCCGCAGCATTCGAGGCTTTCAAGCCAAGCCTGTGCCACAAGAGCTGATTCGTACCGTTTTAACCGCCGCCGGTCGCAGCGCCTCTTACACCAACACCCAACCCTGGGAAGTCGCCGTCGTAACAGGTGCCAAGCGCGATGAACTGAGCGGCGTGCTCTATGAACTTGCGCGCTCAAATACCCCAACCAATTACGATGTGCTCACGCCCACCAGTTGGCCTGAGGCGCTTGAGCAACGTTCAAAAATTCACGGCTCACGTCGCTTTGAAGCCTTGGGGATTGGGCGTGGCGACTCCGAACGCAGAAACGAGTTGCGTCTGAAAAATTTTCAATTCTTTGACGCACCCTGTGCGATGTTCATGTTCATGGACAGCACCTTAGGCCCATGGTCGACCTTGGATATGGGTATCTTTTTACAAGGGCTGACTCTGTCGGCTCATGGCGCTGGACTTGGTTGTTGCCTGCAAGCTTCGCTGGCCGGTTACCCCGATGCCATTCGCGAGTGCCTAGGCATCCACAATACCAAAAAATTGATCGTGGGGATGTCAATGGGATACCCAGATTTAGACGCGCCGCTGAATGCTTATCACAGCGCACGAATGGAAATTGATGAGTTCGTGAAGTGGTATTGAGGCGGTAGGTTCGCAAAAAACATCTCGCCTTGCGTGCCACAGAAGCAATACCCACGACGTGCCCGCGCTAAAAATAACGCGCACGTCGTGTTGTATTTAAAGTCTTGTCGGTACGCAGTGAAAAGCCTTGATGCTTCGAGGCGAACATCATCTCATTTCGGGATCAACCCGACATCTCTGACAAGACCTGCCACCATCACGGTATCTTGTTCAATCAACTTCATCAGCGGCGCCGCACCTCGTTGCGCTTGATCAGGCGCCTGTGCCGCTAATTGCGCCAGACGGTCTTTGAACTCTTGGCCATCAATCGCACTAGACATTGACTGAGCCAAGCGAGCTGCCACTGCCGGTGGCAATCCTTTAGGGGCCATGACACCGTTCCAGATCGCGAGATCAAACGCAGGCAAACCAGCTTCTGTAAAGGTCGGAACCTCGGGCATTTGCGGCAGACGTGCTGGCGATGACACTGCGATCGCTAAAATCTTTTTGTCTTGATGTAACGGCATCATTGCGACTGTTTGATCAAGCACGACGTCCATCACGCCTGCCATTAAATCGGTGAGCGCAGGGCCAGAGCCGCGATACTGCACGAGCTCACCTTTCGTTTTGGACAAATGCAAAAACAAAGCTTCAGACAAATGCGCCGTGGTGCCAGGGCCGCCTGAGCCCAAATTGATTTTCCCGGGTTCTTTACGCATACGTTCAAGTAACTCAGGCAAACTCTTGATGCCGCTTTTATTACTAACTGCCAAGACCATCGGTACCGTTGCAACCAGCCCTATCGCCTCAAGCTCTTTAATAGGATCAACATTCGCAGTTGGATGGAGATGAGGAATGATCACCAAAGACATGTTCGTAAACATTAAGGTATGCCCATCGGCAGGCGCTTGAATCAAACGCTTGAGTGCGACTAAACCGCCAGCGCCAGTGACATTTTCAACGATCACCGTTTGCTTTAAGTCGGCCGTCATTATCTTGGACAAGAGACGAGACAAGGTATCAAGCGTGCCGCCAGGCGCAACACCCACAATCACCGTGATCGGTTTTGAAGGAAAACTCTGCGCGAGCGCAGAAGCTGAAAACATCAAAGCCGCAACAAAACAAAACAGGGTACGTAGCATGACTTGCCTCAGAATGATTATTGGTTATCAAAAACTCAAATGGGCTCAGAAGAATGATTTGTTCAACAACAACAACAACAACAACAACTGAAGCAAGTCAAACAAGCACTCACTCAATCCAAACGTTCCAAAGTCTTGGAATCCGATAGGGCATGAAGCCTTTGACGTTTGAACGCGAAGCCTGCTTACGCATTAAGTCTCCAAACTTTAAAAACAAAACCTGCTCGTACACACGCTCTTGAAATTTTCCAAAGGTCTCTTTACGTGCGTCAAACGTTTCGCCCGTCACCAACTCGGCAAAAAGCTTGTCCAATAACGGATCGACAATAAATTGATTATTTTGTGGTGATACGACATCTTTCAAGGCAGAAAACGGACCAACCGACGGCCCAGAGCCCTGACCCGTAAACCAGAGATTCCAACCCTCTTTATTGCGCCGTTGGTTCATCGCAGTTGCCCAGTCAAACACATCGACACGCACCTTCATGCCGATACCCTTAAGTTGCTCGCTGACGATTTGCGCCGCCTTATACATACTTTGATAACTTGAGTTTGTAATGATGACAAACTCTTCGCCCTTATAGCCAGCCTCTTTCAGTAAAGCAGCGGCCTTTTTGGGATTGTTAACGTTGTAATACTGTTCGCCATTTTTAACGTGGTACGGATTACCTGGGTATTGCAGGCCCGGCTGAAGTGCATAGGCGCCATCGGTTGAAATTTCCATAATTTCATCCATATCCAAGGCCATCTGCACAGCCCTGCGAATGCGCACATCATTGGTTGGAGCGCGGTGATGATTCACCCATGCACCATGCAACCAAAAGTTTTTTAAATCATAGATAACAATGTTTTTGTTGTTGCTGAGTCGCTTTGCTGATTCAGAGGGTAAATCTTCAATAATCTGCAACTGACCCGACTCAAGCCCCGCCACTCTGGTGCCTGGCTCTTTCACAAACTTAAAATCGACGGTATCGAACCAAACTTTTTTGCTTCCACCAAAACCGTCAGTGCCTTTATACCGACCGTCAGGTTGGTAATCAGCAAAGCGTTTCAGTCTGATATGACTATCCGGGATCCACTCAACAAACTGCATCGGACCGGTACCAATAGGATCGAGCTTGCCCCCCTCTTTTTCAGCCTGCTCGGCTGGAATGATGACGATGGGGGTCACAAAAGCTGACAACTCATCTAGAAATACTGGTTGCCGTTGGCTTAACTTCAGTTCAAGTGTTGTCGCATCGGGTGCATTGATCTCTGTTACAGACGCTAACGTCACTTTGGCCAGGGCCATGCGTTTATAGCGTTCAAAAGAGGCTTTGACATCAGCCGAGGTCATTACCTTGCCGTTGTGAAACTTAACGCCGCTGCGAAGCTTAAAGGTATACGTCAACCCATCAGGGCTGATCGTCCAGCTTTCTGCCAATTCAGGGATCACCGCGTTCGTTTCATCACGAGTCACCAATTGCTCAAAAATGTGCATCGCCACATTACGTGTCGAGATCGCCGTGGTGAAATACGGGTCGAGTGTGGGTGGTGGTGCTTCTTGACCAAAGACCAGAAGAGGTTTGACTGTTTGAGCCTGTGACGCAACGGGCGCCACGGCCAAGCCCATACAAAATCCGATCGTCAAGAGCGACTGACGCGCCATCGTGCTCAACCACATCGAACGCTGGTGTTGTGGCTTGCTTTGAGAATCTTGGTTTGGCATATGTTTACCTTTAAAACAAACAACGCTTGATCTACACCGACGCGTCTGGTTACCTAGGCAACGTCTGTTGCCAGATGCACAACACAATCACCCCGCTCAACACGACCGAAATGCCGCTTACAAATCACCATGCCGTCGCCGTCAAAATAGCAGGGCTCAGGTGCACGGCCAGGATTATCGACAAAATACACCTTGCCGCATAAGTCACCTCGTCGCACCATATCTCCAAGCTCGACAGCCGGTTCAAACAAGCCTGCCTCTGGCGCATACACATAATAGTCGCGACTTTTGATTTCCATCAAGCGTGAAGGCCCTGCGAAAGGACCGACTGCGCGAGACGCCTCAATAATCCCCGCGTGCGCCAACAAGTTTTTTAACCCTTGCTCGACAATTCGCACACCCGATGACGTGACTGAACCGCCACCACCAAACTCGCCACCCAAGGCGACCAGATTACGATTGACCGCTGCGACAGAAGACAATCTTGAATCAGGACTATAGGCCCAGATCAAACCAATCGGAGCCCCAAACGCCTTCAACGCGCTGGTTGCACGGGCATTCAAGGCCGCATCCTGACTTTGACGCATCGAGGCAAAGGGCAGATACTGCAATGAAGAACCGCCCGAATGCAGGTCGTGATGGATATCCGCCATTGGATACAGCACCGTATCAATATAGTGTGCAATGGCATAGGTGGCTGTACCGTTTGGATCACCTGGAAATGAACGATTCAGGTTTCCCTGATCAATCGGCGACACGCGAACACCCGCCATCGCGGCCGGAAGATTGATCGCCGGAATAATGATGACCCTACCTTGAATATCGTGAGGTTCGAGCGACTGAATCAGTTTGCATAAGGCCACTTGACCTTCATATTCATCGCCATGATTGCCCGCCATCAAAAAAGCTGTAGGCCCATTGCCATTTTTAATCACGGTTAAAGGGATCGAAACGTTACCGTACGCCGAGCGCGTCACCGAGTGCGGCAATTGAAGCCAGCCATTTTGCTTGCCGTCTTTCTCATAATCCACGCGCGTCCAAATCATGCTTTGACTCATCATGCATCCTTTTAAAGATTCTAAGATTCGAAGGGGGTGCCCAGATGAAATAAACAATCGCCACGTTCAGTGCGACACATCATCCGTTTGCATAGCGCAACGCCATCGTGCTTAAAGTAGGCGACGCTGGGTTCGCGCCACGGCGTGTCCAGAAAATGAATTCGTCCAGCGGCTTGACCCGCCTTGACCACATCGCCCAACTCAACCAAGGGCTCAAACAACCCAGAGTCAGGCGCATACACAAAGTAATCCGAGCCACGCACTTGAAGCAATTGCGTTGGGGCCGCAGCCTCGACCTGTACCGACGATTTTAAAATACCCAAATGTTTTAGCGCCCGGCGGACTCCATCAATCGCGACGCGCAGTGCGGCGGGCGTGAGCGTACCGCCACCCCCTAACTCGCTGCCAAAGTGCGTAACGCCCTGACGACCCGCCGCCGCAGTTAGGGTGCGATCATCGCCCTGCGGCGAGTCTGCAACATAAGCGGCAGGTGCGCCCATCAGCTTGAGTATTTCGATTGCCTGAGCCATTTTTGTTGGATCACTATTACGCCGGCACAGTGCACTGGGCACGTACATCAGTGAACTGCCGCCGGAATGAAGATCAAACACATAGTTGCACTGCGGCAATAACACATGCTCGATATACCACGCAATCTGAGCCGTCGCCCCGCCATTGACATCGCCTGGAAACGAACGATTCAAGTTGCCCTCATCAATGGGCGAAGTTCGCATCCCCGCCATTGCCGCCGGAAAATTAGCTGAGGTTAAAAAGATGATTCGCCCTTGAATATCCTGTGCCTCTAGCGATCTTAGTAAGACCCCATGGCCGATCTGCCCTTCGTACTCATCACCATGATTACCAGCCATCAGCAAGACAGTTGGGCCTTCACCGTTTTTAATACAAGCCACAGGGATCGGGATCCAGCCATAGGCCGAACGGTGTACTGAGTGCGGCAAACGCAAAAATCCAACTTGCTTACCTTCAAGGTTAAAGTCGATTTCCGAACTAATTCTGCTAACAGCTTTTGACATACGGCCTCTCATTGCAATGGTTTAAGTCATATACGATTTATCAAGTCATCTACAGTCAATCAAGTTATCTACAGTCAATCCAGTCATCTACGGTCAATCAAGTTATCTACAGTCATCAGGTCATCCGCATTGCAGCCCGTCTCCTCTACTGTCCATCAATTTGTCTGCACCGCGCTTGTTGGCACCTGCGTCATCGGCGTTAGCAAATGACACGCGGCCTGATGACCAGGAAGAATCTCTAGCAACTTGGGCGCCTCTTGAGAGCAGCGCAACTGCGCTTGCGGGCACCTTGTATGAAAATGGCATCCAGAGGGTGGCTGACTCGGGCTCGGAATCTCGCCCTTTAAGACTGTCAAAGTCTGTCGCAAAGAGGGCCGCGCCAGCGGCACCGCCGCCAATAACGCTTGTGAATAAGGATGCTGAGGGGATCGATACAACGAGGCTTTGCTGGCAACCTCGACGATCCGCCCCAGATACATGACCGCCACGCGATCAGCCATGTGCTTGACTACCCCAAGATCATGCGCAATAAACAGATAGGTTAGCCCCAGCTCTTTTTGCAAATCCATCATTAAATTCACGATCTGCGCCTGGATCGACACATCAAGCGCAGAAACCGGTTCGTCAGCCACAATAAAGCGCGGATTCAAAGCCAAGGCACGCGCAATCCCAATGCGTTGTCGTTGCCCTCCAGAAAACTCGTGCGGATAGCGTTGTGCGTACTCTTTACGCAAGCCAACCATATCCAGAAGTTCTGCCACGCGCTTGCTGCGTGTTGTTCGATCTCCGATGTGATGAATTTGTAGCGGCTCTTCTACGATTTGACTGACCGTCATGCGAGGGTCTAACGAACCATAGGGATCTTGAAAAATGATTTGCATCTGCTGGCGCTTTAGGCGCATATCCTCCGCAGACAAGGACAACAACTCCTGATCGTTAAATTTGATGCTGCCCGCGGTGGGCTCAACCATACGCAAGACTAAGCGACCCGTCGTCGTTTTACCGCAGCCGCTTTCTCCGACTAAGCCAAAGGTCTCGCCCTGTTTTATATCAAAATCAATACCATCGACTGCACGTACATGCGTGACGGTGCGATTAAATACCCCCGCAGCCCGCGAGGCAAAGTGCTTCACCAGACCTCTGACGCTCAATAAAGGCTTAGTCATGATCGCGATAACCATTCAAAGCCAGACAGGCTGCACGATGCGAAGGCCCGATTGTCGTGTCGCGGGGCGTGAACTGCGCGCATTGAGACCGAGCATCAGGGCAGCGAGGATGAAAACGACAACCAGAAGGAAGGTTCGTCAAGCTGGGCACCATGCCCTGAATTGTCTGCAAGCGCGAGTACTCTTGATCAAGCGAGGGAATGCTTGCTAGCAGTGAGCGCGTATAGGGGTGCGACGGCTGCTCAAAGACTTCAAGGGTTGATCCCTCTTCGACAATGCGCCCCGCGTACATGACGGCTACCCGATCTGCCACTTGCGCGACAACCCCAAGATCGTGCGTAATCAACATCATCGCCATGCCAAACTCTTGCTGCAACTCTTTTAACAGCGCAAGAATTTGGGCCTGTATCGTGACATCTAAGGCGGTCGTTGGTTCATCCGCAATTAAAATTTTAGGGCGGCAGGCCAAGGCAATGGCAATCATGACGCGCTGGCGCATCCCGCCCGACAGTTCATGCGGATATTGATCGATCCGCTGACTTGGATGGCTCATGCCGACTCGCTCAAGCAACTCGAGCGCACGCTGGCGCGCGACTTGACGACTTACACCCTCGTGCACTCTGATCGTTTCGGCGATTTGTTCACCCACTTTTATCACCGGGTTCAGCGCGGTCATCGGTTCTTGAAAAATCATCGCAATCTCTTTACCCCGAATGCGATTCATTTCGACCTCGTTGGCTTGCGCGAGATCTTTACCATTCAATAGAATATGCCCACCTTGAATTCGACCTGTCGGCTTGGGGACCAGACCCAGTATCGACAAGGCCGTTAAACTTTTTCCGCACCCTGATTCGCCGACAATGCCGAGTACCTCGCCTGCGGCAAGCGTCAGGCTCACACCATCAACGGCGACTTGCTCTGAACGTCCCGAGCCGAAGACGATACGCAAGTCATCAATCTTAAGGATAGGATCAGCCAATTTGCACTCGCAACCGTGGATCTAAGACGTCGCGCAAACCATCCCCAAGCAGATTCAAGGCTAAGCAGGTCAAGGCCACTGCCACTCCAGGGAAAAAACAGATATACGATGCTTCGCGCAGGTAATCCTTACCCTCGGCGATCATGTTGCCCCACGTTGGTGTCGGGGGAGGTGGTCCAACGCCCAAAAAGCTCAAAATTGATTCGGCCAAAATCGCATAGGCAAAGATAAAGGTCAGTTGCACGATCAACGGCGCCATGCTGTTGGGCAGAATATGCCTCCAGATGATCCAACGATCTCTTGCCCCACAGGCCTTGGCTGCCTGCACGTAATCGGTTTCTCGCACAACTAATACCGTTGAACGCACAATTCTTGCAGTGCGCGGTGTGTAGACCACGGCGAGCGCAATCACGGCGTTCATTGCAGAGGGCCCCAAGGCGGCTGCGATCGCAATCGCTAATAAGATTGCCGGAAACGCCATCAGCGCATCCATTAACCGCATCAAAGGACTATCCAATCGTTTGAAATAACCCGCCGCAACGCCAATTGTCGTACCTAATATGCCGGTAATCAATGCCACTGCAAACCCTATCGCCAGTGACAGGCGGGCACCATGAACGAGGCGACTATAAATATCTCGACCATAGTTATCTGTGCCCAGCGGATACGCGAAATCTGGGGTTTTAAACCGCAGCCGAACTTGCATTTTTTCAGGGGGTCGGATTTCGATCCAATCGGCGAAAATGGCGAGTAACACCATCAACATTAAAAGCGTCGCGCCTGTCATGAATAAGCGATGGCGCAAGAGTTTTCGCCATATCGATAGCGGACGCGCCGCATCGACGCGTTCAGAACCTTCTAAGGTGTCAACGCTTGCCATATTTCACTCGCGGATCCACCACTGCATACAGCACATCAACCAGCAGGTTCAACAGTACCAATACTGCGGCGGTCACCAAGAGCCCACCTTGTATCAAGGGGTAGTCGCGACCGAATACTGCATTGGCTAACAAGCGACCCATTCCTGGCAGTGAATAGACAGTTTCGATGACCACAGAACCCGACAACAACAACCCAAAACTAATGCCGATCACCGTGATCACTGGGATCAATACGTTTTTGAAGGCATGTTTACCTACGACCATCAACACAGGCAAACCTTTTGCGCGCGCGGTACGCACATAATCTTGCTGCAACACCTCGAGCATAGTGGCTCGGGTGATTCGAGCTAACAACCCAACCTGTAAGAGGGCCAATGAAAACGCGGGCAAGATTAAACATTTCACCCAGCCAAGCGGATCATCGGCAAAGGGGATGTAGCCACCCGCAGGTAACCAATCGAGCATGACGCCAAACAGCACGATCAGCATCAAACTGAGCCAAAAATTTGGAATCGACACACCCAGCAACGAGAACGTCAACAACGCCTGATCGACCCAAGTGTTTGCATAAACCGCTGACAAGACGCCACAGGGCACGCCTAACAAGATGGTGAGCAGCAAGGCCGAACCTGCCAAGGCGAGTGTCACGGGAACGCGCTCTGCGATTGCCTGAGTCACAGGACGATTCAAGAGGATTGAATCCCCCAAGTCTCCACGGGCCAACGCCAGGTACCAATCCAGCAGTCTTGAAAGAAATGGTCGATTCAACCCTAATTGTTCACGAATTTGCGCCAACTCAAGATCGGTTGCGCTTTGACCCGCAATCAACACCGCGGGGTCTCCAGGCACCATCTCCATAATCAGAGCCGAGATCAAACTGACCAGCAATAACACTGGCAAGGCAACAAGTGTGCGGCGCAACATAAACTCGAGCATAGACTCTCAGTCTTTTTTTGACTCAAAAATGTAAGTTCAGATTAGCACAGGCCTTAGCATGAATTTTGCGTTGCGCCGCAGCATCGCAAAGCTTGGCTCGGTATGACGTCACCGGCATGAAGCGCCACGTGTAATATTGACTCACTGACTAGGTACCCCCGTCTTAATTAGGTACTCCCCCTCTGCCCTGTTACACAAAGGTCTTTCACGTGAATCAGCCAATCATTCTTTCTACGCAGCCGCTTGACCTTTACGCCGAACAGACGCTTTCGCGGTTTGGTCAGTTCAACGTTGCGGCACAGCCCACCCTTGAGGGCTTAATGCGCGAAATCGCCCCGGCTGTCGGTCTAGTCGTGCGTGGTCAGGTACAAATCACGGCTGCTCTCATGGATGCTGCCCCGCAATTAAAGGTGATTGGTCGCACCGGCGTGGGCTACGACACCGTGGATATCAAGGCGGCGACCGAGCGCGGCATCGCGGTGGTCTACGCCCCAGGTGCGGGTGCGCGCGCAGTCGCTGAGGCCGCCTTCGCTTTTATGCTGGCCTTATGCAAAATGATTACGCACTGGGATCGCGAAACCAAGCGAGGCAACTGGCAATCGCGCATCGCCTCGCAAGGCACAGACCTTGATCAAAAAACCTTGGGCATCATCGGCTTGGGTCGTATCGGTCAAATCGTGGCAAAGATGGCAAAGCCGTTTGAAATGAATGTCATTGCTCACGACCCTTATCTTGACCCTGCAGTTGCCGGCGCGCTTGGCGTCAAACTAGTCGACCTCGATACCCTGATGGCGCAGGCCGATTATGTGACGCTGCATTGTCCGCAAAATGATGAAACCATGGGCTTGATTAATCGTGCAAGGCTGCAACGCATGAAGCAAGGTTCGTTCTTAGTGAACCTAGCGCGAGGTGGGGTGATTGAAAGCCTCGACCCCATTTATGAGATGCTTGTCAGCGGCCACTTGCGTGGAGCTGCACTCGATGTTTTTTTAGTTGAACCGCCCGACCACACACACCCAATCTTTAGCCTGCAAAATTGTCTGGTATCACCACACGCCATGGCCACCAGTGAGGGCGCAATGACACGCATCTATGAGTCGATGGCAAACGACATGGCTGCCATTCTAGGCGGCACCACCCCTAAATTTGTCGTGAACCCAGAGACCTTACGTCGGTAAGCGCGCTGGGTTCACACGTTGTTCGGCTGAGCAATGCAATGCAAAGCAAAGCAATGTTTACAGCGTTGGGTAGTCGGTATAACCCTTTGCATCACCACCATAAAACGTTTTACGGTCGTACGGCGCTAAGGGCGCATTTAGTTCAAAGCGCTTAGGCAAATCTGGATTCGAAATAAAGAAACGCCCAAACGCAATCGCGTCGGCTTGGCCGCTTGCGACGACAGCCTCGGCATCATCGCGACCATAGCCACCTGCTGAAATCACTTTACCGCCAAACAGTGGCCCAAAGAGTTTCGACGTACTGGGTTGATCTTCGGCCACTTTGTCTGTGCCACCGGCCATGGTCGAACGCGGCTCGATGAAATGCAAAAACGCCAACTGCATTTTGCTTAACGCACCCACAAGATAAGTGAAAAGCCCTTTCACGTCGGTGTCGGACATATCGTTAAACGTGCCGTAGGGCGACAAGCGCACGCCAACACGATCGCTACCCCAAACACCACAAACCGCCTGCAAAACCTCAAGCAACAAGCGGCTACGATTTTCAACGCTGCCGCCATACTGGTCAGCGCGCTTATTTGAGCCATTATGCAAAAACTGATCTAACAGATAACCGTTTGCACCGTGCACTTCAACACCATCAAAGCCAGCAAGCTTAGCCTGCTTGGCGGCATGAACATAGTCTTGAATTAAGCCTGGAATTTCAGTTAATTCAATTGCGCGAGGTGTCTCAAACGCCTCAAGCCCCCAAGCGGCTGTGTATACCTTGCCGGTAGGTGCGATCGCCGAGGGCGCAACCGGCAGACCTTGCTCTGGATGTAACGAACTGTGCGAGATGCGGCCGACATGCCACAACTGGCAAATGATTTTTCCGCCCGCTGCGTGAACCGCGTCGGTCACTTTGCGCCAACCCTGTACTTGCTCATCGCTGTAAATGCCGGGCGTAGCTGGATAGCCTTTCGCTAAGGCAGAGATTTGAGCTGCCTCAGACACAATCAAACCAGCACTTGCGCGTTGCGCGTAATACTGTGCCGCGAGTTCGCCTGGCACATCACCGGCTTGGGCGCGCATTCGAGTTAACGGCGCCATCACGACACGGTTACTCAGTTCGATTGCACCAAAATTTGTCTTAGAAAGAAGTTTCATAAAGTCATTAAAAAATATTAAAAAACGAGGTCTCCAGTTTAGCGGGTGATCGACCTTAACGGGAGACCGACCGATCAGCATGAGGCTATCTTGATATATATCAAGTTTAACTTCGGCGCCTCGAGGCATACTGAAACGAATCGTTCAAACGCGTCATCAGGAGCCCGACATGAATCAATCCGCAAATCACGCTGTTGCAGGTAGCGCACAAGAAAAATTACTTGAAGGGATGAAAGCCGCGTTGGCTGAAGCCGAAGGTCTGCTGCGTAGCGCCGCCAGCGCAACCGGTGACCAAGCCGCAGAGCTTCGGGCACGTGCGCTCGACTCGTTGCGCACAACGCGCGAATCGCTGCACGACACGCAAGAGTCAATCTTGAGACAAGGAAAAAAAGCCATGCGCGAAGCTGACGACTACGTGCACGACAAGCCTTGGCAAGCGGTCGCTGCGGTGGGTGTCGTGGGTCTGTTACTTGGTTTGCTGATTAGCCGGCGCTAAGCCTGCATGACGATCCGAAACAGCCTCAGTCAGGTCGCGAGCGATCTGACTGCAATTCTGCGAACCAGAGCCGAGCTCTTCAGCTTTGAACTAGCATTGCAGCGCACTCGCTTTTTTTCGTTATTGGGGTTGTGTGGGATTGCTCTCGTTTTTGTGCTGTTAGCGTTGGTGATTTTTTCAATCTTAGTGGTTTCATTTTTTTGGCCTGGCGAGTTTCGCTATTGGGCAATCGGCGGTCTTGCGTTGCTCTACGCCTTCATTGGTCTGTGCTTGACTTTGCGTTTGGTGCACAGGCTAAAAACTGAAGCCTTGCCTTTTGAGTTCACACGGCAAGAACTAGCCAAAGATCTCGCCCTGCTATCAGCATGGCATTCAACACCGAAACCAGACTCTCATCGTGCCGAACGCGACTCAGACTCACAGCGAGAAGATTTTCATGCGCGCTAAACAGTCCGCCAGGCTCACTCGGCAAACACACCTTGAACTTCTACGTATGCGCGTAGCCGTCGAGCGGCAGTCTTTGGCAGTTCATACGCAACAACTACGCGTGCAACTGAATCCTCAGCACTGGTTTGAAAACGCGTCTGCACTAAAAGGCGGCCAACTGCTCGCCAAAGGAGTCGCCTTAGCAGTTCAACACCCTTACCTCACGTCTGCAATCACTTCGCTGTTGGTCAAAAAGCGTTGGCGCGCTTTGAAATGGACAGGCATCGCCATTGCCCTGTGGCAAACGATTGACATGACCAAACAAGACAGGTCTTAGTTTTCTGCTTGAGTCGATCGACTTCGACAGACTGAACAATGCTGACCTGATTAGGATCAGCAGCAGAACCGTCTAGGTCGAACAAGCATTTTTCTCTCAATATTGGGCAATGCCGCCTGCTATTGCAAATTTTGAAAGGGTATTCCCTCTCAGAGGGTATTCCCTTCAAAACGAATGAAACTGGGGATAAAACTACTGCAACGCCAACATAGGGCGTACAGTGGGCTGACCCGCTGGCGGACGGCCTTCCGCATCACAACTAAAGGCAACATATGAAACTTCCTGCACAGACCGAACCCACCCTATGGGGCGCCGTTGCCGGGGCCGCCTTAATCGCTCTCATTGGTTTTGGTTTTGCTGACTGGCATACTGCAGGCGGCACCGCCACAATAGGCAAGGCAACTGCCAACAAGGCGGTCGCGGCTGCGCTGGCACCTGTTTGCGCCGAGATGTTTAAACGCGATGCGAATTTTTCAGCCAATCTGGTCGAACTGAAAAAAGCAGATGAGTGGGCTCGCGCCACTTACATTGAAAAAGGTGGCTGGGGCAAAATGCCCAACGCCGCCAAACTTGATTCAGAAACAGCACGCTCTTGTGCGGCACTATTGGTAAAAGCTTAAGTCTCTTAGGCTTTCGAACAATACAAACGGGCATTGCATCTCTCTTTTCAGAGGAGCAATGCCCGTTTATCTACTATTTAGGCTTAGCGCTGAGTGACACGCCTACCGGCCACTGTTTGCTGCGCTTTTCAAACTGACCCTTGGATCACAGGTACCCAGATGCCGCCAATCGCGCAGTGTCTCTAGGCTATTTATCTTTATTCTTAATGCGCGTGTAGACCGTATTGACGGTGGTAGCCCGTACGGGATCCGCCAACCCTGACGCGGGTTTGGGCGTCGAAGTATCTTTTTTAGGCTTTTTTGATTCTTTACTGGATTTTTGCTGACCTTTGGCCACGATAAGCTCCCTGAGATAAACGATAATGTAGTTTACAGGTCAA
>CANCMG010000017.1 GCA_947378965.1 Alcaligenaceae bacterium | reverse complement strand
GCACGAAAACGAGGTTGCTCGATCATGCGCCAGATTGATTTGGGCAGGCGACGGTCAAAGCGAGGCTGCATAAACCAGATCTCGCGCATGTCGGCGCTAAAGCGTTTTTGAATCGCGAGTTTTTCGGTTTGTTCATCAAGCACAGAGTCAGCGGCTTGCATTAAGGCCGGGATACCCGTTTCACCCTGCTTTTGCAATTGTTGCCAGCGCAATTCGACTTGGTGCCACAGCAACGCTGCGAATAAAAAGCTTGGGCTGACAGTTTTTCCGGCACGCACGCGATGGTCGGTGCGATCTAACGCCAGTTCGATAAACGCAGCACCGCTAGGTTGCTCGAGCACGACATCGAGCAAGGGCAGCATGCCTTGATGCAAACCGTCTTGGCGTAGTCGTTGCAAGCAATCCATGGCGTGCCCACAGGTGAGCAATTTCAGCATCTCGTCAAACAAACGCGAGGCAGGTACGTTCTCGATCAGGCCTGCCATCGATTGCAAAGGCTCTTCAGAGGCCGGATCAATTTTTCCGCTGAGTTTGACTGCGAAGCGCACGGCACGCAGCATGCGCACAGGGTCTTCGCGATAGCGCGTGCGTGGGTCGCCGATCATACGCACGACGCGGTGTTTCAGATCTTCGACACCGTGATGGTAATCAATCACCTCTTCGGTGGTTGGGTCGTAATACAGCGCGTTAATTGTGAAATCACGACGTGCGGCATCTTGCGCGTGAGTCCCAAATTCATTGTCACGCAGGATGCGACCGTTTTCGTCTGTCGCTTGCGACTCAGAGGCAGGCGCACGAAACGTTGAGGTTTCAATGATCTCTTGACCAAACACAACGTGTACCAACTGAAAGCGACGGCCGATAATTCGCGCGCGTCTAAACAACGGGCGCACTTGCTCGGGTGTTGCGTTAGTGGCGACGTCAAAGTCTTTGGGCTCAAGCCCTACGATGAGGTCGCGCACGGCGCCACCCACAATGTAGGCTTGGTAGCCTTCGTGTTGCAGCACCTCACAGACTTTGATGGCGTGACGCGAGACGATGCGCCGATCGATGCCGTGTTTATCGCGGCTGATACGTTGTAAGCCCGATGAACGTTGACCAAAGAGTTTGCCAACAAAGCGTTTGAGAGTGTCTGTAATCATCAGGATTTATGATCGGCCAGCGAGGTGAAAATATTTAAGACTGGCCAATTGCGTTCTTGAGCAACTTTGAGCAGACTGGGGCTTGGGTTGGTGACGATCGGGTGGGTCACGACCTCAAGTAGCGGTAGGTCATTGATCGAATCACTGTAGAAGTAGGATTCGTCAAAATCTTTCAAGCTGCGGTTTAAGGTGGCAAGCCAGGCATTGACGCGCAGCACTTTGCCATGCTTGAAGCTAGGCGTGCCGTGGATTTTGCCAGTGTAGCGGCCGGCAAGGTACTCGGGTTCGGTAGCAATCAAGGTGGGTACGCCAAACGCACGCGCGATCGGTGCCGTGACAAAACTATTGGTCGCCGTGACCATCGCACACAGATCGCCCGCAGCAAGATGCTTTTGCACAATCGCCAAGGCTTGAGGCGTCATGGCAGGGCGAATCACCCGTTGCATGTACTCTTCGTGCCAAGCGGCCAGTAGGTGCGGTGGGTGTGCCGCAAGCAAACCGAGCATAAATTCTGCGGCCTGCTCGGCCGTCAGGTCGCCCGCGTTATAGCGGTTCATTAACTCTTCGTTGCGAGCCAGTGCTTGAACTGGGTCGCCGGCGCGGCCCGATTTGGCAAGAAATTCAGCCCACTGGTGATCGCTGTCGAGTGGCAGCAGTGTGTGATCCAGATCAAAGAGGGCCAGGCGTTGGCTAGTCATAGGTAGGTGTTATTCACAACGTAAAGGTCAGGCAAAAGGAATAGAGGACTGCAAAAAATCGCGATCTGCAAGCATCAAGCGCAAGAGCGGCACAGTGACGCTGCGGTGCTTTGATAACGAATAACGATCAAGCGCATCGACGAGGGCAAACAGTTGACGAATATCGCGTGAATAATGGGTCAATGTCCAGTCAAGCACTTCTGCAGATAGTGGTAAGCCCTGTCGCTGGGCATAAATTTGTATCGCTTCGAATTTTTCTTGATCAGACAGTGGGTCGAGGCGAAAGACCAAATCCCAACCCAAACGCGTACGTAAATCTTCGCGCAGCGACAGCATCATGGGTGCACGGTCGCCCGTGACAGCTAGTGCAAAAGCGTGTTCTGTTGCAGCCAGTTCGCGCCAGCGATTGTACAGGGCAAATACGCTGGCCTGCTGTTCGGGGGCCATGTCCTGGACGTCATCGACGCAGACCAATTTGAGGTCTGAGCCCGAAAGTGGTCGGGTCGCCCAAGCCATGATTTCAGCGGCCGATATCGCTAAATCAAAGAAAATCGACGATTTCTCAGCGGCAATGGCACGCAGAACATGGCTGCGTCCGGCCCCCGGTGGGCCCCAGAGGTAGAGGGCGCGACCGGGCGCGAGCCCGCTTGCCGCCTCGATTGCAGCCGTGTTTGCCCCCACAACGGTGTTGTTCAAAGTGGGCCCCGGCGCGGGGATGATCTCTAGAAGTAACTGCCGACTCATCGACTCATCGTAAAATTAGGTATAAACACGGGGAAATCTCCGCAATTGTCACATAACCTTGGCTTTTTCTTATGACGCAACCACAAGCACCCCTCACTTACCGCGATGCGGGCGTTGATATTGACGCCGGAGACGCGCTCGTTGATCGCATCAAGCCCTTGGCCGCGCGCACAATGCGCGAGGGTGTTCTGGCAGGGATTGGTGGCTTTGGTGCGTTGTTTGAAGTGCCCAAGCGCTATAAAGAGCCCGTTTTAGTCTCGGGCACTGATGGTGTCGGTACAAAGCTCAAACTCGCCTTCGACTGGCAACGCCATGACACGGTCGGCATCGACTTGGTTGCCATGAGTGTCAACGATATTTTGGTGCAGGGTGCCGAGCCCCTGTTTTTTCTGGATTATTTTGCTTGTGGCAAATTGTCGGTCGATGTGGCTGCTCAGGTTGTCGGTGGCATCGCGCGTGGTTGCGAACTATCGGGTTGCGCCTTGATTGGCGGAGAAACAGCCGAAATGCCAGGCATGTATCCTGATGGTGAATACGATTTGGCGGGCTTTGCAGTGGGTGCCGCCGAAAAATCCAAACTGATCGATGGCAAATCGATTCAGCCTGGCGACGTGGTGTTGGGCTTGGCTTCAAGTGGTGCGCACTCAAACGGGTTTTCGCTGTTACGCAAGATTTTGCAACGCGCCGGTGCGCGACCTGAACAAGATTTTCATGGTCAGCCCTTGGGTGATGTTGTGATGGCTCCTACCCATTTGTATGTCAAGCCAGTGCTCGCGGTACTAGCGCAGTTTGAAGGCAAGATCAAAGGTTTGGCCCACATTACCGGCGGTGGCTTGCTCGATAACGTGCCACGTATTTTGCAGGCGGGCCTGCAAGCGCATTTGCAGCGCGATACCTGGCAAATGCCGCAGCTCTTTTCTTGGTTGCAACAGCAGGGTGGCGTGGCCGATGCCGAAATGTATCGCGTGTTTAACTGCGGCATTGGGATGGTTGCCGTTGTGGCACCTGAGCATGCGCAAGCCATTAGCGCTGCGTTGCGCGCACAGGGCGAAACGGTGTATCAGTTGGGTGACATTCGTGAATGTGCAGAAGGTACGGCGCAAACGGTTGTGGTGTAACCAATGTATTCCGCCATCCGTGCATTTTGCGTTGCCCTCGCAGTCGGCACATTACCAGCGCTAGCCTTGGCACAGACGTCCGCAGCGTGGGCGCCCACTAAACCCATCAAGCTGGTTGTGCCGTATCCTCCTGGCGGCGGTTCTGATATCGCGGCCCGCGTGATGGTCACTGCCTTGGGCAACAAGCTTGGGCAGCCCATTGTGATCGAGAATAAACCTGGTGCAAATGGCGCCGTCGGCACTGAGATCGTCTTTAACGCCGCACCCGATGGTTACACCTTGATTATGTCGGGTACTGACGCCTATTCGCGTTATCCAGCGTTGTATCCAAACGCAAAATTTGTCTCGGCACAGTTTGTTCCGGTCGCCCCAACAGCGATTGTCAACTTTGTGTTGATGGGGCGACCTGGGTTGCCAGCTAAAAATCTACCCGAACTGTTAGTGTTGGCCAAAAAACAGCAGCTGAGTTTTTCGAGTTGGGGTAATGGTAGCGCGGGTCATATCGCGATGGCCCAGTTTAATCTGGTGGCCAAGACTGAAATGTTGCACGTGCCGTATCAAGGAGCTGCGCCTGCCGCGCAAGCGGTGGTGGGTGGTCAGGTGGATCTGACGCTGATGCCGGTGTTATTGGCGCATAGCTTTAAAGATCGGCTGATCCCTTTTGGTATCGTGGCGCCCGAACGCCTTGAACTGATCAAAGATATTCCAACCCTCATTGAACAAGGCACAAACGTCTCAGCGCCCTCTTGGGTAGGCGTGTTAGCACCACCAAAAACACCTGCGGCGGTCGTGGCGACGCTTGCCAAGGCAATGATCGAAACAATGTCTGATCCCGTCATTGATAAAAAATTGAATGAGGCTGGGCTTGCCCCCTTGCATGGTACGACGCAAGAGTTTGCGACCTTGATTGCGAAAGACTATGACTTTTGGGGCAAGGCGATTCGAGACGCTGGTATCAAGGTTGACCAGTAAGTTTGGCGACCAGTTGCACCACCTGATCGCTTGCGTTCGGTGAGCAGGCGTCGATGATTTTCCGGTCGGGTTGACTGCGCAACCAAGTAATTTGACGCTTTGCCAATTGACGGGTGGCTGAAATGGCTTGCTCTCTAGCCAGTTTTAAGTCGAGTTCGCCCTCGAGCACTGACCACAGTTGCCGATACCCTACACAGCGCACTGAAGGCAGCCCCGGATGCAAATCGCCACGCGCATGCAGCGCTTGCACCTCTGCGAATAGGCCGAGTTCAAGCATCTGATCAAAGCGCTCGGCGATGCGCGTATGTAGCAGGCTGCGCTCAAGTGGTTCGAGGCTTAACGTGATGGTCGCGACGGGTTCGTCGGCCGGTTGTGTGGCGCCTAACAGAGCAGACATGGGCTGCCCGCTAATTTGCCAGATTTCAAGGGCCCGGCCAACGCGCTGACTGTCGTTCGGTGACAGGCGCTGCGCGGTGATTGGATCAATAGTTTTTAGCCAGGCATGCATCGCCGGCCAACCCTCGGCTGCCGCACGGGCCTCAAGTGCCTTGCGAATCTCTGGATCGGCAGCGGGCAAGTCGTTCAAGCCATCACGCAGGGCTTTGAAATACATCATCGTGCCACCCACTAACAGGGGCAGGTGACCGCGCGCTTGAATGTCACGCACGCATTGCAAGGTCTCGCGTCGAAAGCTTGCAACTGAATAACTGTCGGCAGGATCAAGAATGTCGAGTAAGTGATGAGTGACTTCAGCACGCTCTTGTGCAGTGGGCTTGGCCGTACCGATATCCATGCCGCGGTAGATGGTTGCTGAATCAACGTTAATAATTTCAACCGGCCAGCGCTGAGCAATCGCGCGCGCGGCCGCGCTTTTGCCAGACGCTGTTGGCCCGGCTAAGCAAATGAGTGGCACCACAGAGGGCAAACTCATTGACCTCGTAAAAATAATTTGTCGAGATCTGACACGCTAAAGTGCACCCAGGTTGGGCGCCCGTGATTGCATTGATCTGCGCGTTCGGTTTGCTCCATCTGACGCAAGAGTGCGTTCATTTCTTCGAGGGTCAGTTGTCGATTGGCGCGCACCGCGCCGTGACACGCCATAGTAGCCAGTAAGGTATTGCGTTGTTCAGTCAGTAAGCGACTAGCGCCCACCTGTTCGATGTCGCGTAGTACACCGCGCGCCAAGGCCTCGAGATCGCCGCGGGCAAGCATGGCCGGCACTGAACGCAAGGTCATGGATTGTGGGCCGGCGGCGGCCAGCTCAAAGCCAAGTGCGCTAAGTTGCTCGGCGCATTCTTCGGCGAGTGCGAGTTCTTTGTCGGTGACGCGAAACACCACCGGTACCAAGAGCGTTTGTTGCGGTAAGGTTTGCGCGTCGATAGCCGTTTTGAGTTGCTCGTAGACCACCCGCTCGTGCGCGGCGTGCATGTCAATCAACGCCAGCCCTGAAGACGTTTGAGACAAGATATAAATGCCGTGTATTTGCGCCAAGGCACGGCCTAAGGGCCAAGTTTCGTTATTTTCAGTCGTGTTGCTGCCAGTCTTGTGGGTGTCATCAAGCGGCTGATAAAGTGCTTTCCAGGCGCCGGGTTGTTCAAGGCCATTGGAGGTAGGCTCGCGCAGGGCGAAGGCGGCTTGGGCACCGGGGTTCCAGCGCGGTGTAAAGGCTTGAGCACCTCCAGGTGCCGCGAACGCCGCGCTTGAGCTAGCACCCGTGGCCGCGAAGCCTTGTGCCGCTAAGCCCTCACGAGTTGCGCCATTGGGCCAAGTGCCACTAGGCATCACGCCGGCGTTCAGTGGCATCGCAAACGCACCAAGCGTTGTGCCGTGATCACCTTGCGAAACTTGATGGGTGCCTGCAGTGCCCGCTAAGGCTTGCGTGATGGTTTGCGCGACGAAGCGATGTACAGCACCCGTGTCGCGAAACCTGACCTCGTGTTTAGCAGGGTGCACGTTGACATCAACCGCTAGCGGATCAATTTGCAAAAATAACACGAAGGCAGGTTGACGATCGCCGTGCAAGACATCGGCGTAGGCGCTGCGAATAGCATGCGATACGGTGCGATCGCGTACGTGACGACCATTGACAAATAAAAATTGTCGATCGGCACGTGCGCGTGCGGCCGTTGGGCGTGTGGTCACCCCCATGATCGACATGGGGCCGCCTTGCGCATTGACCTCGATGCCGTGCTCGTTGAATTCAGAGCCAAGCACATCACTGATGCGCTGCAGGGCAGAGGCGGGTAGCCATTGGCGGACAGCCCGTTCGTTATGAAACACCCGAAAACCAATCTCAGGAAACGCTAGCGCCACTCGTTCAATCGCGTCGATGCAATGGCCAAACTCAGTGGCTTCGGCGCGTAAAAATTTGCGCCGTGCGGGCACAGCATCAAATAAATATTTGACCTCAACGGTGGTGCCCAAGGCGCCCGCAGCCGCGACAGGCTCGGTCATGCCGCTTTCAAAGCTGAAGGCATGCGCGGCATCGCGGGTGCGCGACGTAATCGTTAATTGTGAGACCGCGGCAATGGATGCCAAGGCTTCGCCGCGAAAGCCCATCGAGTCCACCGACTCAAGTTCGGCAAGTGAGGTAATTTTACTGGTGGCATGGCGCGTCAGTGCGAGTGAGAGCTCTTGGGCGCGGATGCCGCTGCCATCATCAATGACAGCGATGCGGCGAATGCCGCCAGCTTCAAGGCGCACTTCAATCGACTGCGCGCCTGAGTCGACTGCATTTTCGACTAACTCTTTTAGGACGGATGCCGGACGCTCAATGACTTCGCCCGCCGCGATTTGGCTAATCAATAAATCAGGCAAGGGACAGATCGGGCGGTGTGTTGACATGGCAGGCGCGATGAGAAAGAAGCTTGCATTTTAGAGCTTTGCGCGCTTGTGTAGTGAGCCGACTCTTGCGACATGCCAATTTCCTCGGTTGCCTAGCGTATGGCGAACCTGAATTCAGGTGAATTGTGATGATTCAGGCAACCGATCACTCAACGGCTGTTGCCTTGGCAGACAGGGCGCTCAGGGCGTCGAGGTGTTACCCGATTGAGGCTAAGTGAGGGTTGGCAGAAAAGTAACGCGAGATACCACCAAGCAGGGCGACCGCAAACTTTTCTTGATCGGCACCATTGCGCAGCATGCGCTCTTCGTCTGGGTTACTGATAAAGGCTGTCTCAACCAAGATTGAAGGTATGTCTGGAGCTTTTAAGACGGCAAAGCCAGCGTGTTCGACCTGGGGTTTGTGCAAGCGGTAAACGTTCTTGAGTTCACCGAGCATCGTGTTGGCAATGGTTGTCGAATCTTTGATTTGAGCGGTTGTCGATAGATCTAGCAGAACCTTGGCTAATCTTGGGTCTTGAACATTTAAGTTAATACCGCCGATCAAGTCTGCGGCGTTTTCTTTATCGGCTAGCCAGCGCGCTGCGGTGCTCGAGGCGCCACCATCCGATAAGACATAGACTGAACTGCCGCCTGCAGTGGGTCGCACAAAGGCGTCTGCATGAATCGAGACAAACAGGTCTGCTTTGACGCGTCGGGCTTTTTCAACGCGGACATGTAACGGTACGAAATAATCACCATCGCGCGTTAGGTAGGCACGCATTCCGGGGGTCGCATCAATTTTTGCTTTGAGTCTCTGCGCGATCGAGAGTACGACGTCTTTTTCACGTGTGCCACCCTTGCCAATGGCGCCAGGGTCTTCGCCGCCATGTCCCGGATCTAAGGCAATCGTTACGACTCGACGACCGCGTTCTTGTTTGTATGGAGTGAGGTTGTTACCGCTGGTGGGAGGAGCGATCGAACTGGGTAGCACGGGCAGGCTCGCCATCGCCGCGCCCTTAGGGTTGCGACCGATGTCGGCGAGAATCTGCGCAAGCGGATCTTCTTCGATTTTTTGTGGATTATTTTTCAATAGCGCCGCGAGTGGGTCTTGCGCGACCTTCGGGTAAAAGTCGAGCACGAGCCTAAACTTGTAGTCACCCGCGGGTTTCAGCGTGAAGACCTGCGGGGCAATCGCCTGTTTAAGGTCAAACACAATCCGTACGACATTCGGGCGATTTTGCGCCACACGCAAACTGCTGATGTAGGGATCGTCCGTGCGCACTTTACGCACTAACTCGTTGAGTCCGGGTGTGATGTCAATACCTTGGATATCCACCACCATACGATGCGGGGTGTCTAGCGTGAAGTGTTCGGCTTTAAGTTCGCTATCAAGTTCGAGGGTGACGCGTGTGTACTCTTCTGCTGGCCAAGTGCGTACGGCAAGTAGGCGCGCGGCCATTGCTACGCGCGGGATGAGTGGTAGCAATAAAAGGGTGGACGCAGCGCCTAAGAGGCGTCGTCGGCTGAGCGCTCGGGCGGGCGACGATACCTTGTCGCGGTCTGAGGCAAAGCGGTGAGCCATCGAATCCCTTTATCAGTGAATGCTTTGAGCGTGACTTGTCGACCTGCACCGGCGTAAGCCAATTGAATTAACAAGTCTGGCGCACTGAGCAAATCGCCGGCCCGCTCAGGCCATTCGATCAACAGCAGTGCCTTGTTTTTAAACAGATCACGAAACCCCGCATCTAGCCATTCGGCAGGATCGCTAAATCTATAAAAATCAAGATGATACAAGTATAAGTTAGAAACTTCATAAGACTCAAGTAGTGCGTAGCTTGGACTTTTAATTCGGCCAGAAATATTGCAGTGCCGCAAAAAAGCCCGAACCAAGGCGGTTTTACCCGCACCGAGTTCGCCTTGAAGATGAATTCTGCCTTGGGCAGTTGGGCTCGGCGTCAGCGTGCCAGCGGCATTTAGGCTAAGTTCTGCCGCCACGACGGCCACGGCTTGGCCAAGCGCCTCGGTGGCGGCTTCGTCTGGCAAGTCAAGTGTCAATTGTGAGAGCGGGGCTGTCATCATTTTGCGAGTGAAACCTCGGCGTTTAAGCCGGGGAGTTAGGTTGACGGATCGTCATCCAACGAATCATAAATGTTAGATACATTAAACGCGACTCGGTTAGATCAGGCGTTTGAGGCACGTGTCGTTTGCTAAGCGATGAACAACAGCCAGAGCGGAAGCGTCAAGGCTGAAAGCGGAATGCCGATCGAAATCATTAAACTCACCAGACGACCATCGCCGCCCATACGCACTGCCAAGACGTAAGCGCCGGTTGCAGGCGGCATCGCAGCAAATAAGATAATCATCTGCCGTTTCAGTGGATCAAGCCCTAGCCAATCTGCGATGAACCATGCACAGGCAGGCAGCAATAGCAGTTTGACGGTGAGCATCCAGCCGATGAGCGAAAACTGTGTTTGACCAGGCTGCCAGGTCAAACTTGCGCCAACGCATAGGATGCCAAGCGCAATCGACGCGCCGCCCAGGCGAATCAAGAGCGTATCGACAAGTTGCGGCAACTGCAAGCCTGCAAAATTACATATAAGCGCTGCAACAGTCGACATGAGCAAAGGGTTGCGCAGTAACGCACCGAACAAGCCCGAGCCTTGTTGACGTGCCAGGGCGTACACCGCAGCCAGGTTCACAAGTGGTACGGCAAACCCGATGATCAGCGCCATGGTCGTTTGCCCAGCCGCACCGGCTAAGCTTGGCGCCAACGCTAACGCGATGTATGTGTTGAACCGATAGCCACATTGGGCGCCCGAGGCCATGGCTAGAGCGGTGGGCCGCAAAAAAGGCAAAGCCAGCCACGACAGCACGACGCCGATTGCTGCCACGCTTGCAGTCGCCAAAAATAGATCCGCTGCGCTACTGACCGTGATCGGCACGCGGACGATCGACTGAAATAGCAATGCAGGAAACAAGACGTAATAGATGAGCTTTTCGAGGCTAGCAAAAAACTCGCGGGTGAAACTGAACTTACGATGCAGCAGCCAGCCAAAACCTATCAGCAAGAAATCAGGCAAGACCAACAGTGCGACATTCATTGGGTGGCTATAAGGGTTGAGTCTCGCCATTGTCCATCATTCAGCGTTTGCTGTACAAAGTGAAAGGGCCACGCGTTGTAAAGTTTCGGTTGGCGAGGCAGGACGGTGCACTGATGGCGATAAAAAAGGGGTTTTGGTGAATGAATGATCACGTTGATACGAGGGCGCTTGCGTCGGCTGCCCTGCGTTGTCCCCCGAGCTGTGCCGCTCTGACTAGCGTGTTGCTGGCCCGTTGACATGACCTCTACAGAATCCGCCTCGATTGGTGAGTTCATTGATGCTGTTTGGCTTGAAGATGGCTTGGCTGCCAATACGCTCGCAGCCTATCGGTTAGATCTAATCGGCTTTGAAGAGTGGCTGAGAGAGCAGCGTGGCCTTGAGTTAGATGCGGCCGCGGGCGGCGATATCGAGGCCTGGTTCGCGGCTAAACATGCGCAAACCAAGCCAAGCACCGCGAATCGACGCTTGGCGACCTTGCGTCGCTATTACTTGTGGGCGTTGCGTCATCAGCGCGTGGTGGATGACCCTTGTTTGCAACTGACCACGGCACGTCAGCCCTTGCGTGTCCCTAAAACCTTGTCTGAGGCGCAGGTCGAGGCTTTGCTGCAGCAGCCACCGGTGCACACTGCAAGGGGCCTGCGGGATCGCGCTATGCTCGAGGTGCTCTACGCCACAGGCCTAAGGGTGTCAGAGCTAGTCGGGGTCGGGGTGCTCGAAGTGAGTTTAAGTGATGGGGTAGTGCGCGTCGTACAGGGCAAAGGTGGCAAAGACCGTTTGGTACCGTTAGGCGCCGAGGCGGCGCACTGGATTACGCGCTACATGGCTGAGTCGCGCCCGCAGTTGCTTGGGCAAAGAACCACTCCCGCAGTGTTTGTGACGGCGCGTGCCGCGCCCATGACGCGACAATCCTTTTGGTTGCTCATCAAGAAATACGCAGTCTTGGCGGGGGTCAATGCGCCACTCTCGCCTCACGTCTTGAGGCATGCGTTCGCCACACATTTGCTGAATCATGGGGCAGATCTGCGCGTGGTGCAGATGCTGCTGGGGCATTCTGATATCTCAACCACGCAAATTTATACCCATGTAGCGCGCGAGCGTCTTAAAAGCTTGCACGCGCAGCATCACCCTCGGGGCTAATCGGTACTTTGGACATTAAAGTCTGGGCACTTGTTACACTCACGCCTGCTCTCTCAATCAACGAGGCCGGAGTCCACATAGCGATAGAGTTAGCGTTCGCCCTCAAGACCGCGACTCCCTTGTTTTGCTTGCCTGTTGATTTCTCGCCGTAGCACAGTGGATAGTGCACATGCCTCCTAAGCGTGGGACACTGGTTCGATTCCAGTCGGCGGGACCAACTTTCTCGCAGAATTACGGTTTTTACCGGCGCTTTTCGTTATGATCAGTGTCAAGCAATCGTGAGGCCATCTCATGATCCAAAAAAATAGAATAGTTCACCTCGTAACATGACGCAGACGCCCACTTCCGCCACACCCAAACCGCAATTACTTGACGATCCTCTTGCGCTACGCACGATTGTGATCGGCACCTTGATTGTGCTGCTTGCCATGGGTGTTCGTGCCACGATCGGCTTGTTTATCCAGCCGATGGGGCTTGAGCGTGGCTGGGGTCGTGAAGTATTTTCGATGGCCTTTGCGATACAAAACTTGGCCTGGGGCTTTGGCGCGATCGGTGCAGGCATGATGGCAGATCGTCTAGGCGCAGGCCGAACAATCGCGCTGTGTGCCGCTTTGTATGCCTTAGGGCTCTTGGGTACGCGTTACTCAAGTACCGAGTTCGAGTTCTACATGACTGCTGGTCTGCTGATTGGCTTGGGTCAAGCGGGCACAACCTTTGCAGTGATTTTGCCTGTGATTGCGCGCACCGTGCCAGTGGCATCGCGTAGCACCGCGATGGGTATCGCTAGCGCCGGCGGTTCGTTAGGTCAATTCTTGGTCGTACCCACCGGGCAGTTCTTAATCGACTCGCTAAACTGGACCGGTGCCTATTGGGTGCTGTCGCTCACGCTGGCCATGACCTTACCGTTGGCTTGGTTTTTGCGCGGCACACCCGGCCCAAACACCGGTCCGCAGCAATCGATGTTGCAGGCGATTAGTCAGGCACTCAGGCATCCCACCTTTCATCTGATTTTTTGGGGATACTTTGTTTGTGGGTTTCATACCGCGTTCATCACCTTGCATCTGCCCGCGTTTGTGGTCGATCAAGGTTTGAATGCCAGTACGGGTGCAATCGCGATTGGCTTAATTGGCCTGTTCAACGTGTTCGGCTCTTTCACCGCGGGCAAGTTAGGTGGCACACATAGCAAAAAGAATCTGCTGGCTGGTTTGTACGCGTTGCGCTCGGTTGGCTTAATTTGGATTCTGATGATGCCAACTTCACCGTGGGTGGTCTATGTCTTTGCTGGGTGGATGGGAATTTTTTGGCTGGGTACTGTCCCTCTCACGCAAGGCTTGATTGGCCATATTTATGGTCTGCGTTTCGGCGCAACCTTGATGGGCATGACCTTTTTGGGGCACCAACTTGGCAGTTTCAGCGGAGTCTGGATTGGCGGACGGGTACAAGCTGTGACGGGTAGCTATGATTTGGTTTGGTGGCTTGGCATTGCCTTGTCTCTGATTGCGGCCGCTTTATATTTGCCGGTGCGCGAAACGCCACTGAATCCGTCAGTGCTTGCTAAAACTGCTTAGGTACATGTTGATGCGGTCACACTCGCTTAACGCTTCGTGTCTGGTGCGACGTTGATGTTGCCGCGTTCGCGTAAAGCTTCGTTGGTGATACGTGTTGGGCTTGGGGCCTTGCTTGGCGGTGTGTTGTTTGTCGGGTTTTTGGCGTATCTGTCGCCTGCAATGCGTTTGAACTGGGAAACCATTGCTTCTATGTGCGGCTTTTAGGCCGCCGCGTATGCAAAACTTGTCTGAATTGCCGTTCATCGATTACGCCGAACTTTGTGAAAGAAGCGCGTGTGACACGGCTGTCCTGACCGTCAATAATCGCCTGGCCCGCAGGGTCATTCAATCTCTGGCCCAGCAGCAGGCGGGCCAAGCGCAACAGGTCGCTGAAATCCCAACGGTTGCCCCTTGGTCTGGCTGGTTGGTGCAGCAGTTGGGCCGAGCTGGATTTCAAGATGGGCTCATCGAACATACCTTGTTACTCGATCACTTTGCGGCGCAAACCGTATGGGCTGAGGTGATTGAAACGCTTGAAAAAGAGCGCGTGTTGCTCGACGTGACACAAGCGGCCGGGGGCGCGATGCAAGCGGCCCAATTGATCGACGAGTGGCGCATCTTGGTGGATGATTGTGCTGTCACCGAAGAGTATGCAAGTTTTTTGCGTTGGCGTGATGGTTATCACAGTCGATTACACGCGCTCGATGCCTTGGACCCGAACTTGGCTGTGGGGCGCCTGATTCAGCATATTGAGGCAGGCCTCGCACTGCCAGGCAATATCGTATTGGCCGGCTTTAGTGAACTTTCGCCACGCATGGGTCTCTTGTGCGCAGCCCTGATGGCGCGCGGCGTTCACCTGTCGGTCTTACGCGAACCAGCGGTGCAAGTCGGCGCCCTCAGTCGTGTGGTGTGTGGGACTGCACAGTCTGAATGGCAGACGGCGGCACATTGGGCGCGCGCCCAGCTTCAAGCGCATCCTGAGGGTCGTTTTGCGATTGTGGCCGTTGCGCTCGACTCTCAAGTCCCGTTCGCCCGTCGTGTGCTGGCGCGCGTGTTGAGTGACGCGCAGGGCGTGCCCGAATATAGCTTTAACGTTGCAGTGGCGCGGCCGTTGGCCGACTGGGCGGCCGGACGTGCTGCCTTAGCGTGGTTGCGTACCTTTGTGTTGCTGAAAGAACAACAACAAGCGGCGCCGGTTGAGTTAAGCGCGGCGTTACTTGCAGGTCATTGCGTAGGGCATGTTGCCGAGCTGGGGAGACGGGCCCAGATCGATGCTCGCTGGCGTCAACAATACGTCAGTCAAGTGAGCGTTGCAGGTTGGGTGCACTCTATCTCTGGGCTCGAACAGCTGTCGCCAGCGTGGCAGCGTGCCTGGCAAGACTGGCAGGCAAGCGCCTCGTCGGCGCAGGCATATTTTTGGGCCAGATTTTTTCGTAAAACGCTGGCAACGCTTGGCTTTCCCGGTGTCGGTCAGCAAAGCTCGGCGTCTTATCAAGTGCTTGAGGCGCTTGACGATTTATTTGAACGATTTGAGGCGCTCTCGGCAGTGCTCGGCACCCTGACTGCGGGTGAAGCGTTAAAGGTTTTAAGCAGACTGGCCCGCAGTACCTTGTTTCAGCCGCAGCGTGCGCCCGATGCGCGTCTGGATGTCTTGGGGCTACTCGAGGCAGAGGGCGGTCAGTGGGATGCGATCTGGATGTTAGGCTTGACCGATGAGGTGCTACCCGCGATTGCCAAGCCTAATCCGTTTATTCCAGTGCAAGCGTTACGTCAGGCGCAAGCGCCTCGTGCCACCCCAGAGCGTGAACGCCAGTGGGCCGAGAAGATCTTTGAGGCGCTGTGCCAGACCGCCCCAACCATTATTGTGAGCTCTGCCTTATTTGAAGGCGAGCGGGCGTTGCGACCCTCGCCGTTGATTGTGTCGCTTGAACCGAGCCCAGATCTCTGGACCCCTTTGAAGTCTGCGCACGTGACGCCTTCGCTTGAGCGCCTACCAGACGAACGCGGGCCCAAGGTGGCTGAGGGCGAAAAGATGTCTGGTGGAATTGGTTTGCTAGAAACTCAGGCGCGCAATCCGTTGTGGGCCTTTATCAGGTATCGCTTAGGGGTAAGTGGGTTGCCCGCCTACACAGAGCTTGCCTACAAGATGCAGCGTGGCATATTTTTACACGGAGTGTTGCAAAGGGTCTGGGAAGAGCTACGCGATCAAGAGGCCTTGCACGAGGCCGTTGTGCAACGCACACTTGAGTCTCAACTTGAACGTATTGCATACGAGGTCGGTGGCAAAGAGCTGCACGCCTTCGAAGAGACCTTGCAACGCCTTGAAATCGAGCGTGGCATCGCGGTGGTCAGACAATGGCTTGCGCTTGAAGCGGCTCGACTGCCGTTTGAGGTGATCGAAGTTGAACAGAAGCGCCAACTGTCGGTGAAGGGATTGACCCTTGAGGTACGCCTTGACCGCTTGGATGTGGTGGGTGAAACAAAAGACCGTGTCATTATTGATTACAAAACAGGCGCGACCTTGCCTACTGTATCAAACGATTGGAAAGCCCCTCGCCCTTTAAATTTGCAGGTGCCCGCGTACGCCATGATGCTAGGTCAGGCCGGTGTCGCTGATGAACAGACTTCAACGAAAACCGCGGCACTGGTGTTGGTGCAGCTACATTCAAAAGAGACCGTCGTGGCGGGCTTGGTTGAGCGCGATTGCCTAGGCTTAAAGGGCCCCAAGACCTTAGACGAAGCAAAGTTTAAAGACGAAAACTGGTCAGCAATGTTGCTCAGATTTCAAACAACGATTGAAACGCTGGCCGATGAGTTTGTTTCGGGTCACGCGTTGAATCAAGCCTGGAATAAAACAGATCTAGAGCATTGCGATGTATTGCCCTTGTTGCGTCTGTACGAAGATGAGTCTAGCGATGAGTGAACAGCAACCTAGCGATGCGGCAATCAGACTGCAGGCAACAGACCCGAGACATTCGTTTTTGGTGCAGGCTCCGGCAGGCTCGGGCAAGACAGAGCTTTTGACTGACCGCATTCTTGCCCTGCTAAGCACAGTCAAGCGGCCTGAAGACATTATCGCGATCACCTTCACACGCAAGGCCGCAGCCGAGATGCACGAGCGAGTGCTTGAGAAGCTATCTAAAGGGCTAAGCGATACCCCGCCCGTGGCCGAGCACGAACGACGCAGTTGGGACATGGCGCGCAAGGCGCTAGAACGCGATCGAGAATTTGACTGGAATATTTTGCAATATCCTGCGCGTTTGGCGATTCGCACGATTGATTCGTTTTGCGCCTCGTTGGTGCGGGCGATGCCGTGGATGTCATCGATGGGCGGATTGCCCGGTATTGCGGAAGATGCTCGGCCGCACTATCTCGCCGCCGCAAGTGCCACGATAGACCTGGCGGGTGAGTGCCCCGAGGTTGAACGGTTGTTGACGCATATGGATTTGGATGTAGCCGCCACGCGCGATGCGTTGGCTGATATGTTGAGCCAGCGCGATCAGTGGCTGCCGCATCTTGAGCGCAGCGATGATCACAGTGCGCTTGAAGATAATTTACTAGAGGCGGTCGAGCAAGACCTGACAAAGTTGCTAGCCGTCATGCCTGAGCGCTGGGCAGAGCAACTTGCGCCGCTCGCGCACTTCGCGGCAAGCAACCTTCTGCAGACTAAGGCTAATAGCCCGATTGTTGCGTTGCTTGATTGGGACGGCAGCCCCTTCAAGGCGAGTGTTGTCGAGCTTGAGCGTTGGCAAGGCTTGGCCGCATTATTGCTGACGGGAGATGGGCCGGTACGCAAGGCGGTGACCGTTGCGCAAGGGTTTCCGCCTAGTGCTGAAGGTAAGACCGCTAAAGCTCAGATGTTGCAGTGGTTGAATGATCATCGTCCAACCGAGCTTGCGGGTGCCGAGCTGCCAGAGTGGGTCAGTCGTCTACACAGCGCAGTCAATTTGCCAGACTATCAATTTACGCCTGAACAACGGGACATCATTCAGGCGCAGATGCAGTGTTTAAAATTGGCAGCCGGGCAGCTCACGCTACAGTTTATTCAGGCAGGTGAAGTCGATTTTATCGAGATCGCCCGCCGTGCTGATTTGGCGCTCGGGCATACTGATGACCCGAGTGAACTGTTGCTCAAGCTTGATGCCAGTATTCAGCACTTACTGATTGATGAGTTTCAAGATACCAGTCTGTCGCAAATCTCGTTGATCACAAAACTCACTTCGGGCTGGCAGCAGGGCGATGGACGGAGCCTGTTCTTGGTTGGCGATCCGATGCAGTCGATCTATCGGTTTCGTAAGGCTGACGTGAGTTTGTTTATCAAGGTGCGCGATCAGGGCTTAGCCGGGTTAAAGCTGACTTGTTTACAGCTGACCGATAATTTTCGCTCGCAAAGAAACATCGTTGATTGGGTCAATACAACCTTCAAACCCATGTTTCCTGAAGACGATGATCCTGCGGTGGGTGCAATCTCCTATGCGCCTTCAATCGCCTTCAAGGCTGAAACGGTGATTGACGCCGTGCGGTGTCATTCTTTCTTGCCAGACGAACCACAAACATCAAGGCAGCGCGTAGTCGAGTTGGCGCGTCAAGCGCTTGAAGATTTCAGTGAGCCCGACCATAAGCATCCCGTGGCGATTTTGGTGCGTGCACGTTCGCATTTGTTGGATCTGACGCAGTTGCTGCAGCGTGAGGGGATTGCTTGTCGTGCAGTGGAGTTAGTGCCATTGCATCAGCGCCCGTATGTGGTCGATTTGGTTCAAATCGCACGAGCGCTGACGCACCCCGCAGATCGCCTCGCATGGCTTTCGGTGTTGCGCTCGCCTTATTGCGGCTTAACGCTAGCGAGTTTGCATGCTCTGTTTGGTCAACATAGCCAGCCAGTGCCAGATATTTTGCGTGCTGCTCTGAAGCCAAACGACGCGGTAGGCCTGTGTCGGGCGCAACAGGTGCTCGCGCCAGCAGAGTTTTTACGCTTGCGTGGTGTAGCCTCGAAACTGCTCGAGGCCTTAAGGCAGGATGACGTGCAACCGTTTGCCGCGCGGCTTGAGGCGGTGTGGCGTGCGTTGGCGGGGCCTGCGCTAGCTGAGTCCGAAGCCGATCTGCAAGATGCCGAAAGTGTGTTTGAGTTGATTGAGCGTTTGGCACCGTACGGCGCGCTTCAGATCGACGAATTGCAAGAGCGTCTGAAAAAGTTGTATGCCGCGCCCGACCCGCACGAACGAGCAGTTGAAATCATGACGATGCACAAGTGTAAAGGCCTGCAGTTTGAAACCGTCATTCTGTATGGTTTGCAGCGTGGCCCGGTGCCAGACAAGGCGCCCTTATTACGTTTCGAGCAAGTCGGTTCGAAGTTGCTCTTAGGGCCCATTAAGGCGCGTGCAAGCAAAGAGCAAGATCCGATCGCGAAGTATCTCGCACAACGAGAAAAGCGTCGCGGCGAATTTGAAATTGATCGTCTGCTGTATGTGGCTGCGACGCGTGCCAAACAGGTTTTGCACCTTGTGGCAGACTTGAGTGTGTCAACCAAAGAGCTAGCCGTCGCCGAGCCAACCAAAGGCAGTCTACTCGGGCGCTTGTGGCCTGATTGGCACAGGGCATCGATTGGGCCGGTGAGCGCGCGCCCAGCAGAAGGGTCGACTGCAGTTCCCTATCACCGCGGCGGTGCCTTAGTTCGCCGCGCAGAGGTCGCGGCTGTCGTGACCCCCACGGGTGATGCGACAGGTGCCTTAGCAGCGCCGGTTGTTGTGCCGTCGTTTAACGCGGCCTTCGTCTGGCCCATCGTAAAATCTTACGATCGCGTGCTTGGCACGCTGATCCATGCCTGGCTTGATCATTTGGGTCAGCACGGTGGTGCGCAATGGTCCGAGGCGACCTTGCATGCGCAGCGCAAACGTATCGAGCGCCAGTGCATCCAAGCCGGGGTACCTGCGCCCGAGGTGACCCATGCTGCCAACGAGGTGCTAGAGACGCTCGCCGCGATGCTCAAGCATGAGCGTGGCCAAATGTTGCTCTCACAACTCGAGGCGCGCCGTGAGTGGACCTTGCTTGACGAATCTGGCAAAGTCTCAGTCTTGGATCTCGCCTTTCAAGATGAGCGGGGTTGGCTGGTGGTCGATTACAAAACCGGCCGTCCGCTTGCGAGTGAAACGACCGAGGCGTTTGGTCAGCGCATGCTGGCTCGCTATGCAAAGCAGTTGCAAGGCTACTGCGAGCAGGTCACTGGCTTAGACGGTCAGGCGGCACGCGCTGCGCTTTATTTTCCAAGAGATGACCTGTGGTTTGAGTTTGAACCGCTAGCGCGCGATAAGCCCTGCTAGAATGGAGTCTGGCGGGCCCCTTCGCATGGTTCGGCGGCAAATCTGGTCAGGTCGGGAACGAAGCAGCCATAGTCGTGCAGAAACAGTGCCGAAGTCAGGCTCGCCTCTTTCGCCTTATTAGTGGATGGTCAGTGGCTGTTGTTTGCGGTTCGATGATGTTGTTGGTAATTTTTGTCAGTAATCCACATATTTCATGACTTATCTGGTCCTTGCGCGCAAATGGCGTCCACGTTCGTTTGACACCCTGGTCGGTCAAGATCACGTTGTCCGCGCCCTGACGCACGCCCTCACCACGCAACGCTTGCATCATGCTTGGTTATTTACGGGTACCCGAGGGGTCGGTAAAACAACCCTGTCGCGTATTTTGGCTAAAGCCCTGAATTGCGAAACCGGTATTACCGCTACGCCTTGCGGTGTATGTCAGGCGTGTACACAAATCGATGAAGGGCGCTTTGTTGACTACCTAGAGCTTGATGCCGCCTCAAATCGCGGTGTCGAAGAAATGACGCAGTTACTTGAGCAGGCTGTCTATTCGCCAAGCGTCGGTCGTTTTAAGGTCTACATGATCGACGAGGTGCACATGCTGACTGGGCACTCGTTTAACGCGATGCTCAAAACGCTCGAAGAGCCGCCGGCGCATGTTAAGTTTATTTTGGCTACGACTGACCCACAAAAAATACCTGTCACCGTCTTGTCGCGTTGTTTGCAGTTCAATCTCAAACAGATGCCGGGCGATGCAATTGTTGGTCATCTCGAACAAGTGTTGGGCTCAGAAGAGATCCCCTTTGAAGTACCCGCCTTACGCTTACTCGGGCAGGCCGCCTCGGGCTCGATGCGTGACGCCTTATCGCTGACCGATCAGGCCATCGCGTATAGCGCCGGCAATCTAACCGAAGAATCTGTGCGTGGCATGTTAGGCACGATTGATCAGCGCCATTTGGTGCGCTTACTCGACGCCTTGCAGGCGGGCGAGGCCAGTGCGGTGCTTGAAATCGCCGACGAACTCGCGACGCGAGGCTTGTCTTATCGCGCGGCGTTGGCTGACCTTGCCATCCTGTTGTCGCGCGTGGCAATTGTGCAAAGGGTTGCGCAAGCGATTGACGATGCAGACCCCTTGGCTGTCGATATCAAGCGTCTGGCCAGTTCGTTGCAGCCCGATGCGGTGCAATTGTTTTATACGGTGGCGGTGCATAGCCGCTCTGAGTTAGCGATTGCGCCCGATGAGTACGCGGGCTTTGTGATGGCATGCCTGCGAATGCTGTCTCTGTCGGGCGCGGCGGGCGGGGCACAACAGCAAGCTGCTCCGCAAATTGCTCAGGCTGCAAACACGCCTTCAACCGTCGCAACTGGGGCTGCTTCCCAGACCAAACAAACATTATCAACCAACACACCTACCCCCAGCGCAACGCCAGAGATGCGGCCAGGCCCCGCGCAAATCAGTGCGGCACGACCAAGTGTTTCGCCAGCGGTGACAGCCCAGCCAAGCGCTGCAAAGCCAGGCACGGCGCAACCAAACTCCGCGCAGCGAAGCACTCCACAGCCAAACGCCACACAGCCAAACGCCACACAGCCAAGCACCACATCGCCTAGCGCAGCGCCGCTAAGCACCTCACAGCTCAATGCCGTTGCGACGGTAGCGCCTTCAGTCAATCAACAATCTGATGATTCAGAAGCCGATTCAGAACCGTCCTATCTAGACCTTGAGCCAGAATATTTTTCAGGCAACGACATCGATTACGGTTCAGAGCCTGTTTTTGATCAGGCCGATGATGCGCAGTTTGTTCAGGCACCGACCGCTCCGGTGTCGGACACGATTATTTTGCCCGAACCTTGGGCCGCGTTTTCCGCCAAACTTCCGCTGTCTGGTATGGCCGCACAGTTGGCCCGGCAATCCGAATGGGTGGCCGTGTCTGGGCATGCGATCACATTGCGGGTGGCTTCAAAGGCTTTGTCTGCCGGTGCGCACGCTGATAGGTTGCGTGCTGTATTAACCGAGTATTTTGGTTTTGTAGTGCAGGTTTATTTTGAGATCGGGGCCGCGCAAGGGCAGTCGGCGCATGCAGTCGATCTGGCCGCACAAGCCGCGCGTCAGCAGGCGGCAGAACACTCGGTCACAATCGATCCCTTTGTGCAGGCGCTGGTGAAAGATTTTGGCGCTCACGTCGTGCCTGGTTCGATTCGCCCGGGTCATGCTGCGTTGTAAGTCATCATCACTTAATCACTTAATCACTTAATCACTTATTCACTTATTCACTTATTCACTTATTCATTTCAGGACATCTCACTATGATGAAAGGGCAGATTGCAGGTTTGATGCGCCAGGCGCAGCAGATGCAAGAGAATATGAAAAAGGCGCAAGACGCCTTGGCTGAAATTTTGGTTGAAGGCGCTGCGGGCGGTAACCTGGTTAAAGTCACGATGACTTGCCGCCATGATGTCAAGCGGGTCACGATTGATCCAAGTTTGCTGGCCGATGATAAAGATATGCTCGAAGATTTGGTTGCGGCCGCGTTTAATGACGCCCTGCGTAAAGCTGAGTCGACCTCGTCAGAAAAAATGGCTGGCGTCACTGCTGGTATGCCTTTGCCACCTGGGATGAAGCTTCCTTTTTAATGAGTACATCGCCGTCTGAGCCGCAACCGCTCTTAGCCTTAGTCGAGGCCTTGCGCCGTTTACCCGGCGTGGGTGAGCGTACAGCGCGTCGCATGGTCTATCATTTATTGCAGCACGACTTAAAGGCTGCGCAGCAACTTGGCCAGGCGCTCACCGACGCGGTGCAACGCTTACAACATTGTCAATTGTGCAATGGCTTCACAGAAACGCCAGTATGCGCGACCTGCGAGCACACCGAGCGCGATGCGAGCCTGCTGTGTATCGTTGAAACGCCAGCAGATCAAAATTCGATTGAAGCCACTCGTGGTTACCAGGGTTTGTATTACGTTTTAATGGGCAGTCTGGCGCCGCTTGAGGGTAGAGGGCCAGACGAACTCGATTTTGACCGTGTCCTTGAGCGTGCAACGAATGGGGTCGTACAAGAGGTGATCTTGGCGACTAATTTCACCGCTGAAGGTGAAACCACGGCGCACTACCTTGGTGAAGCTTTACGCGTCAAAGGCATCAAAGTCACCAGGCTTGCCCGTGGCGTGCCCGCCGGTAGCGAGATTGAATACGTTGACGCAGGCACCGTTGCGTGGGCGCTGCTTGAGCGCAAGCCCACTTGAGTTGTCTGACCTCAGCAAGGCGCACTAAGGTCCTTGCCGACTCGCATGCAGAAAACCCCCAAGGGGTTCGTTTTGTACGTGGGCTCATAGCCCAGTTCTCGACTGAAACCTGAATCGGTTACGGGTAAACTCCGTGGCGCGCTCGGGCAGCGCTATGTTTAAATAGTTCAACCAATAACTTTACGAGAGACGCTCATGTCGATTTCACGCCGTCAGTTGCTTCAGTTCGCCGGTTCAGCCGGCCTGTTATCGGCTGCACCGTCTTTGGTGTTGGCTCAGAAACTTGAAAAAGCCAGTGTGCATATCGCAGTGGGCGGTAAGGTCGGTACCTATTACCAAGCGCTCACGATTGCTGAACAGTTGGGCTACTTTAAAGACGAAGGTCTAGACGTCAAAATTTCTGATTTTGCCGGTGGCTCAAAATCGTTACAGGCAGTGGTCGGTGGCAGTGCTGACGTGGTATCCGGCGCCTACGAGCACACGATTAATTTGCAGTCTAAGGGTCAGTTTTTTCGTTGTATCGTCTTGCAGGGGCGTTGCCCCATGATTACGGTGGGCGTTTCGAAAAAGACTCTGCCAAATTTCAAAACGGCGGCAGATTTGCGCGGTAAAAAAATCGGTGTGACAGCGCCGGGTTCGTCGACCAGCATGATCGCAAGCTTTTATTTAGCCAAGCATGGGTTGAAGCCGACCGATGTCTCGTTCATCGGTGTTGGCGCGGGTGCAGGTGCGATCTCGGCGGTTCGCGAGGGCCACATTGATGCGCTGTCAAATATTGATCCCGTGATTACCACGCTCGAAGAGGCGAATGAAATCCTGACGATTGTGGACACCCGTCGCTTAAAAGACACGCAAGAAATTTTTGGCGGCAATATGCCAGCCGGAAGCCTGTATCTTCCACAAGCCTATATCGATGCTAATCCCAAGACAGTGCAAGCAATGGTCAATGCGATCGTACGCGCTGATAAGTGGATTATCAAAGCAGGCCCTGCAGGTGTGACGAAGGCCGTGCCCGCGAGCTACCTTCAAGGCAAACCAGATATTTACACGAAGGCGGTCGAAAAATGTCTTGAAGCGATTTCGCCTGATGGCATGATTCCAGAAGACGGGCCGCCTACTGCCTTGAGAGCACTGGCTGCCTACAATTCAGAAATCCGTGACGCCAAAATTGATCTCGCTAAAACCTGGACCAACGATTTCACCCGCCGTGCGAATGAAAAATACCCTGAAGTGAAGGTCTAACCTGTACGTGAACTCATGCACCTAAGCATCAACGTTTCGGCGCATGCATCAACAAAATAGATCTTTTGAAACTAAAGCTTAAATTGAGTATGGTTGATGGTATCCACTGAAGCAGTCGCAGTCACGGGTCAGTCGCAGGCACAAACACCTGCGCTCTTGTTAAAAGACATCACCTGTACGTTTGTGTCGCGCGATGATCCTAGTCAACGCTATACGGCGGTGGCCAACAGTACGCTCTCAGTTGCACCCGGCGAGTTTGTGTCGGTTGTCGGTCCGACTGGTTGTGGAAAATCGACCTTGTTGAATATTGCAGCTGGTTTGCTTGCGCCTTCTAGTGGTGTGGTTGAGTCGTTTGGCGAATCCGTAAACGGAGTCAACAAGCGCTCGGGTTATATGTTTCAGGGTGAAGCGTTGCTGCCGTGGCGCTCAGCACTTGATAACGTGGTGGCCGGCCTTGAGTTTGCGGGTGTTGAGCGCGCACAAGCCTGTGAGCAGGGGCGCGAATGGATGAAGCGCGTGGGGTTAAGCGGTTTTGAAGATCGCTTCCCACATCAAATGTCAGGCGGTATGCGTAAGCGCACGATGCTGGCGCAGACACTGATTCGCGATCCCGATTTGATCTTGATGGATGAACCGTTCTCGGCGCTTGATATTCAAACCCGCCAGCTGATGGAAAACGAAGTGCTTGAGTTATGGATGGCCAAGCGCAAAGCTGTGCTATTTATCACTCACGACTTAGATGAGGCGATTGCGATGAGCGATCGCGTAGTGGTGTTGTCTGCTGGGCCTGGTACCCATCCGATCGGTGAGTTTGTGATCGACTTGCCGCGCCCGCGTGATGTCGCTGAAGTGCGGATGCAGCCGCGGTTTATTGAACTGCACGGCGCGATCTGGGCTGTGTTGCGCGATGAGGTTTTAAAGGGCTACGCCCAGCAAAAGCGAGCTTGATATGTTGAATTTTTTAAAACCCACCTCGAAGTTATCGTTGCGTGTGTGGCAAATCGGTATTTTGATTTTGATTATCGGTGGCTGGCAGCTAGCGTCTGCTGATCCAAAAATCGCTTTCTTTTTTGGTAAGCCGCTTGGCGTGTGGGCCAGGATTTGGGATTGGTTTGTTGCCAATGGCGACATCTATTCTCATTTGGGTATTACCTTGACCGAAACGATGTTGGCTTTCTTTATCGGTACGACCTCGGGCTTAGGCATGGGGCTATGGTTGGGCCTGTCGCCGATGGCCAGCAATATTCTTGATCCTTACATCAAGGCCTTGAACTCAATGCCTCGCGTCATCTTGGCGCCGATTTTTGCCATGTGGTTTGGTTTGGGGATTTGGTCAAAGGTTGCGTTAGCCGTCACGCTAGTATTTTTTATTGTGTTTTTTAACGTCTACCAGGGCGTGCGAGAAGTCAGCCCAACCTTGCTTGATAATGCTCGCATGCTAGGCGCCGATCGCAAGCAGCTACTCAGGCAAGTGTATTTGCCTAGCGCCACGAGCTGGGTGTTTTCAAGCTTGCATACTTCGGTTGGCTTGGCCTTTGTGGGTGCGGTGGTGGGTGAGTATCTGGGCTCAGCAGCTGGGGTCGGTTATTTGATCTTGCAAGCTGAAGGTACGCTGGATGTCAACACCGTCATTGCCGGTATTTTTGTCTTGACAGCTTGTGCGTTGGTGCTAGATTCGCTCGTCGGAATCATCGAAAAGCGCTTGATGCGCTGGCAACCAAAATCGGGCGAAACCGAAAAGCTGTGAGGCGAATGATTGCAGCTTTGATGACTGCAACCCGCCTGACTTTTACGACTAGCGACAGGATTGTCGGGTGTTTAACGCTGCGCCTCGATCAGCGCATCAAGTTTGCGTGCATCGGCGACAAACGCCCTGATCCCTTCAGATAATTTCTCACTTGCCATCGCGTCTTCATTGAGCAAAAAGCGAAAAGCCTGCTCGCCTGAAGGGAGGCGCTCTAGCTTATTCGCTTCTGCATAGGCGGCTGTGAGGCAGGGGCTGACTTCACCCTGTGTGTCACTGAGGTTCGCCAACAGATCTGGGCTGATGGTCAATAAATCGCAGCCGGCCAACGCCAAAATCTGCCCAGTGTTTCTAAAGCTCGCGCCCATGATTTCGGTCGCGATCCCAAAATTTTTGTAGTAACTGTAGATTTTTGAGACTGAGAGCACTCCTGGGTCGTTGACGCCGCTGCTGGCTGTCTCGTTCCAGGCGGCGCCTTGCTGTTTTTTGTGCCAATCGTAGATTCTGCCAACAAAGGGTGAAATTAACTGTACGCGCGCATCAGCACTCTCAACGGCTTGTACCAACGAGAACAGTAGCGTCAGGTTGCAGTGAATGCCTTCAGCCTCTAAAACGCGCGCGGCCTGTATGCCTTCGTAGGTGGCGGCAATTTTGATCAGGATACGGTCACGGGCAAAGCCTGCCGTTTGATACAAAAAAATCAGCTGTCGGGCGCGCGCGATGGTGGCAACCGTATCAAAGGACAGGCGCGCATCCACCTCGGTCGACACGCGGCCAGGTACGATATTAAGGATTTCTTTCCCAAACGAAACAAGCAGCTGATCAACCAGATCGCTAGTTGAGGCCTTGGGGTTGGCTTTGACGCAGCGCTCGAGCATGGGGCGATAAGCCTCTTGTTGCACGGCTTTGAGAATCAAAGAGGGGTTGGTGGTCGCATCGGTGGGTAAATAGCGCCGCATGCTCTCAAAGTCGCCGGTATCGGCAACTACGGTGGTTTGGGTGCGAAGGGATTCGAGAAGGCTGGCCATCAGTTATACTTCCAAGGTTTGCTTACTAATTTTTTACGCTGGGGTTGATTGTGCTGCCGAATATATTTGATGAACTACGAGCCAAGCAAAACGCCCCCCAGTCAAAGCGTGCTGTTGCAATTCTAGCGCTCGCCGACGGAACCATCTTTAAAGGTGTTTCGATAGGGGCTGAGGGCCAAACTGTAGCCGAGGTCGTATTCAATACGGCTATGACAGGTTACCAAGAAATACTGACAGATCCTAGCTATAGCGGCCAAATCGTTACCTTAACGTATCCGCATATTGGCAATACCGGGGTTAACCTCGAAGACGTCGAATCCACCAAAATTCACGCGGCAGGCTTGATTGTGCGCAATTGCCCCGAGCAATTGTCTAATTTTCGGTCAACCCAGTCGTTGCCTGATTATCTGAAATCGCAAGGTATTGTCGCCATCGCCGAAATCGACACGCGCAAACTCACGCGTATTTTGCGCGAGGGTGGTGCGCAGGGTGGTTGTATTTTGGTGGGCGACGATGCCACTCAAGCCTTGGCACTGGCCGTCAAGTTTCCGGGGATGTCAGGTCAGGATTTGGCGAAAGTCGTCTCTGCCACTCAACAGGCTAGCTGGACAGAAACCACTTGGCAGCTCGAGACAGGCTTTGGCAAAAACGACAGTCAGTTGCCCCACGTGGTGGCCTACGATTTTGGCGTCAAAGCCAATATCTTGCGCTTAATGGCCGAGCGCGGTTGCCGTATCACCGTTGTTCCGGCCCAAACCACCGCAGATGAAGTCTTCAAGCTCAAGCCCGATGGCGTATTTTTATCTAACGGGCCCGGTGACCCAGATCCGTGCGATTACGCGATTGCAGCCACAAAAGTCTTCCTAGAGCGTAAATTGCCCACCTTCGGCATCTGCCTAGGGCATCAGATTATGGGCTTGGCCCTTGGTGCCAAGACGGTCAAGATGAAAACGGGCCATCACGGCTCCAACCATCCGGTGCAGCATCTGGCCTCGGGCCGGGTCTTTATCACCGCGCAAAACCATGGCTTTGCGGTAGATGCTCAAACCTTGCCTGCTAACGCGCGCGCCACGCACGTGTCGCTGTTTGACGGCACCTTACAGGGGTTTGAGTTAACCGACCGCCCTGCCTTTTGTTTTCAGGGGCACCCCGAAGCGAGCCCCGGGCCACATGACATCGTTGTCTTGTTCGATCAATTCATGAGCCTGATGGCCAGTAACAAATAAAGAGTCACCATGCCCAAGCGTACCGATCTAAAAACTATCCTGATTATTGGCGCTGGCCCCATTGTGATTGGGCAAGCGTGCGAATTTGATTATTCAGGCGCGCAGGCCTGCAAGGCCCTCAAAGCAGAGGGCTATCGCACGGTGCTGGTTAACAGCAACCCTGCCACGATCATGACCGACCCAGAAACGGCCGATGTCACCTACATCGAGCCTATCACCTGGCAAGTGGTCGAAAAAATTATCGAAAAAGAACGCCCTGATGCTGTACTGCCAACAATGGGCGGTCAAACGGCCTTAAATTGCGCGCTTGATCTGGATAAGCACGGCGTCCTTAAAAAATACAACGTTGAGTTGATTGGTGCCAACGCGCACGCCATTGAAAAAGCCGAAGATCGTCAAAAATTTAAAGTCGCCATGACTGCGATTGGCCTTGAGTCTGCCAAGTCAGGCGTTGCGCACTCGCTCGACGAGGCCTGGGAAGTTCAGCGTCGCATCGGCATTGAACTAGGTACCTCAGGGTTTCCAGCAGTGATTCGCCCAAGCTTCACCCTCGGTGGCAGCGGTGGAGGTATCGCGTATAACGCCGAAGAGTTCGAAACTATTTGCCGTCGTGGCCTTGAAGCTTCGCCCACTAGCGAACTCTTAATTGAAGAATCCTTACTCGGCTGGAAAGAATTTGAAATGGAAGTCGTGCGCGACAGCGCCGACAACTGCATCATCGTTTGCTCAATCGAAAACCTCGATCCGATGGGCGTGCATACCGGTGACTCGATCACCGTTGCCCCTGCTCAAACGCTGACCGATAAAGAATATCAAATCATGCGTAACGCCTCGATCGCGGTCTTACGCGAGATCGGCGTTGATACGGGTGGTTCAAACGTGCAGTTCGCCGTCAATCCACTCAATGGCCGGATGATTGTCATTGAGATGAATCCGCGTGTTTCACGCTCATCGGCCTTGGCGTCAAAAGCCACAGGCTTTCCGATCGCTAAGGTTGCCGCGCGCCTCGCCGTGGGATACACCTTAGACGAACTTAAAAACGAAATTACGGGTGGTGCAACGCCCGCTTCGTTTGAGCCAACGATTGATTACGTTGTCACCAAGGTACCGCGTTTTGCGTTTGAAAAATTTCCGACGGCTGATGCGCGTTTAACCACGCAGATGAAGTCTGTGGGTGAAGTCATGGCCATTGGTCGTACCTTTCAAGAATCGTTTCAAAAAGCGCTACGCGGTTTAGAGGTCGGTGTAGATGGCTTGAACCAGAAAACGACCGATCGCGAAAAGATTCAAATCGAATTGGGCGAACCTGGCCCTGAGCGTATTTGGTACGTGGGCGATGCCTTTGCACAGGGCTTCACGATGGATGAAGTGCACCAACTCACCAAGATTGACCCCTGGTTTTTGGCGCAGATTAAAGAAATTGTTGATATTGAGTTGGCGCTTGAGCAACGTACGCTTGCTGACCTTGATTACGAAACACTGTGGCAACTGAAGCGCCGCGGTTTCTCTGACCGTCGCTTAGCTTTTTTGTTGGATACCGTTGAGGGCGAAGTGCGTAAATTGCGCCATCAACTCAATGTGCGCCCGGTCTTTAAACGTGTAGATACCTGCGCAGCAGAGTTCGCGACCAATACGGCATATTTGTATTCAACTTACGAGCAAGAGTGCGAATCCAAACCCACCGATCGCAAAAAGATCATTGTGCTGGGCGGTGGCCCCAATCGTATCGGCCAGGGTATTGAGTTTGATTATTGCTGCGTGCATGCCGCGTTAGCGTTAAGCGAAGATGGTTTTGAAACCATCATGATTAACTGCAACCCCGAAACCGTATCAACCGATTACGATACCTCTGATCGTTTGTATTTTGAACCGGTCACACTCGAAGACGTGCTTGAAATCGTGCATATTGAAAAGCCAGTGGGCATGATCGTGCAGTACGGTGGTCAAACGCCGCTTAAGCTCGCGCGTGCGCTTGAAGCCAACGGCGTGCCCATCATTGGCACCAGCCCCGAGTCAATCGATGTGGCTGAAGACCGCGAGCGTTTTCAAAAGCTATTAACCAAGCTCAATCTGCGCCAGCCGCCTAACCGCACCGCACGCACTGAAAGCGAGGCCTTGGCCCATGCGCAAGAAATCGGTTATCCGTTGGTGGTGCGCCCAAGCTATGTGCTGGGTGGTCGGGCCATGGAAATCGTGCACGAGCAAACAGACCTTGAGCGTTACATGCGCGAGGCCGTGAAGGTCAGTAACGACTCGCCCGTGTTGCTTGATCGCTTTTTGAACGACGCCATCGAGATTGATGTTGATTGTCTGTGTGATGGGCAAGAGGTGTTTATTGGCGGCGTGATGGAACACATCGAGCAGGCAGGTGTGCACTCTGGCGATTCGGCGTGTAGCTTGCCACCGTTTTCGTTGTCGGTTGAGATGACCACCGAAATCAAACGTCAAACCGCGTTGATGGCACGTGCACTAAACGTGTCGGGCCTCATGAACGTGCAGTTTGCCGTACAAAAAGGCGATGTGTATGTGCTTGAAGTGAACCCGCGCGCTTCGCGTACGGTTCCCTTCGTGTCTAAAGCAACCGGCTTGCAATTGGCAAAAATCGCCGCACGCGCCATGGCTGGTAAGACCCTGGCTGCGCAAGGCATCACTAAAGAGGTTGTGCCACATTACTTCTCAGTCAAAGAAGCTGTGTTTCCGTTTGTGAAATTTCCTGGTGTTGACACCATTCTTGGCCCAGAGATGAAATCAACCGGCGAAGTCATGGGTGTGGGCGTGACCTTTGGCGAGGCCTTTGTGAAGTCACAAATGGCGGCAAGCGTGAACTTGCCAGAATCGGGTACCGTCTTTATCAGCGTTAAAAATCAAGATAAGCCTAAAGCGGTTGAAGTGGCTCGCGGCTTGCATGGCCTGGGCTTTAAAGTGGTGGCCACGCGCGGCACCGCCGCCGCGATCAAAGAAGCTGGTATCCCCGTCATGGTGGTGAACAAAGTGGCCGAAGGGCGCCCGCACATCGTTGATATGCTTAAAAACGGCGAAGTTTCGTTGGTGATCAACACTGTCGAAGAACGCCGCAACGCCATTACCGATTCGCGTGCGATTCGCACGCAGGCGCTGGCAGCAAGGGTCACTTACTACACTACCATCGCAGGTGCACGCGCCGCCGTCGAAGGCATGCAGTATCTGCGTGAAGGGCTTGGGATTAAGGTGTATTCGTTACAAGAGCTGCATCAGTCGTTGGCGAAGTGAATTTGTCGGGTGCGAGCCTTGCTCTCGCGCCCGAATAAAACTAGGATAGGGTGTTATCCCTTTTAAGCGCGACCTTGAATATGACACCAACTCCACTACCTTATGCTGGCCTGCGCGTCTTAGACATTAGCCAGGGCATCGCCGGGCCGTACTGTGCCCACATTCTCTGGCAACAAGGTGCGCACGTTTTAAAGGTCGAGCCCCCAGCGGGTGACTGGATTCGTTTTGTGGGTGTCGGTAAAGGTGATTTGAGCGCCTTAGCGATTCAGTTCAATGCGGGTAAACAAGCCTTGGCCTTGGATGCTCGCACTGAAGCGGGTAAAAAGATTCTGTTCGACCTCGCCTTGCAAGCCGATGTGATTGTGCAAAACTTTCGACCCGGTGTCGCCGATCGTTTGGGCGTTGGTTACACCGCGTTGTCAAAAATCAAGCCAGACCTGGTCTACGTGTCGGTGAGTGGCTATGGGCAAACCGGCCCGTATGCGGATGCGCCTGCAACCGATTCAGTGATGCAGGCTGACAGTGGCCTGATGTTCTCAAATCAAGACGAGCATGGCACACCTAGACGCGTTGGCTTGTTAGCCGCCGATGTGATGACAGGTTTGTATGCCTCGCAAGGTGCTGCCACCGCGCTGTATCAACGTTTGGCGCGCAAGGTCGGCACCCACGTACAAGTGAGCCTGTTTGAGGCCTGTGCGGCTTTTCAGGGCGCTTGTTTTATCGAGCAGACCATTGCCGGCAAGCGGCCCTTTGGCGCGGTGAGTGCACCGAACGCTGTGTTTGCGACCTCAGACGGCACCGTCTCTGTAGTGACTGTCAACACCGAGCATTTTCATCGCGTGTGTAAAGCGCTCGGTCGCGAAGAATGGATCACCGACCCGCGCTATCTTGAAAACGCGATTCGTTTCGATAATCGTGCAATGTTGCATGCTGACATGGCGCAGATCCTCAAGCAAAACACGACCGCACACTGGGTGGCGTTGTTGCAAAAACATGATGTGTTGCATGCGCAAGTGCGCAACTACACCGAAGTGCTTGCGCACCCACAAGCCCAGCACCTGAACTTGGCGCAACAACTCGAGCAGGCGGGTGTCGGCAAGCTGCCTTATATTGGCTTGCCTTCGCATCCGCTGCATCGCCCAGTGACCAGCGCCCCGCGTATTGGTGAAAACTCAATCCAGGCGCTGACCGAGGCGGGTGTAAGTGCTGAAGCGATTCAGCAATTACTTCAGGCCGGAGTCGTGACCCAGGCGCCGGCGCTCAGTTAAAAAAAGGTCGCGGATGCATGGTTAAGGAAAGGTCGCGGGCGTACGGCCTTGGTAGGCATAGCCTTTCGGTGATTCAACCTGCGTAATTTTTTGTCGTGATCAATTTAGTCGTTATCAATTTAGGTTCTAAATCATGAGTCATTTCAAACGTACAGCGTTTTTGTTCAGTTTAAATTTTGTTTCGCGACTGTTGAGTATCGCGAGCATCGTTGGTATGGCGAGTATTGTTAATCTGACAAGCGCGCAGGTCGCCTTCGCACAAGCTAATACTTATCCAAACAAAGCCATTCGGATGGTCGTGCCTTACCCACCGGGTGGCCCAACAGATTTGACCGCCCGCTTGGTGGCTGCCGAAATGAGCAAAACACTCGGCCAGTCGATCATCGTTGATAACAAGCCTGGCGCAAGTGGCATGATCGGTGCTGAAGTGGTGGCGCGTGCTGAACCCGATGGTTACACCTTTTTAGCCAATGCATCGCTACACGTGATCAATCCGCATCTGTATCCAGATATGCGCTTTGATGCGTTAAAAGATTTTGTACCCATCACACAATTGGCTGCCGTGCCTCTGGTGTTAGTCGTCCCTAATAGCTTGCCCGTGCAGTCGATTAAAGACTTAGTCGAGTACGGCAAAAAAAATCCAGGCAAACTTAATTTTGCTTCGTCTGGCAGCGCCTCGGCACAGCACTTGGCGGGCGAGTCGTTTAAGGTCGCGGCGGGCATTGAAATGCAGCACATCCCGTACAAAGGCAGTTCACCTGCCTTGGCAGATTTAGTGGGTGGGCAAGTGCAGCTGATGTTTGACTCAATGCCTTCGGCCATGCCGTTCATCAAGGCAGGTAAGTTACGTGCGATTGCTGTGACAACACTTAAGCGCGCGCAAGCGCTGCCTGAGTTGCCTACGATCGCCGAGTCGGGCTACCCAGGCTTTGATGTGGCAACCTGGTATGGCTTTTGGGCACCCAAGGGTACGCCAGCAGTCATCGTCAATCAGTTGTCTCAAGCGGCTAGCCAAGCCCTCAAGCTGCAGTCGGTGCAAGACCAGTTCGCGGGTATGGGTGCTGAACCCGTGGGTTCAACGCCGGCCGACTTCGCCAAGTACAACGAAACCGAACTCGCCAAGTGGGAGAAAATCGTACGCGCCTCGGGTGCGAAGGCCAATTAAGTGGCGGTCTTTATTACCGGTGCGAGTAGTGGTTTAGGCGCGGCGCTTGCTAAGCAGTATGCCGCGCAAGGTCACACGCTTGGTTTGTTGGCGCGTCGGCGCGATCGTTTGCATGAACTCGCTGCGAGTTTGCCGGGTCGCCACTACTTGTATGTGGTCGATGTGCAGGACCGTGATGAACTTCATGCTGCCGCACATAACTTTATCGAACAGGTGGGCGAGGTGGATGTCGTCATCGCCTGCGCAGGCATCAGTGCCGGCACGCTGACCGAGCAAACCGATGATTTTGGTGTGTTTAAAGCGATCTTTGAAACTAACGTGATGGCAACAGTATCAACGTTTGAACCCTTTGTGCCGCAAATGATCAAGCGTCGAAGCGGCACGCTTGTGGGCATCGCGAGTGTGGCGGGTGTAAGAGGCTTGCCGGGTGCAGGTGCGTATAGCGCCTCAAAGTCGGCGGTGACCATCTACTGCGAAAGCTTGCGCTTAGAACTCAAGCCGCACAACGTTGGCGTCGTAACAATTGCGCCTGGTTATATTCGTACAGAGATGACCGCAAAAAATCCTTACCAGATGCCCTTTTTGATGGATGCAGAGGTGTTTGCAACGAAAGCACTCACGGCGATCCAAAAAAAAATATCTTATGTGGTGATCCCGTGGCAGATGGGGGTGGTGGGAAAGCTGATGCGCCTGCTGCCCAATTGGCTTTACGACAGATTGGCGGTGAATGCACCGCGCAAACCTAGGCAAACAGGCTGAGTATTATCTGGCTGTTTACTAGGAGAGATGTTTAAGTATCAAGATAACGATAAGACTCAATAAGACGAAAGCGCTGACAATTAGCGTCGTCACAAACATCGTTGTTTTTGCTCTTTCTTCATCACTGAACCGGTAGGTGATGTATTTCAACATTGAATTTCCTCAAAAAAATTTAAATAACAAAATACAAAACGGAAGAAAGAATAGCGGTCAAGACGCTGACAATGAACGAGCCACTCAATGTTTTGTAGTGGGTAACCCAACATCTAAGAGAGTATGGTGGTTTCAGATATTTTGTATTGAATACTGCCCCGCCAGCCGCTAAGACCACTGCAAGAAACATTATTAGGCTCAGCCCCAAAAGCAATGAGCCGTTGTAAGTGAAGGCCGCAAAGTTTTCACGAGAAGCATTGAAGTATTCAAACAATGCTGAAGCCCCCATGGCGATGGCTGCCCAGCACAACTGCCCATCTTTTACCAAAGCAATGAATCTAACCTCTACCCCGAGGGGCAGTGGCAGTATTTTAAACGGCAAAATACCGAGTAGGGGTAAGAAAAATGGTAACAAAATGTTAATGACTAGCCACCCAACATGCTCGAATGTCATGACGAACCTTTAGCAAAATTTTCATTCAGCCAAGGTTTTTATCATGTGCGCAATTGCAACTCAAAGGGTATGAGACAAGATTGTCTCGCTCATTCAGTTGCCGCTAAAGAACGCCACTCATGTCGAGTGAATCAAACACGCGTGTTGAGCGCAGCAATACCAAGACGACGTAATATCAAGACGATGTAATGTCATCACTCGCGCCACGTTCTAGGTGACGCACGTCGCCCCAGTTGATGAGTTTCCAGCCGTCTTTTGAAACGCTTAAGCGATTCAAGCTGGCGTTCAGCAACGGTGCTTCGCGCGGCACGCGCAGGCTAACCTGGGTGGCGTGACGCCAAATGATATCCATGGCGCCGCCGTGACTCACTATCATCACGCGTTGACCAAGATGTTTTGCTGCGATGTCATCAATTGCTTGCACGACGCGCCGATGAAAAAATCCTAACGACTCACCACCGGGCAGTTCAGCATCAGGGTCGCGACTGCGCCAAACTTTTGCGGCTTCAGGCGCGTGTTGATCCATCTCGCCATAGATCAGCCCTTGCAACACACCGAAGTGGCGCTCACGCACACCAGGTTCAATATTCAAGGGCAGGTTAAGGGCCTCAGCCAAAATGCTGGCGGTATGGTGCGCGCGCTTGAGGTCGCTTGTATAGATGGCGTCAACGCCATCGCCCGTTGCTTTAAGCGTTTCAAGATGCTTGCCCAGTGCTTGTGCTTGTTCGATGCCTCTTTCGTTTAGCGGGATATCCTCCCAGCCCTGAACGCGACGCACCACATTCCAGGGCGTTTCGCCGTGTCTCACTACCCAAATTTCGGTCATGCTATATATCCTTCGATCATGCTATGTATCTTTCGGTCATGCTATCTATCCTGCGATCATGCTATGTATCTTTCGGTCATGCTATCTATCCAGAATTTTAATATTTGAAGTGGGGATGTCGATCAAGACCTGCGCGCCCGTTGCATGTGTTACGTCACCGATTTGATGGACTTGATCAATCATAAGTGGTTGCGAGCCGGCATTGACAAAATATCGTGTTTGCTGGCCCATAAATTCTTTTGAGATCACCGTGCCTGTTAATGTGAGCGCTGAGGGTCGAGCCATTGCTTGCTCAGTTGACAGACGCCTTAAGGACAATTGATGTGGTCTTGCGCACACCGATACGGGTAGGCCGACGCGCAAAGCATTGCGTAACCCCGAGGCGACCGCACTGTTGGCGAAGGCGTGCGTCATACCATCTTCAAGTGTCACAACCAGAGTCTCGCCAAGTACGTCTTGCACCGTCGCCTGTAGCCGGTTCATGCTGCCGACAAACTCTGCCACAAAGCGGTTGGCAGGCGTATCAAAGAGGTCAACAGGTGTTCCAATTTGTTGCACCACACCTTGATGTAAAACAGCCATGCGATCTGCAGTCGTCATTGCCTCTTCTTGATCGTGGGTGACAAAAATTGTAGTGATGCCTAGCCTGCGTTGCAAAGACAACAACTCTTGGCGCATTTGTACCCGTAGATTTTTATCCAGATTAGAAAGAGGTTCATCAAGCAAAAGTACTTTTGGTTCGATGACGATGGTTCGAGCAAGTGCTACGCGTTGTTGCTGCCCACCTGATAGTTGCCCAGGATAGCGCTTGGCATACGCGGTCAAACCGACTAGTTCTAAGACAGTTTGAACGCGTTGCGTCAGTTCTGCACGCGTCACTTTACGTTCAACCAGACCAAAAGCCACGTTATCCCAAACGGTCATGTGGGGCCATAGCGCATAGTTTTGAAACACCATGCCAATGTCGCGCTGCCAGGGTGGGACTTGCCCGATATCCCTGCCGTCAACCAGTAACTCACCTGAGTTTTGTTGATTGAAGCCGGCGATTAAACGCAGTAAGGTAGATTTACCCGAGCCCGAGGGCCCGAGCAACGCAAAAAATTCACCTGGCTCGATGGTGAGATTGATGTCTTTCAAGACTTGAGTCGCCCCATAAGACAGGCTGATATTGCGGCAATCGACACTGACTTTTTTCATGATGAACTTAGGCCCCGCGTCGGTGAAGTTGGGTCAGACGCTGATGGCGCGAGACCAGCCAGTGTGAGGCATAGGTGCCCAGGGCAACTGCAAGGATGGCAAGCACGCCTAGCGCGGCACCGGGACCGCGACCTGAGGTGCTTTGCATATATAAATAGATACCATAACTCATAGGTGCCTGACTTTCTTTGGTCACTAGCATCATTGTGGCAGACAGTTCAACCGCAGCGGTAATGAAGCTCGTGACAAACCCTGCCAGCATGCCGCCCGCCATTAACGGAATCACCACACGACGAATCGTGCGCAACCGTGTTGCCCCCATCGATTCGGCAGCCTCTTCAAGCGATTGATGCACTTGTTGCAAGGCAGCCATACAAGAACGTAGCGCATAGGGTAGACGTCGAATCGCGTAGGCGATCATGATCAAAAACCAAGTCGCCGTAAACAAGAGATCGGTTCCAGGTACTAAGACGCCGCGAAACGTTCTGAGATATCCAATCGCAAGCACTAACCCCGGAATCGCCAGCGCAGCCGAGGCCATCCAATCGAGCCACTGGCGTCCAACGACCTTCGTGCGCAGAATTAAATAGGCAATGCTGGTACCCAGCACCACATCAATCCCCGCCGCTAAACCGCAATACAAAAGTGTATTGCTAATCATGCCCGGTGATTGTTCGAAGACTGTGGCGTAGTGGGCCAAGGTGTAGCCGTCGGGCAGTGGGGCAAAACTCCAGATGCTGGCAAACGAAAGCAATAAGACCCCGATGTGAGGTGACAAGACCAGCAGCATGATCAGGCCAATCCATCCATAGGCCAGGATGCTTTCGCCTGTGCTTAAGGAGCGCTGTTGTAAGGCACTGCCGCCTTTTTGCAAGGTTGAATAATCACGGCCTTTAAGAACGCGTGCCGATAACCACATCGCAAAGATTGAAAATACAATCATCATGACGCTAATGACATAGCCCATTGGATCGTCGGTGCCGACTTGAGTCATGCGCAGGTAAGCTTGCGGTGCCAGCATGTTTGTCGTGCCTAAGACCAAGGGCGTGCCCAGATCGTCAAACACTTTGACGAAGACCAGGGCAACGCCAGCGACAAAGCCCGGCAAGGCAAGTGGAAATATGATCCGTCTAAACAAGCGCCAGCCGCGGGCACCCAAATTTAAAGCGGACTCTTCCATGGCCCCGTCGATATTGCGCAGCGATATCGTCAGATTCATCAGAATAAAAGGAAAGTAGTGCAAGGCTTCGACAAAAATGACCCCGTTTAGACCCTCCATCAAGGGGATCGTCACACCAAACCAATCGTCAAGTAGCAAATTCACACTGCCCGAGCGACCGAAGATCAGTTGTAAGGCTACTGCTCCGACGAAGGGGGGCATGATTAAGGGCAAAACGCCAAGCGTTTGAATCAGCAGAGCGCCGCGAAATTGAAAGCGCACGGTGAGATAGGCAAGGGGGACTGCAATCAGCGCGGCGGCGAGCGAGGCACTTAGGGCTACATACAGGCTGTTGTAAAACGACTCGAGCATCAGGGGTTGTTGAAAAAATACCGCGAAATGCGCGAGTGTTGCCTGGCCTTGCGCATCGCTAAAGGCGGTGACAAATACCATCGCAATGGGCACAAGCAGAAATAACCCGAGAAAGCCCAAGATCGCCAAGGCGGCAAGCGCTGGCCCGCCCAGGCGTCGCATTACTGTGCAGCCTTTTTCGCGAGCTCAAGCGCGCGCTCGTAGCGTTCTTTTGAGCGGGCGTTCCAGTCGCTTTCAAATTGACTGATGGCTTTGCTCACTTCGGGATCCTTTTTATTGCCAGAAAAGATCTTTAAAAAGGCGACATCACTGATTTGTTTGTCATCTACGAGCGGCGTGTAGGCAAGCGTTCGCGCCTGACTCAATAGTTCGGCTTGAGGCCCAGCCGTGACGCCTTTGAGTTTGCGCTCGGCTTCAAAGATCGCTTTGGTGGCGGCTTGCAGTTCTTTGAGTCTAAATGTGATGGTCTGATCAAAAAGTTTGAGTACAACTTCGTAACGCGCTGACGAAAGTTCGGTGTCAAATTTGACGGTACTGCGCGCAGCAATGGCGTTGGGGTCTGGATAGTTGGCGGGCACTTTACTCGCAAGTTCGCGGTAAGGGAGTACAGGTAGGCGCGACACTTTAGGCTGCAATAAGATTTCTTGTCCCGCTTGACTCAGGGTGAAGGTAATAAATGTTTTACCAGCCTCAGGATTTTTTGCACCTGCTACAAGTGCAATATTGGCAGGCACAATTGCGGTTTCAACGGGGTACACAAACTCGACCGGAAAGCCCGAGTACTTTGCAGACAAACCAAAAAAATCAATCACGGGCCCGGCGCCAAACTGGCCGTTACTGACGCCATCAGGCACACCAAACGAGCGCTCAGTGACTGCAGCGCTGTTGCCTGACATCCGTAGCAGTGTGTTCCAGCCTGCGTTCCAGCCATTGCTTTGTAGGATCGTTTCAACAGTCAGGTGCATGGTGCCCGAGCGTGACGGAGCGGTGATGCCCACATGGTTAAACCATGCGGGGGCGAGTAGATCTTGCCATTCGCTCGGAGGACTCAGCTTGTTGGCCTTGAGGTAGCGCGTGTTGTACATGATGCCGTAACCGGCGAGCGCTTGCCCTAGATAGAGCCCTTGCGGATCATTAATCGGGAAAGAGCCGATCTTTTCAGGGACTTTAGGATTTTTAAGCTCGGAAACTGAGGCGAGCAGTTTTTCGCGCGCGAGCACCTCAAAGGCATCAGGCGCACTGACCCAGAAAACTTCAGGTCGCTGACCGACGGGTAGTTCGCGTAGATAAGCCATGCCCGCGACGGTATTTTTATTTAGGATCTCGAGTGTCACGCCTGGATGGGCTTTTTCGAAGGCGGTTTTGTATGCCGCAGTGAGCTCTTTAGGAAAAGAAGTGATGACAGTCACCGTTTGTGCTGAGGCATTGACAGTGATTGACGCAAGCGCGGTAAACAGAACGGCACACAAACGAGAGGCGATGTTCATCAATTTTCCTTTTTTATCGTGCTGAGTGTAAAACAGTTGCCAGTCTCAGCAAACGTAGCGCTAGAGCTCGCAGCCGGTGGAGTGGCTGCGAGCCACTCTGGCGTCTCACTCGGTGCCCCTGAGTCTAAAACAAAGGCGATCTTGCTCAGGCGCAAGCGTAGGTGGTCAGTTCAGTGATGAACCACACTCGGGATCATGGTTGCAGGCGGCGTGTTACGACTGCGCCCGCAACGCACGAGCCCATCAATCATCACCATCCCAATACCAGGTATATCACCAAGCTTGACGCTGTCGAGTAGGTCGCGCCCCGCGGTGTGTTGCGCGCGATCCATAAAGACCAAGTCGGCTGCCCGACCAGGTTCAATCAAGCCACAGTTTAAATCACGCATGCGCGCGGTATTGCCGGTGGCAAAACAAAATACCAGTTCAGGGGGGATGTTTCCCAGACTTGAAAGCAAGGCGATCATGCGCAAGATACCCAAGGGCTGCACGCCCGAGCCCGCGGGCCCGTCGGTACCAAGAATCACACGGTGTGGGCACTTGAGTTGCATCGCTGCCTGCGCGGCGGCAATGGCAATTTTTTCGTTGCCGTTGTGCACGATCTCGATGCCGCGCGAGGATTTTTCGCATAGCTCGCAAACATGGGCTTCAGACAGCGACGTGTGGCCACCGTTGATATGACCGATGATATCGGCATCGGCCTCGAGCACCACATCTTTATCGATCAGACCCGAGCCTGGGATCGAGGGCCCACCGGTATGGATGGTGCTTTGAATCCCGTATTTGCGTGCCCACGCCACCATCTTTTTGGCCTCATCGCCGGCCTTGACGGAGCCCAGGCCGACTTCACCTAGCAATTTGACGCCGGCCTCAGCTAGCTCTTTAAAATCTTGTTCGACCATGCCTTGTTCGATGACCGGTGCACCCGCTAAGACTTTGACGCCTCCTGGGCGAAAGTTATCAAAGGCGCGCTGAGCGGTGATGGCAAGTGCTTTGAGCCCGACGATATCCTTAGGGCGGCCGGGTAGGTGCACCTCGCCAGCCGAAATCATCGTCGTGACACCTCCGTTGAGTGTCGACTCGATCCAGCCAATTTGATTTTGGCGCGGGGTCCAATCGCCGAATACAGGATGCACATGGCTATCAATTAACCCAGGCGCAACGCATGTGTTGTGCGCGTCGATGATTGTTTTAGCGTGCGCGATGTCGCAGTCTTTTTCTTTACCCACCGCAACGATCAACCCGTCGTTGATCACAATCGTATCCGCAGACAGAATCGGCTGGTCTAGATCGCCTGACAACAGCAAGCCGATATTTTTGATGACGACTTTGCCTGATTTTTCATTTGCAACGACTTCTGCCATGTTGTTCTCCTGACTGCATCGATTAATTTGTTAGCTTGAGGCGGCGTGCTGAGTATTGTTCTACCTAAACTTGTGATCTTCGCGAAGATTCAAGCGCCTGCTTCGTGCTCTTACTGTTACGATCTTCGCGAAGATTCAATCGCCCGCTTCGTGCTCTTGCCGTTACGTGAAGATAGCCATATTACCCGCGCTTAATGACGGCCACCCTTGCTAAGGCTACAGCACGACGGTTCGTTGTACCGCATCCACCACAAACTCTTCCCATTGCTTAAAGGTCGAGGGCGCTTCTAGATTTTCGCCTAAAAAGGCAGACAACGTAAAACGATTTGATTGGTAAAAATAACCCAAAGCAGCAATCATCATGTACAAGTCGCGTGACGACAGATCTTTTCGAAATACACCTTGTTCGACACCACAGACCAACACTTGATCCACGACCCCAATGGCGGGTGACGAGTATTCGCGGGCTTTGCTCGATTTGGCGATATGCTTACCGCCGTGCAGATTTTCGCTATTCAACAAGGTGACAAATTCTGGGTTTTTTTTGTAGTACTGCAAAATGAACTGTACGACTTGCTTCAGCGCTACGAGTGGTTGGGCGGTGTCAAGTTTAAGAGCCGCTTCGGCATCGTTAAAACGTCGATAGATCTCTTCAAGGGCCGCCACAAACAGGCCCTCTTTATTACCAAAGTAGTAATAAATCATGCGGTCGTGCGAATTGGCCGCCTTAGAGATTTGATCGATGCTGCCACCATCGAGACCATGTTTGGCAAAGATTTTGATCGCTGCGCGCAAAATGTTTTCGCGCGTAGTTTCAGCCGCACGCTCTCGTACCCCGGTTTTACGCGGCGCTTTGAGAGGGGCTGACATGCGAGTGCTCATTGTTCGACAAAGGCCCTTTCGATCACGTAGTCACCTGGTTTGGTGGTGTTGCCTTCGTTAAAGCCGCGCTGCTCAAGCATGGTTTTCAAATCGCGCAACAAACCCGGGCTGCCACAAATCATAATGCGATCTTGCGCACGATCAAGCGCTGGAACACCCAAATCTTTAAACAGTTTTTCGTTTTCAATCAAGGTCGTGATGCGACCCATTTGTTTGTATTGTTCGCGCGTGACGGTCGGGTAGTAGCGTAGCTGTTTACTCACCATCTCACCTAAAAACTCGTGCTTGGGGAGTTCTTGAGTCAGGTAATCATGATAGGCGAGTTCGGCGACGTCGCGCACCGAATGGACCAAAATCACGTCTTCAAATTTTTCGTAGGTTTCTGGGTCGCGGATGACGCTCAAAAACGGCGCTAAGCCTGTGCCCGACGAGAACATATATAAACGTTTGGCAGGCAACAAATAATCGATCAGTAGCGTGCCAGTTGGTTTGCGGCCTACCACAATTGAATCACCCACTTTGATGTGTTGCAGCTTTGAGGTCAGAGGCCCGTCTTCGACTTTGATGCTTAAAAACTCAAGGTGTTCTTCGTAGTTGGCGCTGACGATGCTGTAGGCGCGCAGCAAGGGCTTGTCGTTGATGCGCAGCCCGATCATTGTGAAGTGGCCGTTGCTAAAGCGTAAAGACGGATCGCGGGTAGTGATGAAGCTAAACAGGCGGTCAGTCCAGTGGTGTACGGATAAAACGGTTTCTTCGTTGAAGGCGCTCATGATTGGTTTAGGTATCAAAATCTTTTTATGTCGGGGGCAGGCTCAACAAATACATTGCGAGCTTGCCATGGATGCATTAAATTAAACATTAAATGTAGTGAATGCAACACTAAATTGTAGCAAATGCTACATTTATGTTAACCCCTGTGGTGTAATTTAGGCAACGACTAAAAGGCGATAAGCTTCTTACCCGACTCTACATGACTGAACACACGAAAACCGACGGACTTTCAGCGCGGGCGCCCGCGGTAGCGGCCCCTGGCAATGCAGACACGCCTGCCACGCCAGTGCGCCCAGTGGCCGGTGCCAAAATCGAGTGTAACGCGTGCCCAGTCTTGTGCCAGATCAGTGCGGGGCGCAGTGGTGCTTGTGACCGCTATGCCAACCACGAGGGCGTGCTCATTCGGGTCGATCCAGTGCTGGTGCTGAATCGTGCCTTGAAGGCAACCGAGCCGGCGTTAGTGCCCTTTGCGCCTGGTACGTCTGAAGGCGTTTGGGCAGGCGACTTGATGCATGCTAACGATGTTTTCATCACTGGGGTGGGGTCATCCACCACCTACCCAGATTACAAGCCCGCGCCGTTTATCGTGGGTTCGCAGATTGACGGTGTTGATATGGTGACGGTTGTCACTGAGGGCATCTTTAGTTATTGCAGTTTAAAAGTCAAAATTGATACAGACCGTTATCTTGGGCCGGAGCAAGCCAACGTGCTGTGCCGGGGCGAGGTCGTGGGGCACGTCACCACCGCCGAGTACGGTTCGCAAATGCTGTCTTTGGGCGGCGTGCATCACTTGACCGGAGGCAGTAAAAAAGAGGGTCGCGTCACCATGGAGATGATGCAGGCCCTGGGCAATAAAGAGGCGGCCGAGTTGAATATCGACGGCGGAGCCAATCTAGTGATTCAGGCTGGGCGCGCGCCGATTGTCAATGGCGTGGTCGAACAGCGCATGCGAGTCGGTTGCGGCTCTGCTGCGATCGGTATTTTTGCGCAACAGTTTTTTGAGTTAGCCGACGAGGTCGTGGTCGTTGATGATCACATCACCGGCGTCTTGACTGAGCATCAGGCGGGCTGCTGTTTAAATATGCGCGCGTCAGGGATTTCGATTCGGGGTCGCCGCTCAACCCCTGGTCGCTATTTTCAAGTGGCCAACCCCGGTACTGGCTGGGGTGGCACTGATATTGCAGATCCCTTAAGTATCATTGAAAAGTGGGATACTAAGCGTGCCTGGCCTGGCTTGCGATTACTGATGACCTCGACGACGGGTGAGCACGCGGCCTGGTTTGTGCTCGACGAGGATTTGATTCCGAGGCAGCAAGAGATTCCGGCTGCGGTCCAGACAGTCATCGATCGCATCGGCGAAAACTGCGAGCCCTCACTGACCACGGTACTGTTCTTGGGTGGTGCGGGTGGTAGTCTGCGAGCCGGTGTGACAGACAATCCGGTGTTGCTCACGCGTGCGATTAAACAAGCCTTGGTGAATGTGACATGTGGTGGGGCGCCAGCGTACGTCTGGCCCGGTGGTGGGATTACTGTGATGGTGGACGTGCTGCGCATGCCTGATCACAGCTTCGGTACCGTGCCCACCCCAGCGATCGTCGCACCTTTCGAATTCAGTATGCGCGCAGAAGATTTTAAAAAGCTGGGCGGCCATATGGCGTATGTGCGACCGCTTGACGCGGTGCTGCGCGATGGTGCCTGGCACACCGATGGTGCGCCCACTGCGCGCAAGTGGGTGATGCAGCCCACTCAAAATCCTTGGCCGTTGGGTCAGCCGCCTCAGCTAGGCTAAAGAACATGGGGCCGACATCGCATAAGCTGTCGCAAGGACGCCGCCATTTTCAGCATGGGCCGATCGATATCATTGCCTACGCCGAAGGCGACCCAGCCAGCGTGGCCCAGGCGCATGAGACGGCCTGGCAGCGCTTTGGCAAAATTTTGCCCGAGCTGGTGGATGAGTTGGCTGAACTGCGTCAACCTGTGCGCGGCGCGGGTAGGTTGAAAGGGCCGATTGCTAAGTCGATGTGGCAAGCGTGCAAGGCCTGTTTAATTGACTCGGATGCAAACGCGTTTTTAACGCCGATGGCTGCGGTTGCCGGTTCAGTCGCACAAGAGTTGAGTGCCTGTTACCGAGCGCCGGGGATCAGGCGCGCCTGGATCAATAACGGTGGCGATATTGCTTTGCATCTCACTGAAAACACTGCGTTTTCGATTGGGCTCTTTGCTGATGTGGCGCGCTTGGATGAACAGCAGCTCATTGCCGGTGTGCAAACCGATGCTGTGTTTAAAGTCGAGCATGGAATGGGCATCGCGGGCGTCGCCACCAGTGGTTGGCGCGGACGCAGTTTTTCTTTGGGTATCGCCGACAGCGTGACGGTGTTTGCGGCGAGTGCCTCGCAGGCAGACGCCGCAGCAACGATGATTGCGAATGCGGTTAACGTGACTGACGCGCGTATTGTGCGCGAGCCCGCTAACGCCTTAAAAGATGATTCTGATTTAGGGCAGCAGTTGGTGACGGTTGCTGTGCCAGAGTTAAGTCAAGATGAAATTCACGAAGCGCTTGAAGCGGGCTTAAAAAAAGCGCACACGCTCAAGCAGAACGGTTTAATCTGTGCCTGTGTTTTAAGTTGTCAGGGGTGGTTTGTCAGTACTGAAACGACCCGAATCCAGCGTATGTTCTGAGGTGATGATGCAAGCAAAAATTCGTAGGATCGTCGTACAAGTCGACGAGGTGTGGGTTGAAAACGGTCAACCTGTGTCGCCCCCCACGCGGCGTGCGCTGGCCATGGCGGTCATCGAAAATCCCTTTGCCGGGCGGTATGTTGCAGATTTAGATGCACTGATGACTGTGGGGCAAGAGCTTGGTGCCTTACTTGGGCAGCGTTGCGTGCAGGCTCTTGGGATCCAGCCCGGCGAGGCCCAAAGCTACGGCAAGGCAGCCATTGTTGGCGAGGCGGGTGAGCTTGAGCACGCCGCTGCGATTTTGCATCCAAAATTAGGGGCGCCGCTGCGCGTTGCGGTTGAAAAGGGTGCGGCGCTTGTGCCTTCGAGTAAAAAAATGGGTGCAATGGGGGCCACGATTGATGTGCCGCTCGGACACAAAGACGCAGCCTATGTCCGAAGTCATTTTGATGCGATCGAAGCGCGTGTCACCGATGCGCCGCGCGCCAACGAAATCGTGGTGTGCGTCGCTGTCACCGATAGCGGACGCCCTAACCCTCGAGTGGGTGGGTTGCAGCATCAGAATATGATTGGTAAAGATGGTTTGAATTAAATATTGAAACGTTGAAACATTGACAGTCAGGGCATGCGCCCGATAAACAGGAGAGTACGATGAAACAGCACCGACTCAGTATCTTTGCAAGGCTAAGCATCGCAGCAGTCACGCTGCTGAGCGCCTCGTCAGCCCTGATGGCGCAAGGCGTCATCAAAATCGGCGAAATCAATAGTTATAAGGCACAGCCTGCTTTTCTTGAGCCCTACAAAAAAGGCATGGAACTCGCGATTGAGCAGATCAATGCGGGCGGCGGTTTGAATGGTAAAAAAGTTGAACTCATTACGCGCGACGATAACGCCAACCCAGGTGACGCCGTGCGGGTGGCCGAAGAGCTGGTATCGCGTGATCAGGTTGACGTGTTAACAGGGTCTTTCTTGTCGCATATTGGCTTGGCACTGACTGATTTTTCAAAGCAAAAGAAATTTTTCTTTTTAGCCAGTGAGCCTTTGACCGATAAGATTGTCTGGCAAAACGGCAATCGCTATACGTTCCGTCTGCGTACCTCAACCTACATGCAGGTGGCGATGCTTGTGCCCGACGCTGTTGCGATGAAGAAAAAACGCTGGGCGATCGTTTATCCTAATTATGAATATGGTCAATCGGCGATCGCTAGTTTCAAAGAACTCATGAAGGCAGCTCAACCCGATATTGAGTTTGTGGCCGAGCAGGCGCCTCCCTTAGGTAAGCTCGATGCAGGCAGTGTGGTGCAGGCGCTTGCTGATGCTAAGCCTGATGCGATTTTTAACGTGTTGTTCGGCGCAGACCTGTCGAAGTTCGTTCGCGAAGGTAACACCCGTGGTTTATTTAAGGGCCGTGAGGTCGTGAGCTTACTAACCGGCGAGCCCGAGTACCTTGACCCACTTAAAGATGAAAGCCCAGATGGCTGGTTGGTGACCGGTTACCCCTGGTATGGCATCAAAACGCCAGAGCATGCCGCTTTTCTTAAAGCCTATCAAGACAAGTTCAAAGACTATCCACGCCTGGGTTCAGTGGTGGGTTACAGCTCCATCATGTCGCTGGCTGCAGGGATCAAAAAGGCTCAAAGCACAGATTCTGAAAAGCTGGTCGAGGCCTTTAAAGGGTTGAACCTGATGACGCCGTTCGGCCCCATCACCTACCGACCCGAAGATCATCAGTCGACGATGGGTAGCTTTGTTGGCCGCACTAAAAACGAAGGTGGCAAAGGTGTGATGGTTGATTTTCGCTTCTTAGATGGCGCTAAATTCTTGCCTTCTGCCGAAGAGGTTAAAAAATTGCGTCCCGCGCAATAATGGGCGCCTTTAAATGTACCGTGGCCTGCCAAGCGTTAAGCGTTGATTGTTGAATGGGCGATTGATGGATTTATCTGGTTTTGTTGTTCAGTTGCTCAACGGTCTGGCTGGGGCCTCATCGCTCTTTTTGGTCTCAGCCGGGCTGTCGCTCATTTTTGGTGTGACGCGAATCGTGAACTTTGCTCACGGTTCGTTTTTTATGGTGGGTATTTATCTCGCCTACACCCTAGTGACGCGCTTTGCAGACACGATCGGTTTTTGGCCAGCCGTACTGTGTGCAGCGCTGCTCGTCGGCGTGCTTGGAGCCGTGGTCGAAGTCACCCTGATGCGCCGTATTTACCGTGCGCCCGAACTGTTTCAATTGTTGGCCACCTTTGCCCTGGTCTTAGTGTTTAAGGATGCTGTGTTGTGGCTGTGGGGTCCTGAAGAGCTACTCGGGCCACGTGCACCCGGTTTGAAGGGGGCGGTGCAAATCTTAGGGCGGAGTTTCCCCGCGTACGATTTATTTTTAATTGTTGTCGGGCCCGTACTGTTGGGCTTGCTTTGGCTGTTGTTGACCCGTACCCGCTGGGGCACGTTTATTCGCGCTGCCACACAAGATCGCGAGATGGTTGCTGCGCTCGGGGTCAATCAGGCGTGGTTGTTTACCAGCATCTTTGCCTTAGGTGCGCTGTTGGCGGGTTTAGGTGGTGCCTTGCAACTGCCGCGCGAACCAGCAAGCCTTGAGATGGATCTCAACACGATTGGCGCGGCGTTTGTGGTGGTAGTGGTGGGCGGGATGGGCTCGATCCCCGGCGCTTTTGTGGCTGCTCTGTTGATAGCTGAATTAAAAGCCATTTGCATTTGGTTAGGTGTCGTCAATATTTTTGGTACAGCAATCTCTTTTTCAAAGCTGACTTTGGTGGTTGAGTTTTTAGTGATGGCTGTGGTGTTGGTGCTGCGCCCCTGGGGGTTGTTGGGTAGACCGCAGCCGCTCTCGCGCCATGCCGGCCACATCGAAGCACCGTTGGCCGCACCCACACGCACGGCGACCACCTTACAGTTAGTGGCTGTGGCCTTGTTGGTGCTGCTACCGTGGCTCACCTCGTCATCGCCTTATTTCACAGTGCTGAGTATCGATTTGTTGGTGGCAGTGTTGTTTGCAACAAGTTTGCACTTCATCATGGGGCCCGCCGGCATGCATTCGTTTGGTCATGCGGCGTATTTTGGTTTGGGTGCGTATGGTGCCGCACTTTTGTTTAAAGCGCTTGGGTTGCCCATGGAGCTTGCGCTGCTGCTGGCACCGCTTGTCGCTGGCATGGGGGCGTTGGTATTTGGCTGGTTTAGTGTGCGCTTATCGGGCGTCTATCTGGCAATGTTGACCTTGGCCTTTGCGCAAATCACTTGGGCCGTGGTGTTTCAGTGGGATGCCTTCACCGGTGGCAGCAATGGGTTGACGGGCGTGTGGCCAGCGACATGGCTGGCTGACAAAAAAAATTATTACTTTTTGACACTCTCATGCGTGGTCCTAAGCGTTTGGTTATTGCGGCGTATGTTGTACGCGCCTTTGGGTTACGCCATGCGCGCGGGTCGAGATTCGCCGATGCGTGCCGATGCCATTGGCATCAATGTTAAACGGGTGCAGTGGGTGGCCTTTGTGATCGCGGGTGTCTTTGCAGGTGTGGCCGGCGCGCTTTTCGCTTTTTCTAAGGGCAGTATCTCGCCCGAGACGTTACATGTCAGTCGTTCGGTGGATGGCTTGGTGATGGTCTTGCTCGGCGGCATACAGACTTTTGCAGGCCCGATCGTGGGCGCCGTGAGTTTCACCTGGTTGCATGACGTCATCGCACGCAACACTGAATATTGGCGCGCGATGCTAGGTGGGATTATCTTGTTACTGGTGTTGTTGTTTCCCGAAGGGATTGCAGGCTCCGTACGTCGCATCAGTTTGCGTGTGACAGGCAAGGGGCAAACATGAGCCTGTTAATAGTGAAAGACTTAGGTAAGTCCTTTGGCGGGGTGAAGGCCGTTGATGGGATTTCGTTTGAGCTCGAAGCGGGTGAGTTGTTGGCCCTGATTGGCCCGAATGGCGCCGGCAAATCCACCACCTTCAATATGGTCAATGGTCAATTGCAGGCTGACCGCGGGTCGATCCAGTTTGCTGGGCAAGAGTTAGTTGGCCTTGCGCCACGAGAGATCTGGCGTTTAGGGGTAGGCCGCACGTTTCAAATCGCTGAAACGTTTGCGTCGTTAACGGTGATTGAAAACGTGCAGATGGCTTTGCTCTCGCATGCGGGGCAAGTGTTTTCGTTTTTCAAAGCTGCGCGCGCACACGAACGAACCCGAGCGCTTGAGTTGCTTGAGCAGGTTGGGATGGCGTCGCAAGCAGACCGCCCCTGTAGCGCGTTGGCCTATAGCGATGTGAAACGTGTCGAGCTAGCGATTGCGTTGGCCAATCGTCCACGACTGTTATTGATGGATGAGCCCACCGCAGGTATGGCACCCAAAGAGCGCAATGCGTTAATGACGTTGACAAAAAAATTAGTGCTTGAGCAACAGATCGCTGTGCTGTTTACTGAGCACAGTATGGATGTGGTGTTTGCTCACGCCGATCGCATGATTGTCTTGGCGCGCGGAAGACTGATTGCGCAAGGCAAGGCTGACGACATTCGCAAAGATGCCAAGGTGCAAGAGGTGTACTTTGGCTCTGGCGCGACGTTTGAAGACAAGACGGCAGTCTCAGTGGCGACAGCCAAGGGCCAGATATCGAAGGAATCGAACAACGGGTTGTTCAACCATCAGATGTCGGAGGAGTCAAACAAAAGTTTGCTCAACACTCAAGGGGTGAACCCTGAAAAAGAGGTGTTCGAGGCCAGAATCGTTGCAAATGTTCACAAAGACCTGAGTTCGCTCGCTCAGACAGAACCGCTGTTATCTGTGCAGAGCTTAAAGGCCTGGTACGGCGCCGCTCAAATTTTGTACGACGTGAACCTTGAGGTGAAACGCGGCGAAGTCGTGGCCTTAATGGGGCGCAATGGGGCGGGTAAGTCAACTACCATGAAAGCGTTGATGGGGTTACTTGAAAAGCGCACGGGTGACATGCACTTTATGGGGCGAGATATTTCAAAAGATGCGGCCCATCGAATTGCGGCAAGTGGGTTAGGTTATGTACCTGAGGATCGGCGAATTTTTACCGACTTAACCGTCTTAGAGAACCTCGAAGTCGGCCGGCAAAGGCCTCGCATGTGGCCTGATGGCTCGGCGGCGCCGACCTGGACTGTGCAGCAACTGTTCACGCTGTTTCCGAACCTTGGCGAGATGCCCAAGCGCCCGGGTGGGCAGATGAGTGGTGGTGAACAGCAAATGCTGACCGTGGCGCGCAGCTTGATGGGTAACCCCTATTTGGTGCTGCTAGATGAGCCCTCTGAAGGTGTCGCACCTGTGATTGTTGAGCAGATGGTTCAGATGATTTTGGCCTTGAAAAAGCAAGGGGTCAGTATTTTGCTCTCTGAACAAAATCTGCACTTTGCACGCTTGGTGTGCGATCGCGCCTATGTGCTTGAAAAAGGGCACATCCGTTTCAGTGGCACGATGGCCGAGCTCGATGCCAATGAGCATGTCCGTCAAACCTATTTAAGCGTCTAAGGTCTTTGATGCACACTTCGTCACCTTGCACCTTACTTGTCAATAGCCAGCAGCATGATCTACAGCTGTCGGCAGAGGTGTCGCTCATGCAGGTGTTGCGTAATGACCTTGCGTTGAATGGGCCAAAATATGGTTGCGGATTGGGTCAGTGCGGCGCTTGCACCGTGCTCATTGATGGGATGGCTGCGCGCTCGTGCGTGGTACCCGCACAAGGCGTACAAGGCCGCGCCATTACAACGCTTGAAGGGTTGGGCTCAGGCGCGCAGTTGCATCCAGCCCAACAGGCATTTATTGACGAGCAAGCCGCGCAGTGCGGGTATTGTCTGAACGGAATGATTGTGATGACAGTGTCTTTACTGACGCATACACCTGATCCAACAGAAGACCAAATTCGTAGCGCCTTATCGGGTAATTTTTGTCGCTGCGGCACTCACGTCGAAATCATTCGGGCAGTTAAACGTGCGGCAGTATTGATGCAAGCCCCACATAGGGTCAGTCATGACGCACCCTAGGCCCTTGCGAACTCGCGCAGATTTTTTAAACGCAACTGGCGTGTTGTTGGCGGTGCGTGATCCGCCACCTGCTAATCCCCCTGCGCCTGGTCAGCCGGCGGCTGTACCGGGCAACCCTGCTGAAGGCGTCGAAATTTTGCTCGCGCTTTGGGCAGACGGCCGGGTGACTGCTTTGCATGGCCATGTGGACCTTGGCACCGGAATCAAAACCGCGTTTGCTCAAATTGTGGCCGAAGAGCTTGACGTTGCGCTTGAGCAGGTTGATGTGATCTTGGGCGACACCGGCACGGCACCCAATCAAGGGCCCACCATTGCGAGTGGCTCCATCCAAAACCACGCTGCACCCCTGCGGGCAGCGGCGGCTCAGGCACGACAATATTTGCTTGAGCTGGCCGCAGCTCGGGGGGTGCCCGCCACCTCAGCGAGCTATGCGGCGTTACTCGTGGGCCAGCGCATCCACCTTAAACTTGAACTGGCCACGCCGGTCAAAGATCCTGCGACCTACCGCACAGTCGGACAGTCCGTGCCGCGTGTGGATATCCCGGCTAAAGCGACGGGCGAGTTGGTATTCGTGCACGACATGCGGCTGCCCGGCATGTTGCACGGTCGAGTGATTCGTCCACCCTATGCGGGTGCCGATCACGGTGACTTTATTGGTAATTTGCTCGAGTCTGTTGACGAGACCTCGATTGCGCATATCCCGGGCATTCGCGCGGTTGTTGTGATTCGGGATTTTGTTGGTGTGGTGGCCGAGCGTGAAGAATTTGCCGAACTCGCTGCTAATACACTGCGCGTTCACTGGAAACCCTGGGCCGGTTTGCCTGACCTGTCAAACGTCGAACAAGCGTTGCGTGCTAATCCAGCAACGCCGCGTCAACTGGTTGACGAAGGCGATGTGGATCAGGCGCTTGCGCAGGCCGCGCAATCGATGCCACGTACTTACATCTGGCCTTATCAGATGCACGCGTCGATTGGCCCCTCGTGTGCCGTGGCCGAATTTAAAACCGATCCGACCGATCCTTTTGTGTTAACCGTTTGGGCGGGCACGCAAAATCCTCATGTATTGCGTGCAGACTTAGCGCGCCTCACCGCGTTGCAAGACACTGCGATTGAAATCGTACGCATGGAGGCCTCGGGGTGCTATGGGCGCAACGGTGCCGATGATGTGGCGGCTGATGCGGTGTTACTGGCACGTGCAGTCGGTGCGCCGGTGCGTGTGCAACTGACGCGCGAGCAAGAAAACCTGTGGGAGCCCAAAGGCGCGGCGCAATGGATGGAGGTGCGCGGTGGGTTACACGCAGACGGCTCGATTGCAGCCTACGATTTTTCAACCTCTTACCCTTCAAACGGCGCACCCACGCTAGCGCTGTTACTCACGCGTACGCTTGAACCCAACGCGCAAGCGTATGAGATGGGTGATCGCACAGCGCGTCCGCCTTATACGTTGCAAAATTTGCGCGTGACAGTCAATGATATGCCGCCCATTTTGCGCGCCTCGTGGTTGCGTGGCGTGTCAGCGATGCCCAACTCGTTTGCCCACGAATCTTATATCGATGAGTTGGCGACTGCGGCTGGGGTCGATCCTCTGACTTTCAGATTGCGTTATCTCGATGACCCGCGTGCGCGAGAATTATTGCAAGCGACCGCAGCCAAGGCTGGTTGGCAAATGCATGAGCAGCCGCAGCAGCAGGGCGCAGAGGGCGATATTTTGCACGGACAAGGCATCGCTTGGGCACGCTACGTTCACAGTAAGTGGCCTGGATTTGGAGCTGCGTGGGCCGCTTGGATCGCCGATGTTGAGGTCAACAAGCGCACGGGTGAAGTGCATGTTAAACGGGTGGTGGTCGGTCACGATGCTGGCTTAACCATTAATCCCGCCGGTGTTGAACACCAAATCCATGGCAACGTGGTGCAAACCACTAGTCGTGCCATGCTTGAACAGGTGCCAACCGAACGTGAGCGTAATACCGTCGCCACCCGCGAATGGGGTTCGTATCCGATTTTGAGTTTCAGGCAAGTGCCTGTGATCGAAGTCACGCAGATGCCTCGGCACAATGAGCCCGCACTTGGGGCGGGCGAGTCAGCTTCGGTGCCCGGCACGGCTGCGATTGCGAATGCAATTTTCGATGCAACGGGCGTGCGTTTCAGGCAACCTCCTTTTACGCCTGAGGTTGTGCGCGCGGCTTTGAATCCTTTGATGTATCAGGGCGACTCAGCCACGCACGCTTCTGGTAAGCCTCAATTGGTGGCGCACGCCTCCGACAAGTTTCAGGTGGCATCACAAACAAGTGACCTACGGCTAGCAGGCCCTGCACGTCAACAGACAGATCGCGCCGACGCACGCTGGCCGCGACCGCGTGCCTGGTGGTTGCGTGCCGCTGCGTTGACGGCAGCACTCGGCACCACGCTGCTTGGTGCGACGTGGTCGCTGTTCGGGCAGCGCACTGTGCTGGCTCCAGTGACCCAACCGATCGCGACCTACTCAGCCGCCACGCTTGACCGCGGTCGTGAATTAGCGGCCTTGGGTAACTGTGTCACCTGTCACACCAGTGCACAAGGTAAACCAAATGCTGGCGGCTTAGGGATTCAAACTCCCTTCGGCACGGTGTATAGCACCAACTTAACGCCAGATCCTCAAACGGGTCTTGGTCTTTGGTCGCAGCAAGCGTTTAATCGTGCCATGCGTGAAGGTATCTCGCGCGATGGGCATCACTTGTATCCCGCGTTTCCGTACACCTCGTTCACCCGCATCAATGATGAAGATCTGGCAGCGTTGTACGGATGGCTGATGTCGCAAGAGCCGGTGCGCCAGGCAACCCCTGAAACTAAGCTAGCGTTTCCTTTTAGTTTGCGTCCGCTGATGGCCTTTTGGAATGCGCTGTACTTAACGCCCAGGCCTTCTGCCAAGCCCGTACAAACCGAAGTTGAGCGTTCGCCAGCGTGGTTGCGGGGCGAATATCTGGTGAACGGTTTGGGGCACTGTTCGGCCTGTCACACCTCGCGCGATGCCTTAGGCGGTGAGCGCTCGGGGCTGGCTTACCTAAGCGGCGCCACCGTTGATGGCTGGCAGGCACCAGCACTCAATGCGCGCTCGCCCAGCCCCGTGCCCTGGACTGAAAC
>CANCMG010000016.1 GCA_947378965.1 Alcaligenaceae bacterium | reverse complement strand
GGCCAAACTCGCTGAGCTTGATAACAAACTTGCCGCTCTGAAAAAGTAATCTCATGAACGCTACGACCTCTGGCTCTGCGCTGTCCGCCCCCCCTCCAAGCAAGCATAGTCTTCTTTGGTATGGGTCTTGGGCAGCGCTGGTACTTGCGTTGACAGGCTCTTGGCAGGGAGCAGATATGCGCCCGCTAGACCTGATTAAAGACTCCGGCAATATGGCAACCTACGCCGCTGACTTTTTTCCACCTAATTTTTCGCAGTGGCGCCTCTTTGTTGAAGAAATGGTGGTGACCCTGCAGATTGCACTTTGGGGCACTGCGCTTGCCGTCATCACGGCAATCCCGATGGCCCTTTTAGGTTCGGCCAATCTCGTACCGCCCTGGGTTTATCAACCTATTCGTCGAGTCATGGACGCTTGTCGCGCCATCAACGAGATGGTGTTTGCCATGCTATTTGTCGTGGCAGTTGGGCTAGGCCCCTTCGCCGGCGTCTTGGCATTGTGGATTCACACCACTGGGATCTTAGCCAAACTATTTTCTGAAGCCGTTGAATCCATTGACCCACAGCCGGTTGAGGGAATTCGCTCGACCGGTGCCTCAGCCTTGCACGAGATCTTGTATGGCGTGATTCCTCAGGTGATGCCGCTTTGGATTTCCTTTGCCCTGTACCGCTTTGAGTCAAACGTTCGCTCAGCGACTGTTGTGGGCATGGTCGGAGCGGGTGGTATCGGCGTGGTGTTGTGGGAGATCATTCGTGGTTTTCAGTACGCAGAGACCTGCGCAGTCATGCTAATTATTATTGGTACGGTGACCTGTATCGATTTACTGTCTGCGCGCATTCGCCGGGCACTTGTTTAAATAAGGTTTGACATGGCTTTGACTTTAGATGACATCACTCAACTGCTAACCGTTGAGGGAGAGAACCAGTATGGTGGCGAAGCAGTCAGCCAGCTTGAACACGCACTTCAGTGTGCGGCCTTAGCCGAGCAAGCAGAGGAGACCGCTCACACAATCACCGCAGCACTGTTGCACGATATCGGGCATTTGTTAGCCAAGACCGGAAGAGTTCAGCAAAGCGCCAGCACAGAAAGCGGCGATGACCTGCATCAATATGTTGCTTTGCCGTTTTTGCGCGGCTTATTCTCAGGTGCAGTGCTCGAGCCAATTCGCTTACATGTCGATGCTAAGCGCTACCTGTGCGCGACAGACCAGTCTTACTGGAGCACGCTTTCAACCGCCTCTAAACACAGCCTCATTGTGCAAGGTGGCGTGTACAGCCCCCCTCAAGCGGTAGAGTTTGAGGCGCAATCGTTTGCTCAAGAAGCAGTACGTCTGCGTCGCTATGACGATTTAGCGAAAGTGCCTGCAGCCATCACGCCAACCTTACCCCACTTTTTGAAAATTATGCATAGCGTCGCTCTTTAATATCGCGTCGCTCTTTCATCCAGCACTCAAACAGGACTCACATGCAGCTGCTTCACTCCAAACGTTGGTTTCTGAAACTCACTACACTCGCGCTGTGTGCTCTGGCGCACCCTAGCGTCTTTGCACAACCCGCAGATACCCGTCCAGTCGTGCGCGTGGCCGTACAACAGTTACTGACCAGTGGTGCTCTGGATCCCTTGCGCGAGCAAAGCAACGTCGGCACGCGCATGTTGCCCATGATTTATGCTGGTCTGATCCAGCTTGATACAGTTGGAGACCTTTCGCCGCAGCCCTCACTTGCTGACTCGTGGAAGCGCATTGACGCGAAGACGGTTGAATTCAAGTTGCGCCCTGGTGTTAAGTTTCACAACGGCGATGAGGTGACCGCTGAAGATGTTGCGTTTAGTTTTAGTGCTGAGAGAATGTTCGGAACCTCTGCACCCCGTCAACCCAACCAGGACAGCAAAACGATTGCGGTAGATATCGGGCGCAAGACCACAAATTCTACGCCCGGCAGCATGGAGTTGCCCCCGCCTGAGATTACTGCGATCGCACGTAATTTATGGCCGTCATTGCAAAGCGTTGAGATCGTTGATCGCTACACCGTACGCCTGATCAACGCCGTACCAGACCTTACCCTAGAGGGGCGCATTGCGCGTTTGGGCTCTGAGATTGTTTCAAAGAAAGCTTATATGGCTTCGAAAGACTGGGCGAGTTGGGCTCAGGCACCGGTGAGCGCGGGGCCCTTCAAAGTCAAAGAAATGAAAATGGATCAGTATCTGGTCTTGACTGCGCACGACGACTACTTTGGCGGCAAACCACTGGTTAAAGAAATTCGCTATATGGTGGTGCCTGAGGTATCTTCGCGTATCAACGGCTTGTTATCTGGCCAGTATGACTTTATTACTGACATTCCACCAGACCAGTTCAAAACGATTCAAGGTAACGCCAAGTTCGAGGTGGTTGGCGGCCCGGTTCTCAATCACCGCTTGATCACTTTCGACAAAAACCACCCCGTGCTTGCCAATCCGAAAGTACGTCAAGCCATGACACATGCCATTGATCGCGACGCTATCGTCGAGGCAATTTGGGGTGGCAATACCCGCGTACCTGCGGGTTTGCAATTCGAATTCTATGGCGACATGTTCGTGAAAGGCTGGACTGTGCCGAAGTATGACGTTGCGCTCGCCAAAAAGCTTTTGGCTGAAGCTGGCTATAAAGGCGAGGTGATTCACTTCAGAGGCTTAAACAATTACTACACCAATCAAACACAAACCGACCAAATCATGCTCGAGATGTGGCGTTCTGCCGGTCTGAACGTACAGATGTCCATGAAAGAAAATTGGGCACAAATTTTCGAGAAAGGCCCGACTCGCGGCGTTCGAGGCTGGTCGAATTCAGCGCCCTTTAGTGATCCGGTGAGCTCACTGGTCAACCAACACGGGCCCAATGGTCAGCAACAACAAACCGGTGAATGGACAAACGTTGAGTTCAATAAATTGTCTGACACACTTGAAACTTCAGTCGACCTAGCAGAACGGCAGCAAACTTTTAAACGAATGCTAGAGATTGCTGAGCGCGAAGACCCCGCCTACACGGTTTTGCATCAGAGCGCAGTGTTTTATGCCAAGCGTAAAGACTTTGTCTGGAAGCCCTCTAAAACTTTCGTCATGGATTTTCGCGTCACGAACCTCACACCTCCAAACCAATGACCTCGACTGCATCGGATACGCCCGCACTGCTGAATATCAGCGAACTGCGGATCGGGTTCGACCAACGCGGGCACACGTCTGAAGTGTTGCATGGCGTCGACCTGCATATTGCAGCTGGCGAGTCGATTGGTTTGGTCGGTGAATCCGGCTGTGGCAAGAGCATTACCTGGTTGGGCGTGCTTGGTTTACTGGGTAAGCACGCGCGCATCACAGGTTCGGTCAAATTTCAAGGGGCCGAGCTCCTGGGTTTGTCGGATACACAGTTGTCTCGGATCCGCGGCCGGAAGATCGCGATGATTTTTCAAGACCCAAGCTCATCGCTCAATCCAGCCCAGCGCATTGGCGCACAAATTGCAGAAAGCTTAATCCTACATCGAGGTTTGCGTGGCGCTGAGGCCAACGCAGAGGTGCTTGCGTTACTGGATCACGTCGAAATCCCAGATGCCAAACGACGTATGGGTGCCTATCCACACGAGCTCTCTGGCGGTATGAATCAACGCGTCATGATTGCCATGGCCTTAGCCGGACAACCTGATTTACTCATTGCCGATGAGCCCACGACCGCCTTAGATGCGACGGTTCAAGCGCAAATTTTACTGTTGCTCGATAACATTCGCCGAGACACTGGCATGGCACTTGTGACGATCTCGCACGACCTTGGCGTGATCTCAGAAATTAGCGATCGAGTGCTGGTCATGTATGCAGGCTCAATTGTTGAAAGCGCCCCAAGCCAGACCTTATTCAGCGAGGCGCAACACCCCTACAGCATCGGGCTCTTAGCCGCAATGCCAGCCTTGGATACCGAGGTTCAGCGTCTGACGACCATACGAGGCAGTATTCCGCAGGCGGGCCAACTCATTCAGGGCTGTCGGTTTGAGCCCCGTTGCGATTTTGCTCAAGCGAATTGTCGCGCCAATGCCCCCACCCTCAAAACGATCGCAGTCGGGCATACCTTAGCTTGCACACGAAAATTAGCAGCATGACAGCTCTTTTAAACGTCAAGGATTTGCAGCGCCACTTCTCGGTTGAAGCCAAAAAAGATTGGCTATCCGGAAAAAAGATCTTGCGCGCTGTTGATGGCGTCACGTTGAGCGTACAGCGCGGTAAAACTCTAGGGCTTGTCGGTGAGTCTGGTTGCGGCAAATCAACGATGGCGAAACTGGTGCTTGGCCTGATTCCAGCGACCGCCGGTACCGTCGAGTTTGACGGCAAGCCAGTCACCGCTCAGCGTAATCAAGCTTGGCGAGCCGCCCGCCGACATATGCAAATGGTCTATCAAGACCCGCTCGGCGCACTTGACCGACGCCTGACGGCTGTCGAACAGGTGACTGAGCCCTTGCAGATACACGACAAGCACGGTGAGATCCGACCGGTCGTTGCGGCACAAAATATGATGCGCGCTGTCGGCCTGACCGATAATTTGTTTCAACGCTACCCACACGAACTCTCGGGGGGACAACGTCAGCGCGTCGTCTTAGCACGCGCTCTCGTGCTCAAGCCGAGCTTACTGGTCTGCGATGAGCCCATTTCTGCACTTGACGTTTCAGTGCAGGCACAAGTGATTAATCTGCTCGACGACTTGCGTCAACAGATGAATCTGACGATGTTATTTATCAGTCATGATCTGCGTGTGGTTCGTCATATCTGCGACGAAGTTGCCGTCATGTATTTAGGTCGCATTATCGAGCAAGGCTCTGCAAAAGAGGTACTCACGCATCCTGCGCACCCATATACCCAGGCCTTGATCTCTGCGGTTTCGACTCCTGGGGCTAAGAATGCGGCGACAAGTTCTGGGCGCATTATCCTGAAGGGCGAGCCACCAAACCCGGTTGATGTCCCAACCGGTTGTAGTTTCCATCCTCGTTGTGCACTCGCGACAGCCCATTGCAAAACGAGCGCCCCCATCACAACGCGGATTAGCGAATCGCATACAGTGAGTTGCCATCTTCACACCATGATTCATCATGGGTCGGACAGTTAGACATGAGTCGATACATGCTGTCTCGCAGTTTGCGCGCGTTGCTCACTATTTTCTTGGTGGTGGGGTTTGCCTTCACGATCTTGCGCTTATCGGGTGACCCGGCGATGATGATTTTGTCTGCCGATGCTCCACCTGAGGCCATTGCTGCTTTTCGTCAAAGCTGGGGCTTAGATGCGCCTCTTTGGCAGCAATTTTGGGGTTACTTGCTAAATATTCTGCATGGTAACTTCGGAGTGTCGATGCGCGATGGCAGCCCAGCAATGAGGCTGGTGCTTGAGTCGATTCCGGCTACGCTCGCACTTGCTCTGCCAGCCTTTGTTTTGAATCTATGCATTGGTATACCCGCCGGAATTTTTGCTGCGTTACACCGAAACTCATGGGTCGACCGTCTTGTCATGAGTCTCTCTGTTGCCGGACACACCTTGCCAAGCTTCGTTTTAGGTCTTTTGCTAGTGTTAATTTTTGCGGTGAGTTTTGGTTGGTTACCCAGCGGAGGGTTTGGCACAGTTGAACACGCGATATTGCCAGTATTAACCTTGACAGTGGGCGGCGCTGCGGTGTTGGCACGTTACACACGATCGTCGATGTTAGAGGTCTTGGGGCAACCCTATATTCGCGCTGCGTCTGCAAAAGGTCTGCGCTGGTCGCAAGTCGTGATTCACCATGCTCTGCCTAATGCCGCACTGCCGATCGTCACGATCGCCGGTCTCATGTTTGGTGGGTTAATCGCAGGCGCCGTGGTGGTCGAAAGCGTATTTTCTTGGCCAGGAGTCGGCAGACTCACGGTTTCTGCAGTCGGCAATCGTGATCTGGCTATCGTTCAAGCCGCATTGTTATTAATCACAGTCAGTATGGTCGCCACCAACTTAGTCGTTGATGCGATTTACTGCTTGTTTGACCCGCGCTTACGGGCGAACTCTGACGCACACCAGTAAGCGCCCACCATCGAGCCCCTTTTATATCCTCGCAGCCTTCACTCTAAAAAAGTTAACCGCCATGGCAGTTCTAGCGCCCTCTGTTCCAAATGCCTCACGTCGCTATTTTTGGCAAGAGTACCCGCCCCTTGTCGTGGTGGCGATCGCTTGGATCCTTGGGATATTCATCATTGCGGCGTTGGCAGACCTCGTCGCACCCTACACCTACACTGCGCTTGACCTCAAAGCACGACTACAACCACCTGTCGGGCTTGGAGGTACCGCACGGCATTTGCTTGGCACTGACGAACTAGGGCGTGACGTTCTTTCGCGACTCTTGGTCTCAGTTCAGGTTAGTCTGCTGATCGCCTTTGCCAGCACCTTACTTTCAGCTGCGATTGGTCTGGCACTCGGATTTTTAGCCGCGCACTTCAAAGGCTGGCTTGAGCAAGTCGTGCTTACCTTGATTGATTTCCAGGCTTCGATCCCCTTCATGATCATCGCCTTGGCAGTGTTAGCCTTCTTCGGCAACACGCTGGTACTCTTTATTTGTTTGATGGGCTGCCACGGTTGGGAGCGCAGCGCTCGCATCACGCGCAGCCTGACCATCGCGGCCAATGAACAAGGCTACGCCAATGCGGTGCATGCACTGGGCGCCAGTTCTTGGCGGGTCTACTTTCGGCATATTTTGCCCAATATCGCCAGCACGCTGATTGTCAGCATGACGCTTACCTTTCCTGAAGTGATTTTGCTTGAATCAGGACTCTCTTTTTTAGGCTTAGGTGTACAGCCACCAATGACTAGCCTAGGCAATATGGTGGGCTATGGCCGCGAATATTTACAAACTGCCCCGTGGATTTTGCTCGCCCCGAGTTGTGTCATTGTTTTGACGACCTTCTCGATCAGCCTGACCGGCGACTGGCTGCGTGACAGACTCGATCCAACTCTTCGCTAACCGATTTCTAACGGATTCATCTCATGACAGCCAAACAAAAAAATGTCTTATTGATTGTGGTCGACCAGTGGCGTGGCGATACGCTCAAAAATCTTGGACACCCAGTCATTCAAACCCCAAACATCGAAACCTTGGCCAGCGAAGGTGTGACCTTTGCCAAGCATTACACGCAAGCCGTACCCTGCGGCCCGGGTCGCGCGTCAATGCTGACCGGTCTTTATATGATGACTCATCGCGCGGTACAGAATACGATTCCGCTCGATGCGCGTCACACCAATATCGCAAAAGAAGTGCGTAAGGCCGGCTATCAGCCCGCCTTAGTTGGCTACACCACCACGACACCCGACCCCCGTGAAACAGCCGCCGAAGACCCGCGCTTTAAAGTGTTAGGGGCAGATATGGAGGGCTGGCATCCGGTCGGTTCCTGGGGCTTGGATAAAGAGGCCTACTTTGCCTGGCTTGCCTCACAGGGCTTCGCCATGCCAACAAAACCTAACGACATTTGGTTGCCGCAGGATCTTACCGAAGCCGATATTGGCGCCACGGCAAAACCAAGTATGGTTCCTGCGCATTTATCCGATACCACTTGGTTCACCGACCGTGCGCTCGAATACCTGCAAGGGACAGAAAATAAGCCATGGTTCTTGCATCTTGGCTACTACCGCCCTCACCCACCCTTTAGCGCTGCGGCGCCTTACCACGAGATGTACGACCCGAAAGACTGCCCGTCGCCAATCCGCGCCTCGAGCAAAGATCTTGAAGCGTCCCAGCATCCACTCTTGGCGTACTACCTTCAAGCCATTGAACGTCGTCGCTTCTTTGAAAATGGCCAGGGGCTTGGCGCAGACATGCAAGATGCCGAAGTTCGCCAAATGCGGGCCACTTACTACGGCTTGATGTCTGAGGTTGATCATCACATCGGACGCGTCTTTGACTACCTAAAGAAAACTGGCCAGTGGGACAACACTCTCATCATCCTCACCAGTGATCATGGCGAGCAATTGGGCGATCACCACCTGTTAGGTAAGATTGGCTACTTCGATCAGAGCTTTCATATCCCAATGATTGTGCGCGACCCGAACCCTGAGGCGGATGCCACGCGCGGCAATATTGTTCGGCACTTTACCGAAACCATTGACACGATGCCCACGATCTTGAGTTGGCTTGAGCGCCCGATACCAAGAACCTGTGACGGGCACTCGCTGTTACCGTTTGTACAAACCGGTATTGCGCCTGCCGACTGGCGCACTGAAGTGCATTATGAATTTGATTTTAGAAATATTTACTATTCAAAGCCCGAAGACTTTTTGAGTCTGTCGATGGACCAGTGCGCACTTTCAGTGATTCAAAACGATCAGTACAAGTATGTCCATTTCGCAGCTTTACCGCCACTATTCTTTGATCTGACAAAAGATCCGTCACAACTTCACAATGTTGCGCAAGATCCGAGCTATACCCTCGAGTTGTTAAAGATGACGCAAAAAATGCTTGACTGGAAGCTGTTACATGCCGACCGTACCTTGACTGGCTATGCGGCATCGCCAGCTGGCTTGGTCTCTAGGCTATGAAAACAGCCAAAGAGTATATTCACAGCTCTGCGGCCATCGTCTTTGATCTTGATGGCACGCTGTTGCATACCGAGCCCGACATTCGACGAGCCGCCAATCAAGCGTTGCTTGATTGCGGCTTTCAGGCGCTTGCCTCCGAGCAAGTGATTCCGAACTTATATGGCCCATTGCCTGACATTCTGGCTTCGGTGATGCAACTCGTGCAGGCGCCCGCGGTAGCTGCCGAGGACATTCAACAGGCGTACTTGACGCACTACGCGCGCCAAGCGCACGACCATTCGTTTCTGTACCCTGGCATCTTAAGGTTGCTCGACCAACTGCTTTCAACTGGGCATCATTTAGCCGTATGCACCAATAAAATTGAAAGTTCAGCTCAGCAGGCGCTTGAACGACACGGGTTATCTACCTACTTTACCGTTGTGACTGGTGGTGATACCACCGCGCATCCCAAGCCTCACGCGTTGCCGCTGCTCACCACGATGAATGCGCTGCAAATCAACGCTAGCGACTGCCTGTTGATTGGTGATACGCACGTCGACGCGCTCTGTGCAAGCAACTGCGGTATCCCGTTTGTGTTTCATCGAAGCGGCTATGGCGATGACTCGGTGCAGCGGTACCCAGTTGCAGCGAGCTTTGTCGACTACTCAGAGACTTGTTTTTAGCGTAACGCCTGAGGAAAACCTGCCGTCTTAGAGTGTGCAGACACCACAACAGCGGCAGGATCCTCATTTGCGATCAATGATCTAAAAATCCCCTCAGTGCGCGCAATCACTGAACTCCAATCCCGATCCACCGCCGTCTGACGTGCAGCGAGTCTGACTTGGATTCGTAAGGCAGAGTCTTCAACGATTTGCCGAGCCGCCTCAAACAGCTGTGCGTCTTGGTTTGGTGCCAGCACCATCCCATTGCGCTTGTGTTCGATGAGCTGCCCTGCTGCTGCATGGTCGTACGCCACCACGGCCAGACCGCTTGCCATGGCCTCAATCGTCACGTTGCCAAAGGTTTCAGTCAAGCTCGGGAAAATAAACAGATCTGCGCTCGCGTAATGTTTAGCCAAATCCTGGCCTGTGCGCGTGCCCGCGAAGGTCGCCTCTGGGACGCTGCGCTCGAGCGCGTGACGCAACGGCCCATCACCCACAATCACTAGCTTGACTGGCAAACCACGCGCTTGCAGTGATCTGAAGCAGCGCACGACGGTGTCAAGATTTTTTTCAACAGCCAAGCGTCCGACAGATAACAGGACTTGTGTCTGTGCAGTCGCACCCCAAGAATGGCGCAATGGTTCGTCGCGCTTAGCGGGCGAAAAGTTCTCAGTATCAACACCGCGAGGCACAACCATCAAGCGATCAAAACCAATCTTTGATAGCTCTGCCATTAAGCCTTGCGTCGGTACCATCGTACAGTGCGTAGCATTATGAAATTTACGCATGTAGGCCACAATTGCACCCTTCAGCCAGCCAAATCCATAGAACTGGCTATAGGCATGAAAGTTGGTTCTAAAATCTGAACTGGTTGGTATTTTGAGCTTACGCGCCGCGCGCGAAGCCGACCAACCCAAAGGCCCCTCAGTCGCAATATGTACGAGGTCAGGCCGCTGCTTGAGCCACAATTTTTGCAAAGCGCCCTGAGCCGGCAAGCCCATGCGCAACTGCTTATACATCGGAATCGGTGCACCACGCACCAATACTTCTTGATAGCGCGAATCTGCGGCCGCCTCGATGTCACTGTGATGCCTTGGTCTGACCAACATCAATTCGTGCCCGCGAGCACGCAAGCCTTCTACTATTTTTGATACCGTATGAGCCACTCCGTTGATATCAGGAGGGTAGGTTTCAGTCACCAACGCTATCCTGAGGCTCGGCTTGTCGGGATAAATTCGATCGACTTGAATGGGCGCGTATTCTGTCATCTGAGCTCTTTATCACTGAGGTTTATATGACTGTAATCAATTCATATAACCGTTCGATGACAACGAGTATCTGAAAATAAATTGCAACACGAATGTCATTAAAAATTCATCTTTTGACTCAATGCTTCTGAAATAATCTCATCTGAGGCGTCGCCCACAATCCATTTGATTTGCGACACAGACAACACAAGGGCTCACGATGAAAGAATTGCTAAACACCTTAAGAATACAGCGCTGGGATGACCATCGTTATTATCATCACAGTCGTATTAATCAAAGCCTGCACTTGGTCAGCGCTTTATCATTTTTAGTCTCTTATGTGCTGCTCTTCATTAACCCAGTCGCAGCGTCGTTGGTTGCTTGGTTAGTGGCGATGACCACGCGCCAATCGGGCCACTTCTTTTTTGAACCCAAGGGCTACGATCACGTCAATCAAGCGACCCATGAGCACAAAGAAGACATCAAAGTCGGCTACAACTTACATCGTAAGATTGTGTTGCTGTCGATCTGGGCCGCGATCCCTGTCATAGCTTACTTGCAGCCCTCGCTCATTACCTGGGCCGTACCAGAGGCTTACGAAGACACGACAGTACGTATTGTCGGTATGGCTTGGCTCTTTTTGGGCGTTGCTGGCTTGTTATTCAGAGTCGCTCAGCTATGCATCAAAGAAAACTTCAAAGCGGCGTTTGCCTGGGCTTTGAAGATTTTGACAGACCCGTTTCATGACGTCATGCTGTACCGTCGCTCACCCATTTATTTAATGCGTGGTGAGTTGATTGACCCCATGCCACACATTCAATCACATTAAGCAGAGTCAATGAGCGGCTTGGGCCTCACTGAACCGATGCAATCAGAAACCTCAGTCACACCGAGTAGATTCAATCAGATACTTAAGATTCAATCAGATACTTAAGTGACACCGAGGAAATTCAACCAGAGGCTTCAGTGACACCGAGCAGATTCAATCAGAGACTTCAGTTCTTAAAAGATAAAAGTCTCTGAGTACCCCTCACCACCGAGATAGAAGCCTCTGAATACCCTTACTGCCATGCTAGAAGTTTCTGATCACTACTACGCAGCGAGCCATCACAGCTTAGTCTGCTGCACCATCTCTAACAACATACGGCGTCGAATTTGTTTGTTTGTTTGCCCTTGCGGCGTCCACCACCAAGCACCTGCAGCCATTTGATGGCCAGCACGCACGAAACGTTGACAGAAATCATCAAAATCTGCATCTGTAAAGTTCAGACTAAAAATCAGTCTTCCCGTACCCACCCAGCTCAGGGCAATGCCTTCGCGACGCAAATAAAACTGCAACAACCAGTTAAAGCGGCTTGGCACGTCGTACAGCACGGTCCACACCGTCGACATGGCCTCGACACGCAATGGCAGCCCTTCGCGCTTGAGCAGGTCGTTCAGTTGAGTCTTGCGCGTGCTCCAGGTCGTGTCAAGCTCTGCATAAAGCTTTTGAACTGCAGGCGTCTCTTGGCGATGCAAGAACACATTCATGGCGCCCATCACATAGGGATGAGCATTGAAGGTGCCGCGGGCAAAGCAGATATCGGCTGGGTGCTCGGCATAGAAACGTGCCATCAGATTTTTCTTGCCACACAAAATGCCAATCGGCAATCCGCCGCCCAGCGTTTTGCCGTAGGTGACCATGTCAGCATCAAGCCCGAAGTATTCTTGGGCGCCGCCTGGGGCAAGCCTAAAGCCCAAAAAGACTTCATCCAAAATAAAGATGATGCCGCGCTCGGCGCACACCTGACGCAATTCTTTGAGCCAGGCGGTATACGCCACTCGATCGTAATGCGCCCGACGCCCACCATCGACCAGAGTCGAATCGGTCGGTGCCGCTTGGTTGGGGTGCATGGCTTGTATCGGGTTAACCAAGACGCACGCGATATCGCGACGATTGCGAAGTACCCGCAACGTATTCTCATGCATTTCGCGCAACGTCAGCGTGTGCTTAGAGGGCGGCATCGGATTGCCCGGGCCCGGCTGCACGTCGTCCCACCAGCCATGATAGGCGCTTGTAAAACGAACAATTTTTTGACGACCCGTTTGATAGCGCGCCAGGCGCACGGCTTGCATCACTGCCTCGGTACCGGACATGTGAAACGAAACTTCATCCTTGCCAGAGATGGCACACAGACGCCGAATATTGTCGAGCACGCAAGGATGATACGAACCCAAGACTGGGCCCAAGTCGCGTACCAGCTTGCTGCCCTCTTCGATGCAAGACTTGTAAAAATCCAGTCCGAACAAGTTCACGCCATACGAGCCCGTCACATCAATCATGCGATTGCCGTCCATGTCGGTCAGCCAGACGCCATCGCTGCTCGTCCAGAAGCTGCCAAGTTGAAGGTGCTGCTGCAACACGTCACGAAACTGATAAGGCACCCGATAGTTGCTGATGAATTGCAAGTCAGAAATCATGGGTTTACTCGCTGCGGTATGCGCCAGAGTCAACGGGCTACGAGTACGAAGATCATTGCCCAACAAGGCAAGTGCCGCACGACGCTGGGTCACAACCTCTGGTGGCGCCCCATCTGCATCAAACCATTTGTCGTCAGAGTACGAGTAGCCAGGCACCCAGCGGGTGATGCGTTTAGCCCAACGCAGGTGCCCACCCAAAGACGGATATTTAGCCACCGACAATTGCAGACGTTGCTTGATGCGCAACAGCAGCCAAAGACCCACGGTCGCTGCAGCAACGTATTGCATAACATTCAAAATTTGATCAGTCATAGTTTTGCCTCGAAAACTCCTTTTTATGACTTTAAAGTGACGAAATGATGAACATCAGTAAAGCCGTCCGCAATGTCTTTGCCCACGAAGACCTCAATTTTTTAGTGACCAACCGGATTCCGAGGCTCGCCGTCACGCATTTCATGGGTTGGTTCAGCAAAATCAAGGTGGGCTGGGTACGTGACGCTTCGATTGGCACCTGGAAACTATTTACCGATCTTGATTTAAGCGAAGCTAAAAAACAACATTTCGACAGCCTTCACGATTGCTTTATTCGCGAATTACACGAGGGTGCTCGCGTGGTCGATCAGGATCCGGAAGTGATGACGAGCCCCTGTGATGCCATCGTGGGTGCTTGCGGCAAGATCATCAATGGGCAAGTGTTTCAAGCGAAGGGGTTTCCGTACACCTTGACCGATCTGTTTGGCCAGCACACCGACACGAGTGCCTGGACCGACGGCCAATACGTCACGTTACGGCTTACCTCTGCCATGTATCACCGCTTTCATGCCCCGTATACAGGCGCGATGAAGGCCGTGCATTATTTGTCAGGGGATACCTGGAATGTGAACCCCATCGCCTTAAAGCGTGTTGAAAAACTGTTTTGTAAAAATGAGCGGGCCGTGTTGGCGCTTGAACTAGGTTCACAAAAGCATAGGGTGGCGCTTGTACCGGTTGCGGCGATCTTGGTGGCCAGCATTCGCTTGCACGGTTTGAATACTTTATTTCACACACGCTACAAAGGACAAACCGATTTTGCGTGCAACGTAGCCTTTGAAAAAGGGCAAGAGCTTGGTTGGTTTGAGCACGGCTCGACCATTATTGTGTTCGCCCCTAACGGCTTCACCTTAGCCGATCAAATCTTGCCCGGCGCGCACATTAAGATGGGGAGCCCGCTGATGCAATTGCCAGCAGAGCCTCAGAGCCGTCAGGGACTCGAGGGCGCGAGCGACAAGCAACGCAGTCAAGCACTAACAGGGCTGAACGACCAGCAAAGCAATCCACCACTAAAAGGGGTGAGCGACAAGGAAAACAGTCAAGCACCGGACAGGGCTCTCAACCTGCAGGCGATCAAAACCGCAAACGACAATACCAAAGCGAGCGCGTCGTGAATCGTGGCTTTTATACCGTCATCATCGCGCAAACCTTTTCGTCCTTGGCGGATAACGCACTATTCATTGCTGCGATCGCGCTGATCCATCAATTAGACGGGCCGGTGTGGGTGCCTCCTCTCATCAAATGGGGGGTTGCTGCTAGCTATGTACTACTCGCCCCTTTTGTTGGCGCGCTCGCCGACGCTTATCCCAAGGGTAAGGTGATGTTCACCACCAATGCCTTCAAAGTCGTAGGCTGCATCCTGATGTTTAGTTACGGTATCTTTGGCTTAGCAGCATCTGAACAAATCGTCTTAATCTGCGTGGCCTATGCGATTGTCGGCACGGGTGCCGCCGCATATTCGCCCGCCAAGTACGGCATCATCACCGAGATGCTGCCCCCCGAGCAACTTGTCGTGGGCAACAGCTGGATCGAAGGCATGACGGTCGTTTCTATCATTATGGGATCCGTTGTGGGCGGCTTGCTGGTATCGCCCCAGGTATCGGCTTGGCTACTGTCACACCACACGCTTCAGCAAATAGCCAGTACGCCTGCCGAAGTTGCGATCGTAATGATCGGTCTGTTGTACATCGCCGCCGCGCTGACCAATTTATTGATTCCAAACACAAACGCTAAGTACCCGAAGCAACATCAGCACCCGCTTCGCCTGATCAAAGCCTTTGCTGTCTACACCAAGGTGTTGTGGACCGACAAGTTAGGCCAAATTTCATTGGGAGTCACCACCCTCTTTTGGGGAGCAGGTGCGACGCTGCAACTGATCGTGATCGAATGGGGTCGCAGCCAACTAGGCTATCGCCTGGATCAAGCATCAATCTTAATGGGCATCGCTGCCTTGGGTACGGTGCTGGGTTCAATTGCAGCGGCTCGCGTGCCACTTAAGCAATCGCTTCGTGTGCTGCCAGTTGGCGCACTGATGGGGTTAGTGGTACTCGTCATGCCACTGATCTACAACGAATGGGCTGTCTATGGCCTGTTGTTATTAGTCGGGATTTTATCTGGATTTTTTGTTGTGCCCATGAATGCCCTATTGCAACATCGCGGTCATTTGCTGTTATCAGCAGGCCACTCCATTGCCGTACAAAACTTCAATGAACAGCTCAATATTTTATTGATGGTGTCACTGTATAGCTTGATGTTGTGGCTGGGGGTACCCATCAACACCATCATCGTGATGTTTGGCTTGTCAGTCGCCCTCTTGATGCTGGTGTTGATTCGCTGGAATCAAACGAATCTTCAAAAAGATCCTGACTTACTCTCACGGATCGGAGAGCACGGTCAAGGGCAGGCTCTTTAATTACAACGGAGGTACATTCAGTGCAAGAACACCGCGACGTCACACTCGGTTCAAAAGCACGACTCCGGCACATTCAGTAAAACGTGGTTTGCCTCAGCAATCGTCAGTGCGAGTTAGGGGGCAGGGGCGCAGAGCGCCTGGGTGGGCTGTCTTGTCTTGCCGAGGCTTGCGCGGGCTGGACGGATGAAGGCGGCCCTTGTTTGAGCGAAGCGAGTTTGGGTCGCCGCCGCTCAGACAAGCACGCCGAGGGCAGTCCGCAAAGCGGACCAAGACAATCTGCCCACCCAGGCGCTCTGCGCACCTGCCCCCTAACGAATCAAGAAACATAGCACCCTAATCAAACCGATAAGTCACGCCCACTTGCAACCGACTCACATAAGGCCCCGATCCCCCAAACGCCACATCAAGCTTACTGGCGTTACGTTGATACGACACGCCAACATCCAAATCCTTCATGGGGTAATACAACAACGCCACAAGCGCGTAACGAGTCAGTGTCGGGTCTGTTGCAGTTGGGTTGGTGTTCACGCCGGCATCAAGCGCAAGCTTCCATTGTGGCGAAATCACCCATACCGGAGCCAGCGATGCAGCAAACAAATTCGTACGACGTGCGTCGGTATTCAACCCCACCGAGTAAGCGTTGTTGTACGGCGCACTTGAATAGCCTGCATTGAAATGCAATTCATAATTTTCACTAAACTGCGAGGCAATAAAATTTAGCCCGTAATTAAATCGGGCATTACCAATCCCCGCCTCTTGCTGCGAGGTGCTAGCGGGTGCAATCAACTGAGGCCGTAGCGCCAAATTCAAACCGGTTTCACCATCACCATAAAAACGCCACTTCAAATTTAAAGTGTAGTTCGAGACTCGCGAATATGACCCAGTCGGCTGTAGGTAATAGGTAGGTGCAAACTGCAAATCGATGTTGTCAGCCAAGCCCCGTGAAAACGTGAACGGAAAGGCTTGCGCGTTACCAGAGCCTTGGTAGTCTTCACCCGAGCTGGCGACTGCAGAATTGTCGGCCGACTGACCCACTTGAAGCAATGAGTAAAAGAACTGCTCAACCTGATACCCGCCCTTTGCTGTGGTACCTGCATCGTCAGTATTGAGCGGCATGTAGGCCGCAGCCGGCAGATTGATCAGCAGTAACCCACAAAAAGAAATAATGTGGAAACTTCGATGGCACCTAATTTTCATAAATTATTGATTTTATTGTAAAAATAGTCGGATAATCTTTAAAAAATTGCCGGAAATTCAGTAGATATCTGAACAAAATGTACTAGATTTATTTATCACGATGTACTATATTTGCTTATCACGATGTACTAGAAAAATGCAAAGAGCCTGAGCTTATCAAAGCAACAAAAGCAAACGAGCCAGCCGATTTATCACCGCAAGCTCGCCCCCGCTTCACCTAGAAAGAATAACTCAGCTCACTTGCGGCCTCTGCTCACCAAGCGAAAACTTCAAGCTTTGATCCAGAAAATCGTGGGTGTGTACTAAGACCGTCTCACCATTCATCAGCACCACGCCATAGGCTGGCGGTTCGTGGCTGCCTGGGATGTCGCCTTTTGCCTCAAAATCAAGCCAAACTTGGTGGTTTGTGCCGCGCAGAGTTGAAAATGGCACCCCGTGCCAACTACCCGAGATAGGCCGATGCACGTGTCCAAAAAACAAGTGGCGCACCGAACTGAGGTACGGACGCAGCACTTGCAAAAACTCCTCGCGCTGCACCAGTCCAATCCGATCCATCGACTCTAGCGCCACCTCAAACGGAGGATGGTGCATAAAAATATATTTTGGCGTGTCACCCGAGCGTAACAGTTGTTCGCGTAACCAATGCAAGCGGTTCGCACAATACCAGCCCGAATGTGTGCCCGGTTGATTGGTATCTAAAAATAAAAACTGCCCAACAGCCGTCTCTTGTACACCTTGCACGAAACCGTTTTCATCTGCTAAGGCATCACTAAACACACTCCGAAATAATTCGCGATTGTCGTGATTACCCAAAATCAATGTGTACGCGGGCTTAAGTACCGAAAGACTCTGATGCAGGGCTTGATACGCCCCCAGTTGCCCCAAATGCGTCAAGTCACCAGTAATCACCACTTGATCTGCGTCGGCGTGCAAACTATTAATACTTGCCACCGCAAGGTTCAACCGCTCAAGGGGGTTCAACCCATACAAGATTTGGTCAGGTTCGACTAAGTGGGTATCCGTTAAATGTATGAGTTTCATCTTTATCCTTGAGCGAGTGTGCCGATTTAAAACCTGAATAACTCAGGCGTTTAGTTTATTGACGTGGTAAAAGTTTTTGAACTGAAGCGGTCATGTCATCCAACACCTTTTGCGGCTCTTTCGCGCGGCTACCCGACGCGACTGATTGCAAATGATCGTTAATGACATCAGTGATTTTCAAACCGTTTTCACCCGGAAACGCATACCAGCCTGTCAAGTAAGGTAATTGTTTGACAGCGGTAAAGTGGTTAGGATTTTGCACATAAAAATCCTTCAGATATACGTCGTTGGCAATCTTGTTAGGCGGCATATAGCCAGTCGTTTTCGCCATGATTGCAGCGCCCTCAGGACCCGTGACAAATTTCACAAACGCCCATGAAGCGCTCTGCTTTTCAGGCGTTTTCGCAACAATCACGACGAGGTTGCCACCAGCCGGCAACTTGCCATTTGGCAAGACACTCGGGTAGACCTGAGTCTTGAGTTCAAACTTGGTACCGATCATTTGTGTGATCTTGGTTAAGTCAGACGTCGAAGTAAAGTGGATACCAGTCTTACCCGCAGCAAAGGCGCTTCGTGCGTCAGGTTGCGCTAAGTTAGGCATACCGCCTTCAGTCACCAAACTTGCAATCATATTGATCGCAAATTTACCGGCATCGCCGTTAAACGCAACCTTTGACTCGTCAGCATTGAGCATCGTGCCAGCCTGACTAAACACCGGCGCTTGCCAGAGCCAGTTTCCGGTAATGTCCCAAGCATAGGTCACGCCATGATGACCGCCCTCCAGGGCTTTAATTTTTTTAGCTAAAGCAATGACCTCGGGCCAGGTTGTTGGCAAATTTGCTGGATCACCGCCAGCTTTTTTAACCAAATCTACGTTGTAGTAAGAAATGGGCAACGAAATCGCAAAGGGCAGGCCATACACCTTGTCTTGTGACGTACCAATATCAAACATGGCCTTATGAAAGCCTTGTTCATCAAAGTTTTTTTCTGCAGCGATAAACGCATCAAGAGGTACGGCGATCTTGCGATCGACCAACACGCGCAAGCGATTTAAACCTTGAAATGTGACGTCGGGCAACTGATTAGTAACCGCCTCACGTAGAATTTTTTGCGTGCCTTCTTCGTAGCTTGCATACGGCGCGCGGTAAACCAAAGTGATATCAGGGCGCACTTTCAAGAAGGCTTCTTTGAGTTGTTTGTGTGTTTCTTCAAATAACTCAGGATAAGGATATTGAACAACAACCTCAGTGGCTGCAAAAGACAACAGAGGCACGGCAACCAATGCAGTTTTGACTGTCAGCGAAAGCATTTTTAAAATCATAAAAACTCCAAAAGAAACGTTCTTACAAACTACGGTTTTGGCTCAAATGAGCCACTTAAAAAATTCAATTCATCACCCTAAAGTTCACTTCATACCGGTCATGGTGATACCTTGTACAAACCGGCGTTGTAAAAAGATAAATGCCACAAGCAACGGGGTAATGATCACGGTTGCAGCAGCCATCAACGCACCGAAGTCAGTCCCGGCATCATCGTTACGAAAATGCACTACACCGAGCGGTGGCGTAAAAAGCGCCTGCTCATTCACGGCAATCAAGGGCCAAAAATAATCATTCCAGTGCGCAACCAACGAAAAGATTCCAAACGCGGTCAACGCAGGATAGGCAACCGGCAACATCACCCGCCACACGATGCCAAGCTCTGAGATACCATCCATACGAGCCGCGTCAACCAGGTCGTCAGGCACGGTCATAAAAAACTGTCGCATCAGAAAAATACCAAAGACTGAAATCGTCCAAGGCAAAATCAACGATGCATAACTATTCAACAAGCCCAGCTGATGTAGCAGCAAGAACACTGGGATCGCGACGGCGTGTGGTGGGATTAACAAACAGGCGAGCACCAGACCAAAGACAAACTCTCTGCCCTTCCAGCGCAGCTTAGACAAAGCGTAGGCCGCAGGCAGGTTCACTAACACTTGCAACAAAAAAATCGCGAGTGTGACAATGACTCCGTTGAGCAGATACTGGGCAAGCGGTGCCTTGGTAAAGGCCCTTGTATAGTTCTCAATCCAATACATGCGATCGGGCAACCAACGAATATGATCAACATAAATTTCTTCAGGCGGTTTGAGCGAGGTCAGCACCATCCAGACGAACGGAAACAACACGACCGCGGCCAGTAACAGCAGCACCACATGACGCAAGGCTCGACTAAGCATAGTGAACCTTCTTTTCAAGATAACGAGTTTTGATCAAGGTCAACGCCAGGACAATCACCAAGAACACAATCGTCACGGCCGAGGCGTAGCCCGACTTAAAGAATTCAAATCCTTCGGCGTACATGGTGTAAAGCAACACCTCGGTTGACTTACTCGGCCCACCCTTGGTCAAGATTGCAACGGTGTCAAAGACCTGAAACGAGCGGATCGCCGTGATCACCACCACGAAGAGCGTAACGGGCCCTAGTAACGGCCAAGTCACTAGACGAAAGCGCTCGAAGGCAGTTGAGGCGCCGTCCATCGCCGCTGCATCATAGAGATGTCGCGGAATCGAGACCAGCCCAGCCAAAAACAAGACCATATTGAAGCCGAACTGATTCCAGATTCCGATCGCTGCAAGCACCCAAAGTGCGAGCCCTTCTGTGCGTAGCCAATTATGCGTCTGCAAACCGAACTCTTTTAACAACAAATTCAAAAAGCCAAACGTGGGGTGCAGAATGAATTGCCACGAGATTGCCATGGCAATCAGTGTTGCCATGACTGGCAAGAAAAAAATCGTACGGTAAAAATCCTTAAAACTTTTTTGTGCTTCAATTAGCAGCGCGACTCCCAACCCGAGCAACACAGACGTTGGCACCACTACCACGCTATAAAACGCTGTATTACGAAACGAACGCCAAAAGTTTTGATCGTGATAAAGCTCGATAAAATTTTCAACACCGATCCAGTTGAATGATTTTGCACCTAATTGATAATCGGTAAACGACAAGCCCAACACAGCAAGCAGTGGGCCCAGCAAAAACATTGCCATCAACACCAAGGCGGGCCCCAACAAATACATGGGCGCCCAATTTATTTTGGTTCTCTGTTTTGCAGCACTAGGCTTCAGTGTCTTCATATTCGCATTCGCCTTTATGCCGTTTCGAGCGCTGGCGCTGCAACCTTCACCTGAACACCTTGCCAAGTTGCCCTTACCGTCAAGCGCGGGCCTTGGTCAGAAAACACGAGCGGCAACGTCGACAAAGACACGCCAACTAACGCACCGAGCGTGACACGCGAGGCCTGTGGCGCAACACGCACAATGACAGGCTCTGTTGCTTGTTTGGTGCGCACATGTACGAGCGTGTCCGAGCCTAAGTTTTCAAGATGGGTCACAATCCCTCGCAGTGCAGCTTGCTCTGGTAAAACCAGTGCACACTGCTCACTCCTGAAGGCAACGACAACACCTAGCCCATGCGGTGCATCGACGCGCAGATCAAAGCAACTTTTGGCAAGCGCTTGGTAGTCGGTCTCTGCGAGTTCAAGTTGACCTTCGCGCACCCAGCCTTGCAGCATATTGATACGAGGGCTGCCTACAAATTCGGCAACACGTAAATCAATCGGATTACGATAAATTTCGTCAGGTGTGTCGTACTGAAGTATTGAGCCTTCCATCATCACCGCGATGCGATCTGACATTGTCAGTGCTTCAGCCTGATCGTGCGTCACGTATAAAAAAGTTGCGCCAAGAGTGCGATGTAGCTGCGAGAGCTCGCTACGCATATGCACACGTAATTTTGCGTCAAGGTTGGATAAAGGCTCGTCCATCAAAAACGCCTCGGGTTTACGCACCATGGCACGCCCGAGCGCGACACGTTGACGCTGACCACCCGATAACTGGGCAGGCTTGCGGGGCAAGAGCGCTTGAATACCGAGCGTAGCCGCAACGTCTTGGATATCTTGACGAATCTCTCGTTCGATATGTTGCTGCAGACGACTAAACAAGCTCACACCAGGCAAGCGTTGCCAGGCATTCAAGCGGCGCATCCGCAGCGGCACAGCAATATTGTCGTAGACACTCAAATGCGGGTAGAGCGCGTAAGACTGAAACACCATCGCTAGGTCTCGGTCTTTAGGATGCAGACGAGTCACATCGTGCTGGCCCACCATAATCGAGCCTCGCTCTGCGACATCCAGGCCCGCGATCAACCGTAGCAGCGTTGACTTGCCGCAGCCAGAGGGGCCGAGCAAAGACACGAACTCGCCATCTTTGATCGTTAACGATATGTCTTGTAAGACAGACGTGGCGCCAAAAGACTTTGATATTTTTTGAATGACGATTGCGGACATGTTGCACACCTAAAATACAAAGTGTGCAAACCATAGCAAGCGTATGTGACGAACGGGTTGCACTGCAGCATGTTTTTTCTTACAGTGCTGTCACAACGATGTCATCAAACCCCAACCATCAAACCAGAGTGACGCGAGAACTTCACCACACCTCAAGCTCGCTTCACGCCTGGTGTGCCTCAGTCGCTAAACCATCTTCAAACGACGAATACGTTGCGCAACGACTGCGGCGACAAGCGCCTTGAGTACATCGCCAGGTAAAAAAACCACCATCGCCCAGCAGGCTTTGGTCAGGCCCATTTTTGTGACAAGTGCCAGCCATGGGATGCCGATTGCGTATACCAACACGATTCCACCCAACATGGCTGCCAACGCATAACGCACGATCTGCCACTTCGGATTTGACTCAAGCGCCTCGTGCGAGCTTGAGTCTGTCTTTAACTTGCTATCACGATTCAGGACAAGCGCCAGCCATCCTGTGACGACAGCCCCAGGAATCATGCCTAACAAAAACCCAGCCGTTGGGCCTGCCAACACAGCCAAGCCGGCTCGTCCACCTGGCAATACCGGCAGGCCCAACACAGCAATCATCACATAGAGCAACAACACGAGCCCTGCCCGCGTTGGGCCCAAGATTAAGCCCGCCAGCATCACACCAAAGGTTTGCAACGTAACCGGCACTGGCACCAACGGCATTGGTATCGGAGGTACCAAGCCCAGCGCAATGATGAGCGCCGTGAATAAAGCAATCAATACAATATCTTTTGTTTTCACATCAACCTCTATTTAGTATCCGAGTATCTTTTTAAACCAACAACTATTTGTGATTCGCACATCTGGTTTCAAACCAAACCGTATGAAGCAGCTGCGCGTCGCTTTTTTCAAGCCAACAGCTGCTTGTTAGCCGCGCGCATCAATCGCCTCTGCAATTTCATCGGCACGCCTCAGGGTACGCAGCAGCATCGGCACACCCATCGTCAGTGGGCTAGGCGTTAAGCCCCTTGCGAGTTGAGCCTCGCGAATATCCTGCCACTGCACAGCAAGTTCAGGGATCAATCGCAGCGTCAGCCCAACACCTAGCGCAACGCGATCGGCATCGACCCAGCCTAATCGTTGAAACGGCCACAGCAACCACACGACGACTTGCATCATTTGCGTAAGCGGCGTGGTCATCGTGACGACTGACGCGGCCAGCAGCAGCGTCAATAGCCGCAAGATCATCTCAAGCGCTTGCAGCAAGCCCTGAGACCAAACAGACAAACCACCCAACACCAGCAACATCCAAACGAGCGGGCGCAGCTGCTGCCACACCTGCCGCAGCGACGCACCTGCCCAGCGTACCAATAAACACACGAGGACACACGCCACCAATAAAAACAGAGGCGAATGCACCCACATCAGTGCACTGCTGCTCAACGCCAAGACGGCCAGCTTTAGGCCAGCGGATGTGCGGTGCAAACAGGTGTTACCAGGCAAATAAAGTGATCCAAGCATGTGTTAGCCGCAATGCGCTTGGTACCAGGCCAACGCTTCGGTAGGTGCACCATCAAAGGCCAAGCGTCCTTGATCAATCACCAAGACACGGTTCATTTGCCGCATCAAGGTCAGATCGTGACTCACCACCAAGGCGGGTTGCGGCAAGCCTGCCAAATGCTGTTCAAACCGATTACGCAGGCGCAAATCAAGCTGTGTGGTGGGTTCGTCAAAGACCAATATCTCTGGCTCGGTGGCGAGCACGGCAGCCAGGGCCACTAATTGACGCTCGCCGCCCGACAGCGTGTGCACGCTGCGTTCGGTCAAATGACCGACCCCTAGGCGCTCTAAGGCAGCCCGGGCGCGCAAAGCACGCCGTTTGGGATCAGGTTCGCGCCGCTTGAGCCCAAATTCAATATCTTCGTGCACCACCGGAAACACGATCTGGTTCTCGGGGTTCTGAAAGACAAACCCAACCTTTCGGCGAACCGCCCCGACCTCACTTGCAGTATCGAGCCCATCCACCCAAACCTGACCGGTTTTGGGCAAAAGCAGGCCGTTGATCAACCTCGCCAACGAGCTTTTGCCCGAGCCATTGGGCCCAACCACCCCGATACGGTGCTCGGAAAGCTTCAAGCGCAGGTCGGTGAGCACCAATCGGCGTTCGCGCTCGGCAGAAACGTTTTTAAACTCGATTAACATGGTGGTTGATTATGCACGATATCCCTCGGAAAACCCGCACTCCGGTAAAATGCGCATGGCCGTTGGGCTGCAGCCAGAACAAAGGTCATTGGGTCACAAGCGGCACAACAGCAGATTTTGCCGGGTGACTCCAAAGCTTTACCGAGCAGGCTCAAACTTCTACTCATTTGCCTCGAACTTTTTTAAATATTTGTACTCGAACAAACAATATGAAAAAAATCATCAAAACCGACGCAGAATGGAAAGCCCAGCTTTCTTCTGAAGAATATTACGTGGCTCGCCAAAAAGGGACCGAGCGGCCGTTTACAGGCCGTTATTGGGATCACAACGAACCTGGCGTGTATCGCTGCGTAGGCTGTAGCACCGCACTGTTCGCCTCTGATACTAAATTTGACGCAGGCTGTGGCTGGCCAAGCTATTTTGTAGCTATCGACGGCGATAACGTGCGTGAAGAAACCGACAGCACGCACGGCATGCTGCGCACTGAAGTCTTGTGCAATGTCTGCGACAGCCATCTGGGTCATGTGTTTCCGGATGGCCCCCCACCGACTGGTTTGCGCTACTGCATCAACTCAGTTTCACTGACCTTTGAGCCACTCGCACCTTAAGCTTATCCACGCCCCAAGCGGCGTGGCTTTACAAAGCAACCCATGAAAAAATTTCTCTTCGACCTGTTTCCGCTGATTTTATTTTTTGCGGCCTACAAGTTTGCCGACATCTATGTCGCCACTGGCGTTGCAATGGCCGCCGCGATCTTGCAAATTCTGTGGATCAAATTCACAGGTAAGCCCATTGAAGGCATGCACTGGATCAATCTTGGCGTGATCGTGGTGTTTGGCGGCGCCACCCTTTGGTTTAAAGACGACACCTTTATTAAATGGAAGCCGACCATGTTGTACTGGCTGTTTGGCGGCGTATTGTTAATCAGCCAACTGTTTTTAGGTCGCAACCTGATGCAAAAACTGCTCGGTGACAAAATTTCGATGGCGACTGCGGCCTGGAACCGCCTCAACTTAAGCTGGGCGTTGTTCTTTATTGCCGCTGGGGCCATCAATCTCTTTGTTGCCTTTTCAGGCTACTTCACCACCGACCAGTGGGTCAACTTTAAGGTGTTTGGGCTGATGGGCTTGCTCATTGCGTTTGTGATCGGGCAGTCGGTTTGGCTAGGCAAGCACATTGACACCAAAGAGGGCGAGCCCAAGCCATGACCTCTTCATCGCCCCGCGCTGACGCCCATCCAGTCAATCCCCATTTGACGCTATTACAAGAGCGTCTGACCGCGCTCAACGCCAGCGAACTCACGATTCAAGATGAGTCTCACCTGCACGCCGGGCACGCCGGCAATCAGGGTGGCGCAAGTCATTTTCGGGCCACGATTGTGGCTGAATGCTTTTCTAACCGGCCGATGGTTGCGCAACATCGTCTGGTGTATGATCTTTTGCGCGATTTAATCCCATACCCGATTCACGCACTTGCGCTCACGACTCGGGCGCCCTCCAAAGGAAATCCATGAAACGTATCATCATGCTCGCCGCCTCGTTGGCGCTTGCAGCACCGCTATATGCACAAAATGTAGCGACCGTAAACGGCAAAGCCATTACTCAAGAAAGCGTCGATCAATTTGTCAAGTTGCTGATCAGTCAGGGCCAGGGCGCCACTGATACGCCTCAATTGCGCGAGCAAGTGAAAGAAGAGTTGATCAATCGCCAGGTGATGGTGCAAGCCGCTGAACAAGCTGGCATCGCCAAAGATCCAACGGTTGCGATTCAACTTGAGTTAAGTCGCCAAGGGATTATGGTTCAGGCTCTGATGGCCGACTATGTCAAAAAGAATCCGGTCACTGAAGCCACCGCTAAAACCGAATACGACAAACTCAAAAAAGCTGAAGACGGTAAGTTTGAATACAACGTACGCCATATTTTGGTAGATGACGAGAAAGTTGCAAACGACATGCAGGCCAAGCTTAAGGCTAAATCTGCCAAATTTGAAGACTTAGCTAAGCAGTCGAAAGACACTGGCTCTGCTGAAAAAGGCGGTGATCTTGGCTGGGCACCTAACACCAACTACGTTGAGCCCTTTGCGAAAGCGGTTGCTGCCACAAAAAAGGGGCAGTTGGCTAGCGCACCGGTGCAATCACAATACGGCTGGCATGTGATTGAAGTCATCGACGTTCGTCCGATTGAGTTTCCTCCGTTCGAGCAGGTGCGCCCTCAGCTTGAAGAAATGATGAAGCAAACCGCACTGACAACCTTTCAGGCTGAACTACGCGGCAAAGCAGCGATTAAGCTGAATTGAGCTGACTTAAGCTAGCAAATGGCTGGTACTTGAGGGCGTCTTTTTAGACGCCCTTAATTTTGTGCCAACAACGCGCGTAAGCCATCCTCGTCAAGTACCGCAACACCCAACTCACGGGCCTTTTCAAGCTTGCTTCCGGCATCGGCGCCCGCGACCACGAACGATGTTTTTCTTGAGACTGAGCCGGTGACTTTGCCGCCCGCTGCCACAATTAAACTTGAGGCCTCTTCACGCGACCACACGGGTAGTGTGCCAGTCAGTACAAAAGTTTTACCCGACAAACCCGCACTGCGCGCAGCCACCTCTGGTTGTGGCTCAACGCCTTGCTGGCGTAGGGCATGCACGATCTCTTGATTGTGCGTTTCGGCAAAAAAACGCGCAAGCGAACCCGCCACCACCGGTCCGACGTCATTGACGCCCAACAACTCATCGACGCTTGCCGTCATTAAGCTCTCGATCGAGCCAAAATGCAGCGCAAGATCGCGCGCGGTAGTTTCACCCACATGGCGAATCCCTAACGCAAAAATCAAACGCCCCAGCGGTGGTTGTTTCGCTTGCTGGATGGCGGCAATCAAATTATCTGCTGATTTTTGCCCCATGCGCTCAAAGCCTGCCAGCTCAGCCGCTTGCAAGGTAAAGATATCGGCAAGCGAATGAATACGTTCACGATCAACGAGTTGCTCGACCAGCTTTTCGCCCAAACCTTCAATATCCAGTGCCTTGCGTCCTGCCGCGTGTATCAAACTTTGTTTACGCTGGGCAGCACAAAACAAACCACCCGTGCAACGAGCAATGGCTTCATCTTCAAGCCGTTCAATCGCCGAGCCGCACACCGGACACGCCGTCACCATCACAAATTGTGGCGCAAACGCTGGGCGTTTTTCAAGCACGGGGCCCACCACTTCGGGGATCACATCGCCGGCACGACGCACGATCACCGTATCACCGATACGTACGTCTTTACGTCGAATTTCATCTTCGTTATGCAAGGTGGCATTGGTGACTGTCACGCCGCCGACAAAGACAGGCGCCAAGCGCGCCACCGGTGTCATCGCACCCGTGCGGCCCACTTGCACTTCGATATCTAACAACGTTGTGAAGGCCTCTTGCGCCGGAAATTTATGCGCAATGGCAAAGCGCGGCGCGCGTGCGACAAAACCCAACACACGTTGAGCATCAAGCTCATTGACCTTATAGACCACACCATCAATGTCATAGGGCAAGCTAGCACGACGCGCACCCACCTGTTCGTAGTAACGCAACAAGTCGCCCGCCCCTTGCGCCACCACATGCTGTGTCACGTTGACCGGTAAGCCCAAGCGCGCCATCCAGTCAAGCATGTCGCTGTGATTGGCGACTTGCAAGGCACCGACATCACCCCAGCCATAAGCAAAAAATCTTAACGGGCGTTGAGCCGTGATACGAGGATCAAGTTGCCTCAAACTACCCGCTGCAGCATTGCGCGGGTTAACAAAGATTTTTTCACCACGCGTGCGCTGGGCCTCATTCAATAGTGCAAAATCGGCTAGGTTCATAAACACCTCACCGCGCACTTCAAGCACCTCAGGCATTTCGCGAGGCTCACCGGTTAAACGTAGCGGAATCGACTTGATCGTACGAATATTGCTCGTGACGTCCTCACCGGTTTGACCATCACCGCGCGTCGCTGCCTGCACCAGCGCACCTCGCTCATAGCGCAAATTAATTGCCAGGCCATCGAGCTTGAGTTCGCAAAAATAGTTAACCTGCTCGGCAACACTCAGCTTGCCAGCGGCTTTGAGTGTATCGGCAACGCGTTTATCAAACGCATGCACATCTTCAGCTTCAAAAGCATTGCCTAACGACAACATTGGCACGGCATGCGTGACGCTGCCAAAGGCGGTCAAGGGCGCGGCACCCACGCGTTGTGTGGGTGAGTCTGGCGTGATGAGTTCTGGATAGCTGGCTTCAAGGGCCTGCAGTTCGCGCATCAGCAGGTCGTACTGTGCGTCGCTGGTTTGAGGCGCATCCTGTACGTAATACGCCTGGTTATGTCGCTCGATCTCGTTGCGCAGCCACGTTGCACGCGCAAGGGCTTCTGTCATACACCGCCCCAACAGTCGTTACACAAACACGCGCAAGGCGCGCGCACCACCGGCATGAAAGCCGGCATGCTCAAGATTGACGTAAACAGTTTTTAGTTGCTCATCGATTAACAGTTCGGCGCCAGGCTGCAGCGCACGATCCTGATCGTCAACCAGCTCGGCTCCTAAGCGCCGCGCGAGTTCTTGCCCAATCTCGGTCATACGGCCAAACGCACGCGTATCCACTGGGCTACGGGGCACATCCAGCAATAAACTTAAACGATCGACACCCGCCATGCCGGCATCAAATGATTCTTCGTCTGCGCGAGAAAGCGTAAAACAGACAAAGCCATGATCACCACACCAGGCGAAACGCCCCATGTAAGGCACGAACCCCATCGCTTGCGCGGCGCTACTGACATCCGCGACTGAACGCACACCAGCCAACAGCAGCGTCAAGCCAACCTGTGTATCGAGCCCCTCGCAGACCTGATCTAAGCGCCGCGCCAGCTCAACGACTTGCTGTTGTTCGGGCGCCTCAAGCGTGCATTCGAGCTGATCCGCTAAGGTTTGAGCGCGCGTAAAGATTTGCGACCACTCAATAGCGCTTAGTGGGCCACTACGGTTAGCTAACAAGACGGCTAGCTGCACTGAAATGTACTGATCTTGAGGGTCAATCTGCATCGCATGCTGACCTTGCACGTTTTGCACAAACACCCGAACTGCCTTACGACCCGCGACACGCAAAGGCATCAGCAAAGGTACCAAATCTTCGCCTGTCATCGGCCCCTGAAATGTCAGCTCGATCACTGCCTCTGTAACAGAGTCAGGTTCAAGCAAATCGGTATCTGCCGCACCTTGGGCGCCACCTGTAAAAGGCAGCACCGCCGCCCCACCCCCTAAGCCGGGCTCGCGGCGCCCACCTTCAGTGAACGTGGGCTCGCCTAAAAGAGGGTCTTGATCAATCTTTGGCAGCTCAGCCTGCATGCGCTTGCGCACACGCAGATCTTGAATCCAATTAAAACCCAGCAGCAGCAAAATAACGCCCGCGCCCAAAATAATCAGATAGATCTGCAACTCACTCATGTGTAGACCCTAGGATTAAGCCACTTCTGCTGCAAGTTGCAGCGCCGATTCAATATCAACTGCCACAATTCTTGAGACACCTTGTTCTTGCATCGTGACACCAATCAATTGCCGTGCCATCTGCATCGCTATTTTATTATGCGAAATAAACAGAAACTGCGTGTGCTCTGACATACTGCCCACCAAGTTAGCATAACGCTCGGTGTTAGCGTCATCAAGTGGCGCATCAACCTCATCCAGCAAGCAGAATGGCGCTGGATTCAGTTTGAATAGCGCAAATACCAACGCTGTTGCGGTCAGGGCTTTTTCTCCGCCCGACAGCAAATGAATTGAGGTGTTGCGTTTTCCGGGCGGCTGAGCCATCACCTGAACGCCCGCGTCCAGGATCTCGTCGCCAGTCATAATCAACCTCGCCTCGCCCCCACCAAACAGCTTGGGAAACAACTCGCCGAAATGTGTATTGACTTCGTTAAAGGTTGTCTGCAACAGGTCACGGGTTTCGCGATCGATTTTGTGGATGGCATCTTCGAGCGTGTTGATGGCAGTTTGCAAATCAAGAAACTGTGCATCAAGGTAACCTTTACGTTCACGCGACTCGTTGAGTTCGTCAAGCGCTGCCAAGTTCACTGAACCCAGACTTTCTATTTTTTTCGTGATGCGTTGCACTTCACCTTGCAACCAGGCCGGGCGCGACCACTCTTCGGGCTGATCGACCAGCGAGGCCTGCACAGCAAGACGATCAACCTGACGCTCATTGAGTTGCTCGGCAAACTGTTCGGCGGCCAAGCGAGCCGCTTGCTCTTGCAACTGCAATTGCATGATGCGTTCGCGGCGTGGCTCAAGAGAGCGCTCAAGCGTCAAACGCTCTTCATCGGCTTCGCGTAACTGCGCAGCTAGCGTATCCATCTCGATCCGTACTCGACCTAAAGTCTCTTCGCGCTCGGCGCGCAGCTCTAGAGCTTCTTGCAAGCCGGCTTCGGCCGCCGCTGCGTCGAGTGTCATCAGGTCAGACTCTAGCGTAAGCAGTTCTTGCTTGGCGCGGGTGTTTTGTTCGGTGGCGACTTGCAGATTACGTTGTAGTTCGGCGATACGAGCGCGAATACCACGCTCGTTGAACTCGGCCTCTTGGGCGCCGCGCTCTTGGTCTCGTAAGCGATCGCGAGCCGTTTGCGCTTCGTCTGCCAACGCCTCACCAGCCATCTCAGCCTCAGAGTAAGCCTCTTGCAAGGTGGCGATTTCAGTATCGAGCTCTTCGAAACGCGTCTCGGCTTCGATTTTAGTAGCTTGTAATTCTTCTTGTTGCGACGCGACTTCGGCTAGGTCTTGCTCGAGTCGGCCTGAGCGCTCGCGCGTTTGTTCAACCTGCTGAAGCAGGCGCGTGTGCTCAAGTTGCAAGTCGTGCAGACGACGGGTGACTTCGCCGACACGTTGGCGCATCGGTGGCAAGGCTTGTGACACTTGTTGCCAGGCCGATTCTGCCTGAGCCACAGCCGAGCGTGACTGATCGGCGATCAACTGACGCGCCTTGATTTCGCGCTGCAAGTTTTCGATCTCTTGCTGCCGCGCCAGCAAACCAGCTTGTTCAGAGTCTGGGGCATAAAACCGCACGCTGTGTGCGTCAACCAAGTGCCCACCCTGTACGACCAATAACGCACCTGCGGGCAGCGAGGCACGCAGGGCCAAGGCTTCGGTGAGGTCTTTTGCGATAAAGACGTGCCCAAGCCACGCTTGCAGCAAGGTGCGCAGCTCTGGATCACTAATACGCAGCAACGACGTTAAAGGGGTCAAGCCCGCAGGCGCCGCCGCAGCCGCGGCCGCCACGGGCAATTGATAAAACGCCAGGCGCGCGGGTGGCGCATCCGCCGCGAAGGCGCGCGCCCAATCCAGATTGCGTACCTCAAGGCCTGTCATGCGCTCGTTGAGCACCGCCTCGATGGCGGTCTCCCAACCCGCTTCGACATGCAGCTTTTGCCACAAACGACCTAGCGTCGTAAGTTCGTGTTTAGCCAGCCAAGGCTCGAGTGCCCCTTTCTTTTGCACATCCTCTTGCAAGCGAACCAGGGCCGACAAGCGGGCGTCTAAGCGGGCCAAGGCCTCGGCTTCGGTCAGTGCGGTTTGCTGCGCCTGGTTGCGCTGCGTATCGGCCTGCGGCAAGCGGTCTTCAAGCTCAATGAGTTTGCCTTGCGCCTCTTCAAGAAGCTCTTCAGTCGAGAGCTTGTCACCGGTCAATTGCTCAAGCGCCGCCAAATCAGGTGACTCGACACCTTTTAATTCTTGCTTCAAGCGCTCACGCCGCAACTCAAGTGCTTGCAACTGACGATCAGAATCACGCTGCGTTTGAGCCGCCAACGCCAGGCTTTGCTCGACCCGCGCCAGCGCAATTCGCATCTCTTCGCGCTGGGCCGCTGCTTCGCGCACGCGGGTTTCGATCTCAGGCAAACCGGCCTGGGCTGCCAACGCTAAATCGCGCGCCTCTTCAGAGCGTGCCGCACTGGTTGCCAGTTCATCTTCGCCATCCAAAATTTGTTGCTGGCAGTGCTCGCGTTGAGACTCCCATTCAGTGATTTGCACTTGCAATTGCGCGCGTCGGGTTTGCACCCGATTACGCGACTCGACCACGTGTCGGATCTCAGCCTCAAGACTGCTGACTTTGGCATTGGCCTCGTACAAAGCGCCCTGCTCGGCGTGCACGGCATCGCCGGCTGCATAATGTGCCTGACGGCGTGACTCAAGCGCGGCTTCGCTGGCGCGCAGGCCCGCCGTTGACGCTTCGAGTTCGGTGTGGGCACGCTCAATGTTTTGTTGCGTACGATCACGCTCTTCTTGCGCTGCAGCCTCTTTTAAAAACCACAGCGCATTTTGCTTGGCCTCGCCCTCGGTTTGCAGACCACGATACTCGCGCGCCACTTCTGCCTGACCTTCAAGCTTTTCAAGTTGCGAACCAAGTTCACGCAAGATATCTTCGACGCGCACAAGATTTTCGCGCGTATCTGATAAACGATTTTCAGTTTCACGACGGCGCTCTTTGTAGCGCGAGACACCGGCGGCTTCTTCAAGGTAGACGCGTAGTTCTTCAGGCTTGGCTTCAATCAGTCGATTAATCATGCCTTGACCGATGATGGCGTACCCACGCGAGCCTAAGCCTGTTCCTAGAAAAATATCGTAAACATCGCGACGACGGACTTGTTGATTATTAATGAAATAGCTACTGGTGCCATCACGTGTCAACACCCGGCGCACGGCGATTTCGCCATAACTGGCCCATTGCCCTGTCGCCCGACCATCGCTGTTGTCAAATACTAATTCAACCGAGGCGCGCGCCGAGGCTTTTCGCTGGCTCGAACCACTAAAAATCACGTCTTGCATCGATTCACCGCGCAACTCAGACGCACGGCTTTCGCCCATGACCCAACGTACCGCATCGATGATGTTAGATTTGCCGCAACCATTGGGGCCCACAACGCCAACCAGCTGGCTGGGGGTAGGGATCACAGTCGGATCGACAAAAGATTTGAAGCCGGCAAGTTTGATCTGGGTCAGGCGCACAATAGTTAGACACAATTTGGAATGGAATACCCTTGATCATAACGCAGCCTGAGGCGTATTTAGCCTTGACATTCAGCGCGAATGGCTGTTCTGGCCGAATCTGCACCAAGGGCAATCCCTCATTCTCTTTTTGCTCAAAATCCCGCATTGTGGCGTGCCAGCGCTTTGACTAAACACCAAAAGATCTGTCGGTATACTCGGACAGGCGAGAATAGGGTCTAGCCTGTGAACCTAATTAGGTTCGGTCGATCTTTTGAACTTAACCCCTTTTAAAAAGACGCTCCAATTGAACAGAGGCTTTTTTACCGTTATGGCGGCGCAAGCGCTTTCTTCGCTTGCCGACAACGCGCTTTTTATTGCCGCAATCGCGCTTATTCAGCAGCTTCAAGGCCCCGACTGGATGGCCCCCATGATGAAGTGGTGGTTTGCAGCGTCTTACGTTCTGCTGGCAGCCTTTGTCGGTGCCGTTTCAGACTCTTATCCTAAAGGCAGGGTCATGTTTATGACCAATGCCATTAAGGTCAGTGGCTGCGCCCTGATGTTTTGCTACGCCTTTTTGGGTTTATCAGAGGGTGCACAAGTCAATCTGGTCTGCGTTGCCTACGCCCTGGTCGGGATTGGTGCGGCAGCGTATTCGCCCGCCAAATACGGCATCGTCACAGAGATGCTGCCGCCGTTGCAGTTGGTAAAAGGCAACAGCTGGATCGAAGGTTTGACGATTCTCTCGATCATCTTGGGCACCTTGGTGGGGGGAGTGCTCGTATCTCCAAAAGTGTCGGGCTGGTTACTGACCCATCCCTGGTTCAGCGGCTTTGTTCAAACGCCGGCCGAGGCTGCGATTTTGGTGATCGCGCTGATTTATGCCGCGGCTGCGGTCTGCACCTTGATGATTCCCAACACACATATTGTTTACCCTAAACAGCAAAAAAATCCAATTAGCCTGATCAAGGCGTTTTGGGGCTACGTCCGTATTCTCTGGAAAGATAAACTTGGGCAAATCTCACTGGCCGTCACCACACTGTTTTGGGGCGCTGGCGCCACATTGCAATTAATCGTGATCGAGTGGGGCCGCAGCCACCTTGGCTACCGCTTGGATCAGGCGTCGATTTTGATGGGCATCACGGCGATCGGTACCATTTTCGGTGCGGTGCTTGCCGGGCGAGTCGCCTTACCTCGCGCCTTAACCGTGTTGCCGCTAGGCGTTGCAATGGGCTTCATTGTGCTGTTGATGCCCTTCGTGCAGTCTTCCTGGACAATCAACGTCTTGGGCGTCGAACTACCGTGGGCCGCCTATATTCTGCTCATTTTGATTGGCCTGACCTCTGGCTATTTTGTCGTGCCGATGAACGCTCTGCTGCAACATCGTGGTCACGTGTTGTTGTCGGCCGGTCATTCGATTGCGGTACAAAATTTCAATGAACAGTTGAACATTTTGCTGATGGTCGCGATTTACACCCTTTTGTTGTGGCTGCAACTGTCGATCAGCATCATCATCGGGATCTTTGGCTTGTTAGTTGCTGGCGTGATGCTATTGCTGATCCGCTGGAATCAAAGCAACCTCAAACGTGATCCAGGCCTGCTCGACCAAATCGGGCAAGAGGGGCACGGTAAAGCACTTTGACATCCTCCCCGCCTATAAGGGTGGGGATTCTTACGTCGCAACGCGCTGCAGCTCACGAGCGCGAATGAGACTTAGCGACGCAGCGTGCGCAACAACTGCAAATCTTGCCACGCTGCCGCTTTGTCTGCGGGGTGGTTGAGTAAATGGCCACTGTGATAACTGGCAACCAACGGGATTGTTTGCCCGGCCACCTCAAGGTGATGAACCCGGCCTCGCAAATCTTGCAAAGGTTCGTCTGTGTTCAACAAGGATTGCGCAACCACGCGCCCTAACGCCAAAATACTAAAGGGGCGCAACAACTCAAGCTGACGCACCAGATACGAGTGGCAGGCCGCGATTTCTTCGCGCAGCGCAAGCCGGTTTCCGGGAGGCCGACATTTCACAAGATTCGTCAAATACACATCACGCGTACGCGCGCTACCGATAGTTAACAACATTTGATCAAGCAACGCGCCAGACTCGGCCATAAAGGGCAAGCCCTTACGATCGTCTTGCTCACCCGGCCCGTCGCCAATCACCAAAATAGCAGGCTGTGTCACGCCCTGCCCCATCACCACTTGATCACGCTGCCGACACAGGCCGCAAGCCTGACACGCACTGGCCGCACGCGTTAACGTTTCAAGATCGGGGGCTGCAGCGGCAGCAGCGGCGGTCAGCGCCGTCATCGCAGCGATGCTGACTGCGCTCATGGGCGCTGCCGCTTGCTGCGGCTGACTGGCAGCACCGCGAGTCGACGAGCGTACTGCTGTCGCTGATGGTGTTGCTTTTGTTACTGTTGCTGTTGCTGTTACTGTTGCTGTTGCTGTTGCTGTTGCTGTTGCTGTTGCTGTTGCTGTTGCTGTTGCTGTTGCTGTTGCTGTTGCTGTTGCTGTAGTTGTCGATGCCGTTGATGCCTCGCTCGCCGCTGACGCCATCACTACAGGTTGTCTGGCTTGAGCAGCTGACCGCTGAGCCTGTGCTGCGTCAGAGCTTGACGGGGCAGCCGTTTGCAGTCGCGTCTCAGCCTGGCTAGGCAGCGCGGTTTGCGCGCCCACACCCACTGGGGGCACCGCGCGCACATCGCCGGGCAGCCAGGGCTTGTCAATACCCAACTCGTGCAACCACGCCAGCTGCATGGCCGAGTATTGCAAGGGCTTAGGATCGGGGCTTGGCGTCATACCTTTCGTGTGGCTTAAGTGTGGTCAAAGGTTTTCTTCAAGACATACGCATCTTCGCGTTCGCCTCGACCTGCAGGATAATAAGCGCGACGCACGCCAATCTGATTAAACCCTTCGCGGGCATAAAAAGCGAGAGCAGCGTGATTTGAGGGGCGAACCTCAAGCAGCACGCCCTCTGCGCTTTGAGCCTGGGCGCTACGCGTGATTTGTGCCAATAACTGGTGCGCGTAGCCTTGGCGCTGATGGGCACGCGCCACGGCGATCACCAAGATGTGCGCCACGTCGGGCGCTTGCATCGCGATACAAAATCCCAGCAATTCAGCATCGTGACGCAATACCCAGGCCTCATAGCCCGCCGCCAGCGCATCTTCAAAGTTTTTAAGTGTCCAGGGAAACGACTGTACCGCACGTTCGATGTCAAGTGCTTCAGGTAGGTCAGCGACCGTCATGGGCACCAAGGCCGCCTGACCAGGCGCCAGGGCGCGGGGATTACCCCCCTCGCCCAAGGCGCGCTCGGCGACAGTGAACGCCACACGGTCACGCAAATACAGCGGGGCAGCATGCTCGGGCAGCACGGTGTGGCCCGCGTGCCAATCCCGCAGGGCCAAGGTAGCAACCGACTGGGCGGTTGGTCGAGCCTGAAGATCGTCAGCCACACAGCCAAGGGGTACGCTTGTTGTCGCCCCTGGCAACCCCCAGCCCTCGCCTATATAACAAACCCCAAGGGCGGCAGGCGCGCGGCTGTGCCATAGCGGCAGGCGCTGCGCAATGAAAGCCGGCAGTTGAGCCGCAGGCAACAACACGGGGGGCTGCAGTATCACTAAACCATGCTCAACATCGTCGACATACGCCGCAAAGTACGCCTCATCCATGCGTGCATCTAGCGCAGCAAGAATGAGATGTTGAGGCAAACGCCCCGCCGCCTGAGCGGCAACGGCAGGCAATGCTCCGATCGGAATCAAGGGGATTGTCAGCGCTAAACCCATGCCTTGGGCAACCCCACAAGCCACGCGAATGCCAGTAAATGCCCCAGGGCCCTGACCAAACGCCACAGCACTCAGCGCACTGCGCTCAACGCCGCACTCAGCGAGCAAGGCACTGACCATGGGCAAAAGGTTTGCCGCATGGCCTGCCGTCCCCTCAAGTTCGCGCGTCACCACGCTCACGCTCGAGCCTTGCGCCGTCAGCAACGCAACCGAGCAAGTGGTCGTTGAGGTTTCAAGGGCCAAAATATGTGTCATATCCGTATTGTATTAGCTTGCACGCGCTTGAAACGTCAGCCAAGAGCTTGCCCGTCAGCCGGTGAATCCGGTTCAGCCAAGAGCCGCTCGACAGCCGATAGATCCGGTTTAGCCAAGAGCCGCTCGTCAGCCGGTGAATCCGATTCAGCCAAGAGCCGCTAGACAGCCGATAGATCACCGTCTGGCCGAGAGCAAAATGGGGCACCCCTGACAAACCCCCGTGTTTTCCGCTAACCTTGGTCGCCTAAGAGGGAGACCTGTATGCAGGACAGCACCCAGCACAAACCGCCGCTGCTCGAAGTCGACGGCGTCACACTGCAATACAAAACAACCGAGCATTTGGTGACCGCGACCTATCGCGTTGACCTCAAGGTCTATGAGGCCGATCGCTTTGTGCTGCTCGGGCCCTCTGGTTGCGGTAAATCATCGCTGCTCAAGGCAGTGGGCGGCTACATGCCCACCGTCGAAGGCTCGATCAAACTCAAAGGTACGACCGTCACCAAACCAGGGCCAGACCGCATGATGGTGTTTCAAGAGTTCGATCAACTCTTGCCCTGGAAAACAGTACTCGAGAATGTGCTGTTTCCACTGACCGCAAGTGGCACCTTACGGGGCGCGGCGGCGCGCGAACGTGCGCTCGCTTACATCGAAAAAGTCAATCTCTCAAAGTTTGCCAATAGCTATCCACACACCTTATCGGGCGGTATGAAACAACGCGTCTCGATTGCACGCGGCATGGCGATGGAACCAGACATTCTGTTAATGGATGAACCTTTCGCCGCGCTTGATTCACTGACCCGTCGCAAAATGCAAGATGAATTGATGCAACTGTGGGACGACACACACTTTACCGTCTTGTTCGTCACACACTCAATCCCCGAGGCGATTCGTCTGGGCAATCGCATCTTGCTGCTGACGCCACATCCAGGGCAGGTCAAGGCTGAAATCAACAGCTTGCCTCGACATCATTCAGACGCAGCAGCTGAAAAAGAACTAGAAGAAAAAATTAACGATATGTTGTTTACCAACCAAGGCGCGCAACAACACGAGGTGCAGCATGGCTAAGCACCCGGTCGAAGCGGGCACGCGCCCAGAAATCTATCGCACGCCTGAGCCTTACAGCGCCGTCGGAGTTGTTGAAAAACCTCTGTCGCTGCCTGAACGTCTGGGCAACAACACGGCCTTGCGTCGCGTTTTATTGTTAGCCGCACTTGCCGCAGTTTGGCAGATCTATGCCCAGCACTTAAACAACGAACTACTGTTTCCAACGTTTTCAGCGACGATGCAGGCGCTATTCACCGGCATGATGTCAGGCGGCCTACTGGCCAAAGCGTGGACATCGATCAACGTGTTGTTGATTGGTTATGCCTGCGGGATTGCTCTGGCAGCCGTGCTCACGGTATTAGCCATCACGACCCGCATCGGCACCGACATCCTTGAAACACTCACCGCGATGTTCAACCCCTTACCGGCTATTGCGTTGCTGCCCCTAGCATTGATCTGGTTTGGCTTGGGCGAGGGCAGCTTGGTCTTTGTACTGATCCATTCTGTGCTGTGGGCTGTTGCACTTAATACCCACTCGGGCTTTATGTCAGTATCACTGACCATGCGGATGGTTGGCCGCAACTATGGGTTAACTGGCTTTGCCTACGTGCGAAGTATTTTGATCCCAGCCGCGTTTCCAAGCATCTTAGCGGGGCTCAAAATGGGCTGGGCCTTTGCCTGGCGCACCCTGATCGCTGCCGAGCTGGTCTTTGGCGTCAGTTCTGGCTCAGGCGGTTTAGGTTGGTTTATTTACCAAAATAAAAATATGCTTGAAATACCCAGTGTGTTTGCTGGGCTCTTCATGGTGATTTTTATCGGGCTCATTGTCGAAAACTTTATCTTCAAAGTGATCGAACGCGCCACAATCCGCAAATGGGGCATGCAGACCTAACTTAGGGCCTCATGCCTGAGTTGCCGCAACCGCTAGCCTTAGTTGCCCGCGCTCACGTCGGCTCCGCTTAAAAATAAATCACCGATTGCTGCGGGCCGATTTTTAAGCGAACCGATCTCGTGCATGAATAAGGCATATTTCATGACGTTTTCGGGTTGCAGCGTATATTTAGTGCTGGGGTCGTTCAAGATGGCCAACATATCGCTAGTCGACCCTGCCCCACCGCCCATCGAGTCGAGCAAGACCTTTACCGCAGCGTCTTTATCTTGCATGATCAGGGTTTGCGCCTCTTTCAACGCCTTCACAAAGGCCGCATAGACCTTGGGATTTTGGTCTTGAAATTTTTGCGTTGTTGAGATCATTGTGAAGGTGGTCGAGCCGCCCATCACATCATCCGAATTCATGATCGTGCGCACACCCGGCTCTTTGAGTTCGCGCTGATCAAGCGGCGCTGAGGCAAAGTGAGCTGAAATAGTTTTGCCTGACAGTAACGCCGCCGCAGCATCAGAATGGTTCATGGTCACGGTGTAAGGGTCAAATCTAAACGCCTCTGCTTTACCGTATTTTTTTACTGCGTACATCTGCATCACAATCGAAGGGATAGACGACTTGACTGAGGTCACGGCGATTTTGTCGCCGGCCTTGAGGTTATCGATCGACTGCAAATGTTCGGCTCGAGTATTCAAACGCATTGGCATCGAACTCATCGAGGCCACGCCCTTCACATTGGCGCTACCTTTCGTCTTATCCCACAAAATCAAAAACGACGGCGGGCCTGCCGAAATAAAATCGGCCGAGCCCGACAGTAAGGCATCAATCATGCCGGCGGGCCCACCAATGTTTGACCAGTTCACTTTGACTTTAACGCCAGCCTGCTCTGCATGCTTCTCAATCAGATTGTTTGCTTTCATCATGTGCAGGGGCAAAAAACCAAAGCCACCCGCGCCAAGAGGGACACGTAACTCACTGACTTCGGCTCGCACGGTACTCGCACACACGAGCAACACAAGAGTTGTCAATAACTGAAGAGATTTGTTTTTCATGTTTGTCTGTCTCGGTGTGATTATTTTATGTTTTCGGTACACGGTTTTTTATACGGGTGCACACTTAATTCTACCCGCGCTCAGTGGCGACGCGAACCGTTGCGCCCGCCATTTGCGTTCGACGTGGTCGCAGGGCGCACGCCGTTGTGATTGCCCGTTGCCTGAACCGCCCGGGCGCCACCGCCAGGGCTAGGCACGTATTGCTGTGCGTGTTGTCGCGCTTGATTCAAGTGCTGTTGCGCGGCGGGCGTCACGCCATGGTTAGGATAACGATACGGGACGTTGTAGCGGTGTGCACCGTTATAGGCCCAGTAGCTCGCCCCACCTACGCGCGCAGGATAACGGTAGCCCGGCGCGTTATACAAGGTATTAAAGCGGTTGTAATAGCCGTTATTAATATAAATTGAGCCATAACCCCAGTAAGGCGTAGCCCATAGGGCAACCCCCACGCCAACGCCAACGCCAAAGGCCATCGCCCCCCAACCCGGGTTATAGACCGCATAGGGCTGATAAGCTGGATACGGCCAGGGGCCGTACACCACCGTGGGGTTGTACGTAGGCACGTACACAATGTCTGGGTTGGTCGGCATGATGATGATATTTGAAAGGGGGTCGGTTGAGACCACCATCTGCGTGCCCGATTGCAAATTTCCAGTCTGTCGCGCGTGTGAACGTAACGCTTGTACTGCCTGCATCAACTCAGAGGGCTGTACCAAATAGGCATCACCCAAACGGTGGGTCCATTCAAGTTGATTACCCAACAGCTTTAACGCCTCAGGAAAATGCACTAAGGACTTCACACTATTATCCCAGCGCTGCTGCGCCAGGGCCGCCTCAAACGCACTACCGGTTAAGCGATTGTTCTGCAGCCAAATCGTAGCCGCGGCAACTTCAAGCGGGTACGTCGCTGCCATCAGCATCTGGGCAAGCAACCCATCGGGATATAACGCCACCGGTGCGATTAAGGCTTGCAATTCGGGTAGAGAGATAATATTGACTTGGCCGCTGGGCGGGTTAACAGGTTGCCCTGGCGCTTGAGCAAGGGGCGTCATCAGCGGGGCAGCGCTTTGAGCGACCGGCAAAGGCGTAGCCGGCGTTTGTGCCCACACATTCGCCACGAAGAGCCACGAAACCCCAAAACACGCAGACCAAAACGTTTGCCGACCCATATGTACTCACCTAATCGAAATACAAGCAATACCTGCAAGCAAGCCACAGCAACCTTGTAAGCTAAACACCTTCAGTGTAGACCTAGAAAGCCTGTACGATTTAGCCAGACACCGCTTAAGGCCTTAAAAACAAATGTCAGTTGGTTACAAAATCACTGAATTCTCAGTACGCTGCGTCTTCTCAGTACGCTGCGTCGTCTCATTACCGTGTGTCACCTGAATTGATGCGCATGGAGCAGTCATCGCCCCTTAGACACTAGACAGACGCCTGTTCTAAACGAGCCCTCAGCACGCACTGCAAAATACCACCATGCCGGTAATACTCTGCTTCAACGTCGCTCTCTAGACGCACCAACAAACGGATTGTTTGCGAACGACCATCTTCATACCTGATTAGGCAGTCGAGCTGATCGCGCGCCTTGAGGCCTTGTTTTAACCCACGAATATCAAAGGTTTCGGCGCCGTTCAAACCAAGCGACTGTCGAGTATCGCCGTTTAAAAATTGCAGTGGCAACACGCCCATGCTCACCAAATTTGAACGATGAATCCGCTCAAGTGACTCAGCGATCACGGCGCGTACACCAAGCAAACCCGTACCTTTGGCAGCCCAGTCGCGCGATGACCCAGCGCCGTATTCTTTACCGCCGACAATCACTAAGGGGACACCCTCTTCGCGATAGCGTTGTGCTGCCGCGTAAATTGACATCGGCTCTTTGCTAGGCATATGCAAGGTAGAACTGCCCTGCACGTCTGGAGTCAATTCATTATGCAGGCGCACGTTTGCAAACGTACCGCGCATCATGACTTGGTGATTTAAGCGACGCGCCCCATAATTGACAAAATCTGCAGGGGCAACCCCCAAAGACTGTAGATACTCGCCAGCGGGCGTCTGCACAGAAAACTTGCCGATCGGCGAAATATGGTCGGTTGTCAGCATATCGCCAAACATGCCAAGCACGCGCGCGCCCACAATATCTTCGTGCGCAGGTACCTCGCGCGTCATCCCATCAAAATATGGTGGTCGTTGAATAAATAGACTCTCAGGATTCCAGTCGTAAATTTTTCCGGTCGCGCTGGTCAGTTCTCGCCATTGTGGCGAACCTTCAAAAATAGTTTGATAGCGCTCTTGGTACAAATGAGGCTCAACATAGCGTTCGATCATGGCGCGAATGTCTTCAGGAGCGGGCCAAATATCTTTCAGATATACCGCCGCACCTTGCTCGTCGTGCCCTAATGGCTGTTGTGTTAAATCGGTGTGTATGGAGCCCGTCAGTGAATACGCCACCACCAAGGGCGGCGAAGCTAAAAAGTTGACTTGTACGCTGTTATGCACGCGCGCATCAAAATTACGATTGCCCGACAACACCGCCACTGTAGCTAACTGTCGGGTTTCAATTGCTTTTAAAATCGGCTCGGGCAGTGGACCAGAGTTTCCCATGCAACTCATGCAACCAAAGCCTACGACGTTAAAGCCTAAGGCATCTAGCTCTGCTTGCAAACCCGAGACCTTTAAATAATCGGCCACTACACGCGAACCCGGGGATAACGACGTTTTCACCCAAGGCTTTGGCCTCAATCCACGACGACGCGCGTTACGGGCGAGCAAGCCCGCACCGATCATCACCGCCGGGTTAGAGGTGTTGGTGCAACTTGTGATGGCGGCGATGACCACCGAGCCATCGTCAAGGTCATCGCCATGCCCTGGCGCATCCGCTACTTGAGCTGACTGTGAGGCCGATTGACCTTGCACCAGAACAGGCGCAGACGTCTTCTTCGTAGCAATCGCGTGATGAAACGCTTGAGCGACCCCCCCGAGATCAACCCGCGCATCTGGGCGACTCGGGCCCGCCATGCTAGGCACCACTGCAGACAAATCAATCTGAATGACTTTAGCGTAGCGTGGCGTCAACGTCTGAGCGTCTCGCCACAAACCTTGCGCCTGACAGTAGGCCTTGACCAAGGCAACTTGTTCAGCGCTGCGCCCCGAGACAGTCAGATAACGAAGCGTCTCTTGATCCACCGGAAAAAAACTCATGGTGGCGCCACACTCGGGGGTCATATTTGAGACAGTTGCCCGTTCAGGCAACGTCAGGGCATCCACACCTGCACCAAAGTACTCAATGAACCGTCCAATCACCTCTTCGCTACGCAGACGTTGTGTGATGGTCAGCACCAAGTCAGTCGAGGTGACACCGGGCTGCAAAGCACCGCTCAATTGACAGCCAACAACTTCTGGGATTGGCACAGAGACCGGTTCACCCAAGGCGACTGCACCACCTTCAAAACCACCGACACCCCATCCCACCACCCCTAAGGCATTGATCATCGCGGTATGGCTATCCATCCCAATCAACGAATCAGGAAACGCCAACTGGCGACCTTGATGCTCTTTGGTCCAAACCACTTTGCCTAAAAACTCTAGGTTAATCTGATGCAAAATCCCAGAGCCTGGCGGAAACACACGCACGCCGTCAAACGCCTGACTACACCAACGCAAAAATTCGTAACGCTCACGATTTTGCTCAAACTCAATCTTCATGTTGTGCTCAAGCGAGGTCGGCTTACCCGAGTCTTCCACCATCACAGAATGATCAACGACAAAATCCATTGCGACGCTAGGATTAATCAACGCTGGATCACCACCCAAGGCAGTCATTGCATCGCGCATCGCGGCTAGATCACCCATCAAGGTGAGTCCAGACGATTCAGGCATCAACACGCGTGCGGGTCTGAACTCAATCACACAGTCGGCTTGGCGCGACACCAGTTGCGACACAAGTTGCATCACGTCAACCGACTGAACCGAGCACTCGTTTAGCGCCTGATGTCGCAACAAATTCTCAAGCAAAATCCGCAAGGTGTAGGGTAGGCTATTCAGCTCGCGCAACCCGGCCAGCTGGGCTTCGGGCAGACTGAAATAATCGTACTGTTTTCCGCTCACTTCAAGAGTTCGACGTAAATGGCTAGCTTGAAACATCTGGGTTGTCCCTTACGTGTTGAGCAAATTCTTTGTCAGCCACTTGCGCTAGCAAATCATCGGTTCAGTGCGTGAATCGCGTTTTATCGTAATTAAAAATTGCTTTCGTGCAGCTTGAATGGAGGCACGTGAACTCGCTCCATCTCATCCAAGTTTTCTCTCGCCTTCTCGCTTGCATTTGTAACTATTTGTTACAACCCTTTAAGCATAGCTCAGCTCTTACAAAACCTTGTAACAAATCCGGTATGGTGCGGTCTTGCACAGTTTCTGTCCGACTGTTGGTCTCCCCTTGCCTTAAAAAGCGAGTGTTTTATATGATGAATATCTTACCCTCCCCCATCGTGCGCAAAATTCTAGTCGTCGATGACGACCCGCGCCTACGTGATTTATTACGTCGATATCTTACCGATCAAGGTTTTAGCGTACTAACAGCAGAAGATGGCCAAGAGATGAGCAAAATCTGGCATCGCGAACACATTGATTTATTGGTGCTTGACTTAATACTGCCAGGCGAGGATGGCTTATCGATTTGCCGTCGCCTGCGCGGCAATCACGATAACACCCCGCTGATTATGCTCACAGCCCGCGCCGAAGAAATCGATCGCATCATTGGCCTCGAAATGGGCGCAGATGATTACATCTCCAAGCCCTTTAATCCGCGCGAACTCTTAGCTCGTATCAAAGCAATTTTGCGTCGGCGTGGCAGCGACGAGCACCCAGGTGCCCCCAGTTACGCTCACGAAGCCATCTACTTTGGGCCCTTTGAGCTCAATCTGGCCACGCGCACCCTAACCCGCGATCGTCATATCGTACCGATCACAACCGGTGAATTTTCGGTACTGAAGGTCTTTGGCCGTCACCCAAAGATACCGATCTCGCGCGAAAAGCTGATGGAGCTTGCCCGTGGGCGTGAATACGCTGCGTATGACCGTAGCCTTGACGTACAAATTTCGCGCTTGCGTAAACTGATTGAGGTAAATCCCTCAAAGCCCGCGTACATTCAAACCGTGTGGGGTCACGGCTATGTGTTTATTCCAGATGGCGGGCTGTGAGCGCTTAGTAGCACAATCACATTTGCGGCGATCCCTTCTTGCCGGCCCAAGTGGCCTAGGCCTTCGTTAGTTTTAGCTTTGATATTGACCGACGTAGCCGCAATCGCCAGATCGTGCGCAATATTGGCAATCATCCCAACAATATGTGGGCCCATTTTTGGTGCTTGCGCATGAATCGTGGCATCGATATTGACCACCTGCCAACCCGCCTCGCACACCCGTTGATAAGCCGTACGTAACAACACGCGACTATCCGCGCCACGGTATTGAGGGTCAGTATCCGGAAAATGCCGACCAATATCACCCAACCCCGCTGCGCCTAATAGGGCATCCGTCAAGGCATGCAACAACACATCGGCATCCGAGTGCCCCAACAAACCTAAGCTGTGCTCAATCTGCACGCCACCAATGATTAAAGCACGCTCGGGCACGAGTGCGTGTACATCGAATCCTTGTCCGACACGAAACGCGTTAGGGTTCACTTGCAGTCATCCTTGCAATCAGACACGTGAGTTACAGCCATGATTGCACCCATTCAAAATCTTCAGGCCAGGTGACCTTGGCATTTAACGCCGAGCCTTGTATCAGTAAAGGGGCATGACCCGCAGCTTCGAGTGCAGACGACTCATCTGTAATCGACACGTTACGCTCAATTGCGGTGACCAAGGCCTGCTCGAGCAAGCCGGCCCGAAACATTTGGGGGGTTTGTGCCAACCACAACGACTCGCGCGCAATCGTTTGTAGCACGGTCTTTGAGGGCGGCGGGTACGAACGCTTCACCGTATCGGCAACCGGCATCGCCAGCAAACCACCCACTGCGTGAGGCAGACAGCTATCGATCAGGCGCGCCAAAGCCTCTGCAGGCAAACCAGGGCGTGCCGCATCGTGCACAAGCACCCAGTCTTCTGCACGCAATTGCGCATCTTGAAGACCATTTAATACCGTTTGCGCGCGAGTTGCGCCACCACAAGGGCAGCACACCGTACGCGGCAAACCCGCCAGGCATTGCCCAGCCAGTAAATCACCTAGCGCGACCACCACACGCACCTGTTCAATGCGAGGCTCGTTTAATAAGGCTTGCACCGAGCGCCGCAACATCGGCACTCCTGCCAATAAGCGGTATTGCTTAGGCATAGCCGCCTTGGACAGCGCAGAGGGCACTTGCGACTGCGCGCGCGCACCGACTCCCGCCGAGGGTACCAGGGCAACGATTCGCGGGGTGGTCTGAGTCAGGCTCATAGGGTTCCATTGACAGCGCCCAATTATAGGTGTCGAGTGTGCAACGAGTCCACGAAAAGAATCTCGAAACGGCTGACTGACTGCTCACCACGCCACGGCAACGACACTTCCTTGCATCTTCCTAAGACTCATCGCGATGGCACGCTGCCGTGCACAGGTCGCACAAGTCGCCCTCGCCCTATAATTAGCACTTCATTCGGCGCCCCCTATTTTGGGATGGCGCCTGCGTCTTTTTTTATATTGGTTTGTCATGCCCGCTGCACCCGCTTCAGTCGTCTCAACAATATCAACGCTGCTCAACGCCCTGAAACCGGGTCTGCGCTACCACCATCCTCGTCCGCCTGGCTCTGGGGATGCCTGGCTGCTGGCGCAGCTGGCGCGTCAAGCCGGCAAAACACTGGTGATTTTGACGGCTGAACCCCTTGAGGCGCAGCGCCTGGCCGATGAGATCCCTCTTTTTGCCCCCGAACTAAAGGTGCGCCCCCTGCCCGACTGGGAGACCCTGCCCTACGATAGCTTTTCGCCACACCAAGATCTAATCTCTGAACGGTTACGCACGTTGCATGCCTTGATGCAGCACGAGGTCGACGTGTTAACCGTGCCGATCACCACTGCACTGTACCGCTTACCCCCACCAAGTTTTTTGGCTGCTTATACCTTTTCGTTTAAGCAAAAAGACAAACTTAACGAGGCCGCCTTACGCGCGCAGTTGATGTTGGCCAATTACGCCCATGTTTCTCAGGTGACGGTACCAGGCGAATTCTGTGTGCGTGGCAGTTTGATTGACTTGTTTCCGATGGGCTCTGTGGTGCCCTATCGCATCGATTTATTTGATGATGAAATCGAATCGATTCGCGCCTTCGATATTGATACCCAGCGCAGCTTATACCCAGTCGGCTCAGTGCAGTTGCTGCCTGGGCGCGAGTTTCCGATGGATGAAGCCGCGCGTAATCATTTTCGCTCGGGCTTTCGCGAAGTGTTTGAAGGCGACCCTTCGCGTGCGTTGCCCTATCGCGATATTGGTAGTGGGATTGCGTTTGCTGGCGTTGAATATTATTTGCCGCTGTTTTTTGACAGCACCGCCACCTTGTTCGATTACCTGACACAAGACACCATCATGGTGACGTTAGGGGATATCGACGACGCCATGCGTCGCTTTGCCCAAGATACGGCCAGCCGCTATAACTTTTTAAAGAGCGATCGCGAGCGCCCGGTGCTTGCGCCAGACGCGTTGTTTTTACGGGCTGAAACCCTGTTTGAACAACTCAAGATCTTTGCGCGTGTCGCACTCACCACCGAGACCGAACACCCTGAGTTTTTAGCGGCACCCGATATCGGGATCTCGCGCCGCTCTGACGACCCCGTACAAAAACTTCGTGCACTGTTAAGCCAAACGCAGCGGCGACTAGTTTTGTGCACCGACTCGCACGGGCGACGTGAAACCATCTTGCAGATGCTGGCCGAACATGGCCTGATCCCAGACGCGCAAACCGAATCACTCGCACTATTTTTAGAAGGCGATGCGCATTTTGCCATCACAGTCGCACAACTCAATACTGGCTTTCAATTGCCAGGACAGCAACTGGTCTTTATCACTGAAAACGACCTATACCCCGGACACGGCACCACTGCCCGTCGTGGTAAGCGCGATCAAGAACGCGCTAGCAACGTCGAAGCCATGGTGCGCGATTTATCTGAATTGCGCATCGGTGATCCGGTGGTGCATGCGCAACATGGCATCGGCCGTTACCACGGCCTAATTAACATGGATATGGGCGAAGGCGAGATGGAGTTTCTTCATCTTGAATACGCAAACAAGACAACGCTCTACGTGCCCGTGGCGCAATTACACGTGATTGCGCGTTACAGCGGCAACGACCCAGACACTGCCCCCTTGCATCAGCTTGGTTCGGGCCAATGGGAGAAGGCTCGCCGCAAAGCCGCACAGCAAGTCCGCGACACCGCAGCCGAACTGCTCGATATTTACGCCAAACGCGCGGCACGACAGGGCTTCGCCTTCAAGCTGCCTTTAGGAGATTACGAGTTATTTTCTGAAGGCTTTGGCTTTGAAGAGACGGTTGATCAGGCGGCCGCCATTCAATGCGTGTTGGCTGACATGACCTCTGGGCGCCCGATGGATCGACTGGTGTGCGGCGATGTGGGGTTTGGTAAAACAGAAGTCGCGTTGCGCGCCGCGTTTTTGGCCATCGCCAACGGCAAGCAGGTAGCGATTTTGTGCCCAACCACGCTGCTGGCTGAACAACACGCACAAACCTTTTCAGATCGTTTTGCCGACTGGCCAGTGAAGGTGGTTGAACTCTCGCGTTTCAGATCCGCCAAAGAGATCGCCAGCGCCATCATAGGGATCAACGACGGTACGATCGACATTGTCATCGGCACCCACAAGATCTTATCGAAAGACGTCAACTTTATGCGCTTGGGGCTCGTCATCATCGACGAAGAACATCGCTTTGGCGTGCGCCAAAAAGAAGTGCTCAAGTCGCTGCGCGCAGAGGTTGATGTCTTGACGCTCACGGCCACACCAATCCCCCGCACGCTTGGGATGTCTCTGGAAGGGATTCGCGATTTTTCAGTGATTGCCACGGCACCACAAAAGCGCTTAGCCATTAAAACCTTTGTGCGTCGTGAGGATAACAGCACCATTCGAGAAGCCTTGCTGCGCGAACTCAAGCGCGGCGGGCAAGCCTACTTTTTGCATAACGAAGTTGAAACCATTCATAACCGTCGCGCCCGCCTCGAAGAACTAGTGCCCGAGGCCCGCATCGCGGTTGCGCATGGCCAAATGGGTGAACGCGATCTTGAACAGGTGATGAAAGGCTTTTATCAGCAGCGCTTTAACGTCTTGCTTTGCACCACAATTATCGAAACCGGCATTGACGTCTCAAGTGCCAACACCATCATCATCCATCGGGCCGACCGCTTTGGCTTGGCGCAATTGCATCAATTGCGCGGCCGCGTGGGGCGCTCGCACCACCAAGCCTACGCCTACCTAATGACGCCAGGCGAAGACTCAATCACCAAGAACGCCAAAAAACGCCTTGAAGCGATTCAGGCGATGGAAGAACTTGGTTCGGGCTTCTTTTTGGCGATGCATGACCTTGAAATCCGTGGCACAGGTGAGGTGTTAGGCGAATCGCAATCGGGCAATATCCAAGAAATTGGCTTCTCGATGTACAACGATATGCTCAACGAAGCCGTGCGAGCTTTGAAGGCCGGTGTTGAACCCGACTTGGATGCGCCCTTTAGCGCAGGGTGCGAAGTGAATCTACACGCCCCCGCCCTACTGCCTGCTGATTTTTGTGGCGACGTACCAGCGCGGCTATCGCTTTACAAGCGCTTATCAAGTTGCAAAGACGAAGACGATTTGATTGTGATCCAAGAAGAACTCATCGATCGTTTTGGCAAGCTCCCTGAGCCAGCCCGTACTTTGCTCTCAACTCATAAAATCCGCTTGTTAGGCTTGCCCTTGGGGATTCAAAAAATTGACGCCAGCGAGATGCAAATCATGCTGCACTTTAAGCAAAGCACAACAGTTGACCCAGTGCGCCTGATTGAGTTGGTGCAAAAGCAAAAAAACATTCGATTTGCCGGCCAAGATAAACTACGGATTGAAATCAAGGGGCTCGACGTCAACGCACGTTATGAGGCGGTGCGTACTTTGTTGCGTTCGCTAGCACGGTGATGTTTGCTGTACTTGAAGGTCGTGTATTGTATTCAGGATGAGTTCCCTTTTTAAAGGTGTGAAACAACAAGCCACCTTTTTCATCAGATGACTCGCAAGACATTTGTACCTGATCTTCTAAAATTTTTTCAATTGATGACACCTCCTTTCATACTTTGAATCCGTTTATGACTACCTTTAATCTCGTTGTGCAATCACCCGCCTTAGCAAGCGACCTTATTGAACAAGCGGCAGCGCTTAGCGAAGCCTCTGGGGTACAGCGCATTAGCACCACCGCAGCGCGTTTGTTAAACGTCAACGCTAGCGCCACCACACGTGCTGAGTTATTGGCGTGGGGCGAGCGGGTGTCAGTGGATACCGCCTATATTGCTGCCGGCAGCCGCTTAGCCGACTGCAAAGTGTTGGCAATGGATATGGACTCAACCCTGATCAACATTGAGTGCATTGATGAGATCGCAGCGTTTGGTGGAGTCAAAGAGCAAGTCGCCTCAATTACTGAAGCCGCGATGCGTGGCGAGATCAAAGATTTTTCTGACAGCCTGACGCGTCGCGTGGCATTTTTAAAAGGGCTGTCTGCCGACGTACTGCAACAGGTGTATAACCAAAAATTACGCTTAAATCCGGGTGCAGAGCAACTTGTCAGTACAGCCCAACAGGCTGGGATCAAAGTGTTGCTTGTGTCGGGTGGCTTCACCTTTTTTACCGAGAAACTCAAAGCCCGTTTAGGTCTCGATGCCGCACACGCCAACGTGCTCGAGCAAGAGCACGGCCTGCTCACGGGCAAAGTCAACGGACGGATTCTTGATGCACAGGGCAAGGCCGATACCTTAACCGCCTTTGCCCAAGCGCTTGGCGCGCAAACGCACCAGATCATTGCGATTGGAGATGGTGCTAACGACCTGAAGATGCTGGGCTTAGCGGGCTATTCGGTGGCGTATCGTGCCAAGCCCGTGGTACGCGCCCAAGCAAATTACGCGTTGAATTTTGCAGGGCTTGACGGGGTGTTGAACTGGTTTGAAAATTAGTGAGCGATCGCTTAGGCGCGGCGCAGCAAATAGCGAAACACAAACCCCGGAAACGCCATCACGACAAACAGGCTAAACGTGATGGCATAGAACTCCCAGCGCTGCGCAAAAACGTTTCCAATTAAACGCTCAAACGAAATGCCGATTGCGCCTACCAGGCAGTACAGCACAAACAGTTCTAGCGCGCGCAACCAAAAAGCCTTTGGCGCTGGCAAACTCTTAGGCTGCCATACCGCCAACACTCGATTATTCAGAAACGGCACATTTGCCGCTATAAAAGCCAGCAGAATCAATAGCCAAACCGCTGCGGTTTGATTCATCCATTAAAACGCCAAGGTCGCGCGCATGGCTTGCAAGCACAGCACCAACAACCCATTAGGCATCAGGCCAAGCACTAAAACAGCCAAGCCGTTCAGGATGATCAGACTGCGAGGAATCCAGGACACTGTCTCAATGGTCGGAGTAGCCGCCTCGGGCTCATCAAAGTACATCACCTTGATGACACGCAAATAATAGAAGGCGCCGATCAACGAAAACAATACTGCTACAACAGCCATCCAGAGACGATCTGATTTCAGCAGTGTCTGCAAAATCAACAGCTTGGCATCAAAGCCAACTAAAGGTGGCAAGCCTGCCAACGAACACATCAGTAGCAAAAGCAAGGCCGCCATCCAGGGGCTGCGACGGTTCAAGCCTTTCAGATCGCTGATATCTTCGCACTCGTGGCCTTCGCGTGTCATCAACATGATCAAGCCAAACGACGCCAGCGTGGTCAACACATAAGTCAGCATGTAGAACAAAGCAGAACCATACGATTCAGTATCAAACTGCTTATCACCATCTAGCGAACCCGACGCCAAGCCCAACAAGATAAAGCCCATATGCGAGATGGTTGAGTAGGCCAACATCCGCTTGAAGTTGGTCTGCATGATGGCAGTCAGGTTACCAATTGCCAGCGACAGAAAGGCCAAAATCAGCAACATTGGTTGCCAGTCGCCGGTCAAATCACCCAAACCTACGACCAAAATACGCAAGGTAATCGCAAAGGCCGCCAGTTTAGGTGCCGCTGCCAACACCAAAGTGACGGCTGTTGGCGAACCCTGATACACATCGGGCACCCACATATGAAACGGCACTGCGCCAAGCTTAAAGGCCAAACCTGCGACCAAAAACACCACACCAAAGGTGAGAGGCAGATAATCGATCTGACCCGAGTTCACCGCATCAGCAATATTGCGCAAATCAAGATTACCGGTGGCGCCATACAACATCGACATGCCGTACAACATAAAGCCCGAGGCCAAAGCACCCAGAACAAAATACTTCATGGCGGCTTCGGTTGACTGCGCATGATCGCGGCGAATCGCAACGAGTGCGTAGAGCGCCAAAGACATTAACTCAAGACCCAGATAAATGGTCAAGAAATTACCAGCAGAAATCATCACCATTTGCCCAAGCAAGGCAAACAGTACCAGCACATAAAACTCGCCGCCGCGCAGCATATCGCGCGACTGCATGTATTCACGGCCATAGACCAAAGTGAGCGCAACCGCAAGATACGAAGCCATTTTTAACAAATGTGCCAACGGGTCAGCGATGTACATCCCAAAGAATGTTTCGCCCACCAAACCCATATTCCATTGCCAAAAAGAGACCGCTGCCAATACAGCCAACGTCACCAAAGACAAACCATAGGCGAGTGTGCGACGCGCACCACTACTGAGCGCATCAAGAATCAGGATGACCATGCCCATCACTGTCAGAATAATTTCTGGTGCGGCCAGGCCGAAATCGAATTGAGATTGCATCATGGCGGGGCTTACAGTTTTGAATTGGATACGTGTTGCAACAGGGCCTCAACTGAGGTGTGCATCACATCAGTAAAGGGCTTGGGATGGATACCCATATAGAGCACGGCAAGCGCCATGATCCCGAGAATAAAAAATTCGCGACTCGACAGATCGTGCAAATCGCGCACGTGATCGTTGGCGACATCACCAAACGCGACCCGCTTCACCATCCAAAGAGAATAGGAGGCCCCAAGAATCAAGGCTGTTGCTGCCAACAAACCGATCCAGAAATTAAACTGCACGGCACCCATGATGACCATGAATTCGCCCACAAAGCCGCTTGTGGCTGGTAAGCCAGCATTAGCCATTGAGAAGAACACAAAGAAGGTCACAAAGCGCGGCATGGTGTTGATGACGCCACCGTAATCCGCAATCTGACGGCTGTGCATACGGTCGTACAACACACCAATACACAAGAACATCGCGGCCGATACAAAGCCATGCGACACCATCTGCACAATCGCACCCTCAACACCTGCCGTGTTGAAGATAAAGAAACCTAGCGTCACAAAACCCATATGTGCGACCGATGAATAGGCCACGAGCTTTTTCATATCGTCTTGCACAATCGCAACCATGCCGATATAAATCACCGCGATCAACGACAGTGCAATGATGATGCCTGACATACCCACCGACGCGTCAGGCACAATCGGTAGCGACAATCTCAAAAAGCCATAGGCGCCGAGTTTGAGCATAATGGCCGCCAACACCACCGAGCCGCCGGTAGGCGCCTCAACGTGGGCGTCGGGCAACCAGGTGTGCACGGGCCACATCGGTACCTTTACCGCAAAGGCCGCCAAAAACGCAAAGAAGATCAAAACCTGCGGCGTGTAAGCCAGTGGCAAGTCGTGCCAGGTTTGGATATCAAATGAACCACCGGCTTCGTTCCAGAGGTACAAAAAGGCAACCAAGGTCAGTAACGAACCCATCAGCGTATACAAGAAGAACTTGAACGCGGCATAGACTCGATTGGGGCCACCCCAAACGCCTACGATGATATACATCGGGATCAGTGTGGCTTCAAAGAAGATATAGAACAACAAGCCGTCCATCGCGACGAAGACGCCGATCATCAAACCCGACAAGATCAAGAAGGCAGCCATGTATTGCGCGATACGTGAGGTAATGACCTCCCAGCCCGCCAGTACAACGATGATCGTAATAAAGGCAGTCAGTAGCACAAACCACAACGAGATCCCATCCACGCCCAGGTGATACATCACCGCAAAGGCGGGTATCCAGGTCGACTTTTCAACAAACTGCATCGCGGCCGTTGTATTGTCAAAGCCTGTGTAAAGAGGGATTGTGACAAAGAAACTGAGTAGCGCACCGATCAGCGCAAGATTTCGCGTCAAGGCTGGGCGCTCGTCGCTGCCCACCGCCAAAATCAACAAGCCGCAGACGATCGGAACGAAAATCGCAAACGTTAGCCACGGAGTCGTAAAAGAAGCCATCTCGCTTGTCATTATTTAGTACCAAAGATAACGTAGGTGATCGCGACCAGCAGGCCGATGATCATCGCAAAGGCGTAGTGATAGATGTAACCCGTCTGGAACCGACGGGTCACACCTGCCAAAGCACCCACTAATTTTGCCGAGCCATTCACCAACAGGCCATCGATCAAACCACGATCGCCGCGTTGCCAGAAGCTCGTGCCGAGTGCGCGCAAACCTCGTGCCAGCACTTGCTCATTAAACCAGTCAAAGAAGTACTTGTTTTCAAGGACCTTATTCACAACGGTTAGATTCGACTGGATCGCCGCTGGAACTTTAGGATTAATCAAGTAGCAGTACCACGCTACCACTGCGCCTGCTACCACTAGCCAGAAGGGCACGGTCGTAAAGGCATGCAAGGCATAACCCACCCAACCATGCACGTGGTGCCACTCTTTGGCAAGCTCTGCCATCGCAGGATGCTGAGTGAGGATCACAATTGAGTTTTTAAAGTACGACCCAAACAGTAAAGGATCAATTGCAATCGCACCGATGATGATCGACGGGATGGCCAAGAGCACCAACGGCAAGGTCACCACCCATGGTGACTCGTGTGGCGTGCCGCCGTGATGACCATGATCATCATGCCCATGGGCATCGCCGTGACCAGCATGATCATGACCGTGGGCGTGGGCGTGGGCGTGATCATGGTCGTGACCGCAGGCTGCGTGGTCATCATGCCCGGGCGATGCGGCGTGCGCGCCGCCGTGCGTATCAAAACGCTCTTTGCCATGAAACACTAAAAAGTACACACGGAAAGAATACAGTGACGTCACAAACACACCGATCAACGTAGCGTAATGTGCAAAACTTGCGCCCCACACGTTGGCCGCACCGGCAGCTTCGATGATGTGCTCTTTAGAATAAAAGCCCGAGAAAAACGGCGTACCCACCAAGGCCAGCGTACCAATCAAAAAGGTGATCCACGTGATGGGCATGTACTTGCGCAAACCACCCATGTTGCGAATATCTTGATC